>PALN01000048.1 GCA_002706405.1 Rhodospirillaceae bacterium | reverse complement strand
CGCGCCGATGCCATCATGGGTCAGGTCGACCCGGGCCGCATCGCGGCGCTGCTGGATGATTTCAACGGGCTGTCCTAGGCGCGACTCCCGAGCGCCCTAGATATCGCGGTCTTCCAGCCAGTCGGCAAGAAGCCTCAACGCCGCGTCCGGCGCTTCCATGGGCGTCATATGACCACAGTCCTCGATGACCTCCAACTTGGCGCCCGGAATGGCATCGGCCATTTCCTGAGACTCCTTCAAGGACCGCAGTTCGTCCTGCCGCGCCCAGATGACCAGGGTCGGGCATGTGATCGCCGCCAGGTCCGCGCGGCGGTCCGGGCGCTGGATCGAGAGCTGTTTGATGAAGGCCTCGCCCCCCATGCGCAGCGCCATGTCCTTGACCTCCTGAATCAGGGCCTCGTCGTCGCGCAGGTTCGGATGGAAGGCTTTTTTCACGGCCTCCGACGACAGGCCGCGAAACCCGCGTTCCTTCGTATGACCGATCAGGAAGGCGTTGCGTTTGGCGATTTCGGGCCGCGGCGGGCGGGCCGAGGAATTCATCAGCACCAGGCCCCTGACCCGGTCGGGGGCAAGACGCGCGATCTCCCGCGCGACGAAGCCGCCGAGGGAAAAGCCGATCAGGATGAAGCGGTCGGGGGCGGCGGCCAAAAGCTCGCGGGCCGTCGCCTCCAGGTCGTCGGTGCGGCTCAGGTCGGCGAAGGTGCAGGTGCCGAGGGCCGCCAACCCCGGCGCCATGCGCGACCAGAGGGCCTGGTCGGTCATGAAGCCGGGGCAAAGAAGGAAATGGCGGGAAGAGGTGGTCATGGTCCCGTCTTAGCGGGCGCGAAAGTTCCTGGAAACTTTTTTTCGCGCAAATGCGTCGTCGCGTCCCCTTACGGGGCCGCTCGGGATTTGCGACCTAACAGAGTGTATCGGCCATCTCCTTGAAGTTTTCAATGATCAGGTCGGGCTGATCCGGCCAGGCGCCGAACGGCCGCTTGCGCCGGTCGATGAAGGCCGTGCGCATGCCGAAGCTTTTCGCCCCGACCACGTCGAATTCGTGGTTGGCGACAAACAGGCAGGACGTGCGGTCGTAGCCCGTGATCTCGCAGGCCGTGGCGTAGGTCGCCCAATGGGGCTTGAAATAGCCCGCTTCGGCGACGGAGATGACATGGTCGAAGTCGAAGCCGATGTACGGGCCGGCGTTGGCCAGCATGTCCGGATCGCCGTTGGACAGGATGGCAAGTTCGTAGCCGGCATCCCGCAGGCGGCCCAGAGCTTCGATCACGTCGGGGAAGGGCTTCAGTTTCTCGATCTCGGAGACCAGCCATTCAACCTCTGCCTGGGTGTATTTGATCCCGGCCCGGTCCATGACCACGGAGACGGCGCGATGGCCGATCTGGCGGTAGGGCGTATGGCCGCGGTCGCACAGCGCGTCGATCATGGAATTTTCGAAATGGGTGCGCCGCCACCAGGTGACGAAGCTGTGGGGTTTGCCGTCCCAGCCCTTTTCTTTCAGGAACGGCGTGGCGATTTCCGTCAGGCCCTTCTGCATGTCGACGACGGTGCCGTACTGGTCGAACACCAGGATTTTGATTTCGCGCTTGAGAATGTCCGGATCGGTCATGGTGACAGAGGCCCTTTCAGGTGATCAGTTGTTGAGCGGCGCGCAGTATGGCCCGCGCCAAGCGCCTGGAAAATCGCGAAATTCTCAGCCGTGGATTGAGATTTTCTCCAATCCATGATCAGCGCAGATCCAGGCCCGGCCCCGGGCCACCCCTTGAAGATTGGGCCTGAGGCTGCTACATCCCCGCATCACGCATGACCTGGGCGGACCCCCGCCCGGCGAAATTATTTCACAATCGCGCGCGCCCGGACACAAACGTCCGCGGTCTGCGTCGATCTGATTACGGAACAGGAGTTCTATATGCCCTTCGACGATTACAAAGTTGCCGACATGTCGCTTGCGGATTGGGGCCGCAAGGAAATCAGCATGGCGGAAACGGAGATGCCGGGCCTGATGTCCACGCGCGATGAATACCGCGCCCAGCAGCCGTTGAAGGGCGCGCGCATCGCCGGTTCCCTGCACATGACGATTCAGACCGCCGTGCTGATCGAAACCCTGAAGGACCTGGGCGCCGACGTGCGCTGGGCCTCCTGCAACATCTTCTCGACCCAGGATCACGCCGCCGCCGCCATCGCCGACGGCGGCACCCCGGTGTTCGCCCATAAGGGTGAAAACCTGGAGGAATACTGGGACTACTGCCACCGCATCTTCGATTTCCCGGAAGGCACCGCCAACATGATCCTGGATGACGGCGGCGACGCGACGCTGCTGATCCACCTGGGCATCGAGGCGGCGAAAAACCCGTCGGTACTCGACAATCCGGGGTCGGAAGAGGCCGAATACATGTTCGCCTCGATCAAGAAGAAACTGGCCGAGGATTCCGGCTGGTACGCCCGCCAGGGTGAGGCCATCAAGGGTGTTACCGAAGAAACCACGACCGGCGTGCATCGTCTGTACGACATGCAGAAGAAGGGAACCCTGATGTTCCCGGCCATCAACGTGAACGATTCGGTCACCAAGTCGAAGTTCGACAACAAGTACGGCTGCCGCGAAAGCCTGGTCGACAGCATCCGCCGCGCCACCGACGTGATGATGGCCGGCAAGGTCGCCGTGGTCGCCGGGTACGGCGACGTCGGCAAGGGTTCCGCTGAATCCTTGAGCAGCGCCGGTTGCCGCGTGCTGGTCACCGAAGTCGATCCGATCTGCGCCCTGCAGGCCTGCATGGAAGGCTACGAGGTCGTGACCATGGAAGCCGCCGCCCCCCGCGGCGACATCTTCGTCACCACCACGGGCAACATCGACGTCATCACCGTCGACCACATGCGGGACATGAAGGACCGCGCGATCGTCTGCAACATCGGCCACTTCGACAACGAAATCGAAGTCGCCAAGTTGAAGAACTTCAAGTGGAACAACATCAAGCCGCAGGTCGACGAGATCGAGTTCCCCGACGGCAAGCGCATCATCCTTCTGGCTGAAGGCCGCCTGGTCAACCTGGGCTGCGCCACCGGCCACCCCAGCTTCGTCATGTCCGCCAGCTTCACCAACCAGACGCTGGCCCAGATCGAGCTGTGGACCCGCGGCGAGAAGTACAAGAACGAAGTCTATGTGCTGCCCAAGCACCTGGACGAAAAAGTCGCCATGCTGCACCTGGAAAAGCTGGGGGCGCAGTTGTCGACCCTGCGCAAGGACCAGGCCGATTACATCGGTGTGGACGTCAAAGGCCCGTTCAAGACGGACGCCTATCGTTACTAATCCGGCCCTTCGGCCGAAAAAGGTTAAGAGGCGGCGCGCAAGCGCCGCCTTTTGCTTTGTTATCAGGCAGTTCAATGATTAACATCCCTTCGTGCTAAGCGATATCACCCCCATCAGTGCGTTCAGCGTCGGATTGCTTATCGGCGCGGGCCTGCTTTTGATCGTCGCCTGGATGTTCCGGCGACGGGCGGGTGAGGCCGAGTACGAGCGCCGGCGGATCGAGGCCGTGGCCGTCAAGGCCCGGGAAATCCTGGCCGGATCGCCCGACGGCCTGTTCCTGTGGGACCGCGGGTCGGGCGGCATCACCTGTTCGCGCAAGCTGGCCTCGCTGCTGTCCCTGGCCGAGGGCACAAATGCCAAATTCGAAGACGTCATCGCCTGCTTCAACGGCGATTCGGCGAAACGGCTGAAGGCCTCCGTTACGTTCCTGCATGAGGAAGGCCGACGGTTCGAAATCGTGCTGACCACGGCCGATTCGGGCGGCCGGCGCATGGTCCAGGCCGTGGGCGCGCGCGCCAGCGCCAAGGACGGTAAGCCGCTTGCCGACATGGTGTGGATGCGCGACATCTCCGCCGCCGCCAAGCTGCTGATCGACCTGACCGGCGAGGGCGACCTGCCGGAAGCCCGCGACCTGCACCTGCGCGGCCTGCTCGATGCCCTGCCGTTCCCCATCTGGCTGCGCGACGGCGACCTGCGCGTCGTGTTCACCAATCAGGCGGCCCTCAACCAGCGCGTCGCCGGGCCCGACGACGGGCAGGCGGAGACCGCGCGCGACGAGGCCCGCCCGGTGACCCGTATCCAGGACCTGGAAAACGCCGGCGAGACCCGGTCCTTCGATGTCACCGAATGCCCGCTTGCCGGCGACAACGGCAGCGCCGGGGACGAGGCGCCGGACGCCGCCGTCAGCGGCCTGATCGGATATGCCTTTCCCCACGGCGCGGGCGAAAACCCGGCCCCGCCGCCGGCCGCCGAGCCGACCGCCCTGCCGCCCTGGGCGCAGATGTCCGAGGCCGTGCTCAAGGGTTTGGGCACCGGCATCGCCATCTTCGACCGGTCGACCAAGCTTGTGTTCTTCAACGAAGCCTACCGCGACATGTGGCGGTTGGATGCCGCGTGGTTGGACGAAGGCCGCGACTTCTCGGAAATCCTGGAGCATTTGCGCGCCGAGCGGCGCCTGCCCGAGGTGCCCGATTTCCGCGCCTACAAGATGGAGCAGCTGGCCCTGTTCGAAGAGGCCGGCGACCCCATGGGCGATCTCATGCATCTGCCCGACGGGCGCACCTTGCGCGCCGTCGCCTATCCCATGCCGTCGGGCGGCCTGTCCCTGGGCTATGACGACGTGACCGACCAGCTCGACCTGGAAAGCGCCAACAACGCCCGCGATGCGGTCTATCGCGCCAGCCTGGAGAACCTCAGCGAGGCCATCGCCGTGTTCGGGTCGGACGGGCGGCTGAAATTCTGGAACCCGGCTTTTGCCCGAATGTGGGATTTGGGCGACGACGGCCCCAGCGCCGGCACCCATGTCAGCGATTTCGTCGAAGCCACCCGCCCGCTGGCCGCGACCGGCGGCGACTGGGACACCAAAAAGGCGCGGATCCTGTCCGCCATGACCCGGCGCGAAGTCACCCGCGACACCATCGAATGCGCCGACGGCCGCGTGCTGGAATTCGTCAACACGCCCCTGCCCGACGGCGGGGTGTTGATCGCCTATGCGGAAGCACGGGCGAACGGAGCCTCCGATTCCTGACCCGTGACCCCTGACTTTTGGCTGACTTTGACTCCCGGCGGCAGCGCACTATATTGAGCCTGCGCCCAGGTACGGCCGTCCTCGGAAGAAGGCAATAAAAGGACCACAAGGTCATGAGCAGATCATTCGCGAAATTCCCGCTCGGCGAGTTTGTCCGCCACCGCGTTTACGGATTCCGCGGCGTGGTGTTCGACATCGACCCGGAGTTCAACAATTCCGAAGAGTGGTACGACAGCATTCCGGCCGAGGTGCGCCCGCGCAAGGACCAGCCCTTCTACCATCTGCTTGCGGAAAACCATGACAAGTCACCCTATGTGGCCTACGTGTCGGAGCAGAATTTGGAGCTGGAAGAGTCGGACGAACTGATCGACCACCCGGACCTGCCGGATTATTTCACGGTCGACGACGACGGACGGCTTATCTACCGCCATCCCATGAACTGACCCCCGGCGCCCGAACGGGTGTCCGGCACGACTGGGCCGCGAAATAGGCGGCCAGGTCGTCGATCTCCGCGTCGGTCAGGTAAGCCCCCTGACGGCTCATCATGTTGTGGGTGCGGGACCGGCCCGGGCGCGTCATATCAACCCAATGGGTGTCGCGGAACGCCTGCAGCTGCACGCGCAGGTAATTGCGCCGCTGCCCGGCAAGGCTGGGGACGAACGCGTGGTGGCTGCGGCCTGCCTCGCCGTGACAGACAAAGCAGCGTTGCACGTCGGGCGGCGGGGGCGGTGATTCCGCCGGACCGCCGTCCAGATCACGGGCGCTGACGCAGGGCCGGCCCGCGAAATAACGCGCCACGGCGGCAACGTCCGCGCGTTTGATCTTGGGGGCCTGGGCGTTCATCACCGGATGCTTGCGCTCCAGCCGCGTGAACCCGCTGCCCCGCGGCACGAATTCCCGCTGAAAGGCGGTGATCTGATGAATCAGGTATTTGGCATCGAGGCCCAGGATCGAGGGCACACCGGGTTTCCGGACAAGCTGGTCGCGTCCATGACAGGACAGGCAGGGAGCGGCGGCGGCCAGTAACGGTTCGGCCACGGCGGCGGTGTCGCTCAAGACGGCAACAGCCAGGACGACCACGACCCAGCCCCCTCCTTTCAACATCTTCCCGAAGCGCAAAATTTATTCTCCTGCGGCATCGCCACTGCGATGCCAGCGGCGTCGAACCCGCTGTCCACGGCGAGCGTCCGGCCGGTGATGTAGCACGCCGGACCGCCCGATTGGAACCTCTCGGCGACCGGGATCGCCTAGCCGGTCCCCGCGGCGGGCACGCCCTTGGTCGTGGAATATTCGAAATGCAGGATTTCGCCCGGCCGCGCCACCGCATGGGCGCCATGGGCCGCGGCGGCGGCTTCGGCGAAGCCGGTCAGGATCAGCTTCAGCTTGCCGGGATAGGTGATGATGTCGCCGGCGGCGAACAGGCCGGGACGGTCCGTCGCCATGGTCGCCGGATCGACGGCGATATGATTATCGCGCAAGTCCAATTGCCAGTCGGCGATGGGGCCCAGTTGCTGCAGCATGCCGAAGAACGGCAGCAGGGCATCGGCCGGCAGGCGCCGTTCGGTGCCGTCGAGATCGCGGGCGATGACCGCGTCGAGCCGCCCGCCCGCACCCGCGAGCCCGCCCAACTGATAAGGAATGACCAGATCAACCTTGCCCGCCGCCGCCAGGTCTTCCAGCTTGCGCACGCTGTCGGGGGCGGCGCGGAATTTTTGCCGGCGATGGACGACGGCGACGCTTTGCGCGACCTCGGCAAGGTTGAGCGCCCAGTCGACGGCGCTGTCGCCGCCGCCGGCGATGACCACGCGGCGGTCGCGGAAATCCTCGATCCGCCCGACCATGTATTTCACGCCCAGGCCGGGACCCTGATCCTCATAGGCTTCGATGCCGTCCAAGGGGGGGCGGTTCGGCCCGAAGGCGCCGACCCCGGCGCAGATGATGACCGCGGGGGCCGCGATCGTCGCCCCCCGGGCGGTGGTGACCTGCCAGATGCCGCCGTCCTGCGCCAGACCCGTGACCGGACTGCCCAGGTGATAGACCGGATTGAAGGGAGCCGCCTGTTCGGTCAGGCGGTCGACAAGCTCCAGAGCTCCGATGCGGGGGTATCCCGGGATATCGTAAATGGGTTTTTCCGGGTAGAGTGCGCTCAACTGCCCACCGGGCATGTCCAACGCATCGACCACATGGCAGTTCAGGCCCAGCATGCCGCATTCGAATACCGCGAACAGGCCCACGGGGCCCGCGCCGATAATCACCACATCCGTCTTTTCCGGCGCCTGGGGCACTTGGGCCTTCTCCTTCGGTCGTTTCCCGGTCGTTGACCGGTTTTCCTTACATGGCGGGCCGGGCCGGTCAGGTCAAGCCTTGTCCCGGCGGTCCTATTTTCGTTAAAAGAGCGGCGATGGTTGCGATGGCGCATGCAAGCGAGGAACCGACCGGTCTCGTCCTGACCCTGGAAGGGGAGGATGCGGCCCTGTCTTTTGGCGCGCGGCTGGCGGGCCTGTGCCGTGCCGGCGACGTGATCGCCCTGTGGGGCGGACTGGGCATGGGCAAGACCGTGATCGCCCGTGGCATCGTCCGGGCCCTGCTGGGCACGGACGAAGAGGTGCCGAGCCCGACCTTCACCCTGGTGCAGCCCTATGAGGGACCGGATTACACCGTGTTCCATTTCGACCTGTATCGCCTCAACGATCCCGAAGAGGCCTATGAGCTGGATATCGAGGACGCCTTCGCCGAAGGCCTGTCCCTGATCGAATGGCCGGAACGCCTGGGGTCTCTTCTGCCCGCCGGGCGGCTCGACCTGCGGCTTTCGCCGGGCGGCGACGCACACCAGCGGCGGGTGGCCCTTTCCGGCGGCGCCGACTGGACTGAACGATTGAAACGAGCGGAGCTCCATGACTGAACGTGACGACTTGATTACCGCCTTCCTGGACCGCCATGGCTGGGGAAATGCCGAGCGCAGCGTGCTGGCCGCCGACGCCTCGTTCCGGGGCTATTACCGCCTTGCCGACGGCGACCGCCGCGCCGTGCTGATGGACGCCCCGCCGCCCAAGGAAGATGTCCGCTCCTTCGTCGCCATCGCCCGGCACCTGCTGAAGCTGGGCCTGAGCGCGCCCGAGGTGTATGCCGAGGACGCGGCCGCGGGGCTGTTGCTGTTGGAAGACCTGGGCGATGCCACCTACACGAAGATGCTGGCCGACGGCGCCGACGCCGAGGCCCTTTATGCCTGCGCCGTCGACGTGCTGATCCACATCCACGACCGGGCACCCGAGGCGGCGATCCCCCGCGCCCTGCCGCCCTATGACGAACGCAAACTGATGGAAGAGGCGAGCCTGCTCATCGACTGGTATCTGCCGGCGGTGACGGGGGCCGAGGTCGACGACGACGCGCGCGACGCCTATCTCGAAGCCTGGCGCCCGGCCTTTCGCCAGGTCCTGGCCCAGCCCAAGACCCTGGTGCTGCGCGACTTCCATGTCGACAACCTGATCTGGCTCAAGGACCGCCCGGGCATACAGCGCTGCGGCCTGCTGGACTTCCAGGACGCGGTCGCCGGCTCGCCGGTCTATGACCTGATGTCGCTGCTGGAAGATGCCCGCCGCGAGGTCGATCCCATGCTGGCCGCCCATATGCTGGCGCGCTATCTGGCCGCCTTCCCGGATATGGACCACGAGGCCCTGGGCGCCAGCTACGCCATCCTGGGCGCGCAGCGCCACGCCAAGGTGATCGGCATCTTCACGCGGCTCAGCCATCGCGACGGCAAGTCCCAATACCTGCCGCACATCCCCCATGTCTGGAACATGCTGGAACGCGCCCTGGCCCATCCGGCCATGGCCGACGTCAAAACCTGGATCGATGCCGCCATTCCCCAGGAAAGCCGCATCGTTCCGGCGCCCTCCCAGCCCGAGGCCGCGGCGTGAGCAGCGCCCCGGACGCCCCCGCGCCGGGTCCGGACAAGGCCATGGTCCTGGCGGCGGGCCTGGGCACGCGCATGCGTCCGCTGACGGACAACAAGCCGAAACCGCTGATCGAAGTCGACGGGCGGGCGTTGATCGACCATATGCTGGACCGGCTCGAAGACGCCGGCGTTTCCGAAGCCGTGGTCAACGTGTTCCATCTGGCCGAACAGCTGGAAAGCCATCTCGCCGGGCGGGCGGCACCCCGCATCACCACGGTCCGCGAGAGCGAACGGCTGGAAACGGGCGGCGGCGTGAAGAATGCGCTGCACCTGTTCGGTGACACGCCGTTCTATGTCGCCAATTCCGATGCCCTGCTGCTCAACGGGCCGCACCCCATCCTGCCGCGCCTGGCGTCCTGCTGGGACGACGACAAGATGGACGGCTTGCTGCTGCTGCATTCGACGGTCGAGGCCTTCGGCTATGACGGGCGCGGCGACTTCTGCGCCGAACCGGACGGCCAGCTGACCCGCCGGCCTGAAATGGAGGTCGCCCCCTGGCTGTTCACGGGCGTGCAGATTTTGCATCCGCGCCTGTTCGAGGGCGCGCCCGAGGGGGCGTTCTCGCTGAACGTTCTGTACGACAAGGCGATCGAGGCCGGGCGGCTCTACGGCGTCATGCATGACGGCGAATGGTTTCATGTCGGCACCCCCGACAGCCTGGCCGAGGCCGAGGACTACATGTCCGAACGCTTCGCCGGGCGGACCTATAGATGACCCCCCCGGGGGATGGCGACAGACCCAAGGTCTTCACGATCCGCCCGGATCGGCCCTTCGTCGATGTGCTCGCGGAAAGTCTGCTGAGCACGACCGGCGGCGCCCCGGAACAGCTCGCCGATTACCGCATCCTGCTGCCGACCCGGCGCGCCGTGCGCGCCCTGACCGAGGCCTTCCTGCGCCAGGCCGGCGGGCGCACGGTGCTGTTGCCGCGCCTGACCCCGCTCGGCGATCTCGACGGCGACGATCTGGCGCTGGGCGGTGAAGACGATGCGATGGGCGGGCTCGACCTGCCGCCGGCGCTGCCCGGCATGCGCCGCCAGGCCCTGCTGGCGCGCCTGATCCTGGCCCGCAAGGATCGCGACGACACCCCCGATCAGGCGCTGCGCCTGGCCCAGGAACTGGCCCGCCTGATGGACCAGATCGTGACGGAACGCCTGGACGCGGATCGTCTCGCCGACCTGGTGTCGAAGAAAAGCGACCTTGCCGACCACTGGCAGGTGACGCTGGAGTTCCTGGAAATCGTGCTGCCCGCCTGGCCGAAAATTCTCGAGGACAGCGGCTGCATCGATGCCGCCGACCGCCGCAACCGCGCACTCGATGCCCAGGCCGAGCAATGGCGCCGCAGCCCGCCCGAAACCCCGGTCATCGCCGCCGGGTCCACGGGCTCGGTCCCGGCGACGGCGGATCTGCTCGCCGTTATCGCGGGCCTGCCCCGGGGGGCGGTGATCCTGCCGGGCCTCGACCGGGACATGGACAACGATGCTTGGTCGGCGCTGGAGCCCCACCATCCGCAATATGGGCTGAAACACTTGCTAGGGGTTCTCCGCTGCGGACGGGAAGACGTTCGCGACTGGGCGCCGGAAACGACCCAGAGCGACGGGGGTGACCGCGCGTCGCGCTTCCGCCTACTGTCCCAGGCCCTGCGCCCCGCCGCTGTTACCGGAACCGCCCCCGACGGCGACAGTGATTATTCCGAGTCCCTTGCGGGCGTCACCCGCATCGACTGCCCCGGCCCGGCGGAAGAAGCGGCGGTGGTCGCCCTGCTGATGCGCGAAGCCCTGGAAACGCCCGGCAAGACCGCCGCCCTGGTGACACCCGATCAAGGCCTGGCCCGCCGGGTCAAGGCGGAACTGCGCCGCTGGAACATCGCCGTCGATGCCTCGGCCGGGACCCCCTTGGCGGAAACCGCCGCCGGCGCCTTCCTGCGCCTGACCGCGGCCATGGCGGCGGTGGATTTCGCGCCCGTGTCGGTTCTGGCCGCGCTCAAACATCCGCTGGCCGCCCTGGGCTACGAGCCTCCCGCGCTGCGCGCCCTGGCCCGCCGGCTTGAGACCGCCAAGGTCCTGCGCGGCATCCGCCCGGCCCCGGGCATCGCCGGCCTGCGCGCTGCCCTGGCCCATGTCGACGGCGCCGGGCCGCTTGTCGAATTGGTCGACCGCCTGGCCCAGGCGACGGAACCTTTCGTCGAACAGCTGGAGGCCAAGGAGACGGACCTGACGACCCTGGCCGCGGCCCATCTGCGCCTTGCCGAGGCCATGGCGGCCGACGCCGATACCGGCGGCGCCGAACGCCTGTGGGCCGGCGAGGATGGCGAGGCGGCGGCCGCCTTCATGGCCGACGTGTTGGACGCCGGGCCGTCCCTCGGCCCCGTGGCCGGCCGTCATTACCCGGCCTTGCTGGAAACCTTGATGGGTGGCCGCGCCGTGCGCCCGGCCTGGGGGGCGCATCCGCGCCTCAGTATCTGGGGTCTGCTCGAAGCCCGCCTGCAGCACGCGGACCTGATGATCCTGGCCGGCCTGAACGAAGGCACCTGGCCGCCCGAACCGAAACCCAGCCCCTGGATGAGCCGCCCCATGCTGGCCGATTTCGGCCTGCCGCAGCCGGAGCGCCGCATCGGCCTGACGGCCCATGATTTCGTCCAGGCGGCCATGGCGCCGAAAGTCGTCCTGACCCGGGCCGAGCGGGCCGAGGGTGCGCCCACCGTGCCCGCGCGCTGGCTGTCGCGGCTGGGCAACCTGATCGCCGACACGCCGGCGGCCGACGTGTTGAAACAGCGGGACGGCCTGCGCGGCTGGGTCAACGCCCTGGACGATCCCGGCGCCATGATCCCGCCGGCGCGGCCCCTGCCCCGCCCGCCCGCCGATCTGCGGCCCATGGCCCTGTCCGTGACCCAGGTCGAGAAATGGGTCCGCGATCCCTATGCGGTGTATGCCCGCCATATTCTGCGCCTGAAACCGCTGGACCCGATCGATGCCGACCCGGGGGCAGGCGACCGGGGCGATCTGATCCACAAGGCCCTGGAAAAATTTATCGAAGCCCATCCCCGCGACCTGCCCGCGAATGCCGAAGCCGAATTGATCCGCTTTGGCGAAGACGCCTTCGCCGACTATGCCGACCGCCCCGCCGTGCGCGCCTTCTGGTGGCCGCGCTTCCTGCGCGTCGCCCGCTGGTTCCTGGAGGTCGAGCGCGAACGCCGGGCCCGCGGCTGCCGCCCCCTGGCCTGGGAGGCCGAGGGCCATTATCTGCTGCCCACGGCCGCCGGGCCGTTCCGCCTGCGCTGCATTGCCGACCGCATCGACCGCGATCCGAGCGCCGGGATCGAGATCATCGATTACAAGACCGGCCGCACGCCAAGCCAGAAGCAAGTCGAAAGCGGTTTTTCGCCGCAGCTGCCCCTGGAAGCCATGGTCCTCAAGGCGGGCGGTTTCGCGAAGGTACCGGCAGAGGACGTCACGGGCCTGGCCTATTGGAAAATGTCCGGCGGGCGGGAACCGGGCAAAGTCGCTCCATTAAAGGACGCCCCGGCCTTGACCGAGGCCGCCGGCCAGGGCCTGGCCCGCCGGGTCGCCTTGTTCGCCAATCCCAAGACCCCCTATGCCCCCCGCGTCAAACCCATGTTCGAGACCGATCGGGGCGACTACGACCATCTGGCCCGGGTGCGCGCCTGGACCACGGTCGGCGGCGATGACAGCGGAAGCGACGGCGGAGGCGGGTCATGAGCGGCCCCATGACCGAGACCCGACGCCAGGCGACCGAGGTCCAGCAGACCGCCGGTCGGCCCGGGGATTCCCATTGGGTGTCGGCCAACGCCGGCACGGGCAAGACCCATGTGCTGACCAACCGCATCGTGCGCCTGTTGATGAGCGGCGTGCAGCCGCGCACCATCCTGTGCCTGACCTATACCAAGGCGGCGGCCATGGAGATGGCCAACCGCTTGGGCGCCCTGCTCGGCAAATGGGCGGTCATGGACGACGACGCGCTGATGGACAGCTACCGCGACCAGACGGGCGTGCCGCTGGATGACGACGACCTGGCCCGCGTGCGCCGGCTGTTCGCCGAGGTCGCCGACACCACCGACGGCCCCAACATCCGCACCATTCATTCGTTCTGTGAATCGCTGTTGGGCCGTTTTCCGCTCGAAGCCGGGGTCGCTCCCCATTTCAAGGTCATGGACGAGCGCACGGCTGCGGAACTGCGCAAGGATGCCCGCGACCGCCTGCTGGCCCGGGCCGCCGCCGATCCCGCAAGCCCCGCCGCCCGCGCCATGGATCACCTAGCCGGCGTCCTGGGCGAAACCGGGTTCGACGACATGGTCACGGAACTGGATTTCGCGCGCGGCAAGCTGGCGGCCCTGTTCGCCCATTACGGCGATGCAGCCGGCCTGGCCGCCGCGACGCGGCGCAACCTGGGCCTGACGCCCGAGGACGACCGCCGGTCGGTGATCGCCAACGCCCTGGCGGCCGACGAGGTCGGCCTGCGCCGGGCCGTGACGGCGCTTTCGGGCGGCTCCAAGCGGGACAAGGGATATGCGGAGATCATCGCCCCCTGGCTGGCGGCGGACGCGGACGGGCGCGCCGCCGGGTTCGCCGACTACGCCCCGGCCTTCCTCACGCAGACACACAGCCCGCGCAAGGACCTGGTGACCAAGAAGGTGGCCGAGGCCAACCCAGGCGTGCGGGAGGCGCTGGAGGCGGAGCAGGCCCGCGTGCTGGCCATCGACGAAAAATTGCGCGCCCTCGCCATCGCCGAGAACACGGCCGCCCTCATGGACCTGGCCGAAGTCATGGCCCGGGAATACGCCGGCCTGAAGGAAGCGCGGGCGTTGATGGATTACGACGACCTGATCCTGAAGACCCGAGACCTGTTGCGGCGATCGGACGGGGCCGTCAACTGGGTTCATTACAAACTGGACGGCGGCATCGCCCATGTCCTGGTCGACGAGGCCCAGGACACGGCCCCCGCCCAATGGGACATTCTGGAAAAATTGACCGAGGAATTCTTTGCCGGTGAAGGGGCCTGGGACGCGGGCGCCCGGGGGCCGCGCACAGTGTTCGCCGTGGGCGACGAAAAGCAATCCATCTACAGCTTCCAGGGCGCGGAGCCGACGCGGTTCGAGCAGACCCGCGCCGCCTTCGCCGCCAAGGCGCGGGCCGCCGGGATGGAGACGACCTTGGAACGGTCGCTGGAAATGGCGGTGTCGTTCAGATCGACCTGGCCGGTGCTGGACGCCGTCGACAAGACCTTCCAGCCGGAGGCCCTGCGGGCCTCCCTGACCACCACGGACCGCGCGATCCGGCATCTGGTCGACCGCGATGGCGACGCCGGACGGGTCGAGCTTTGGCCGACGGTGACGCCCGAAGACGAGGACGAAGCGGATGCCTGGGACGCGCCCGTGGACAAGCCAGGGCCGAGGGCACCGCTGGTCCAGGTCGCGGAAACCATCGCCGATACGATCGACGGCTGGCTGGCAAACGGCGAGGTTCTGGCCTCCCAGGGCCGGTCCCTGAACGCCGGCGACATTCTGATCCTGGTGCGCCGGCGCGGCCGCTTCATGGAGGAAATGGTCCGCCAGTTGAAGCTGCGCGGCATCAAGGTCGCGGGCACGGACCGCATGATCCTGACCGAGCAGATGGCGGTCATGGACCTGATCGCGCTGGGCCGCTTCGTGCTGCTGCCGGACGACGACCTGACCCTGGCCACGGTGTTGAAGGGCCCCCTGTTCAACTTCACGGACGACGATGACCTGACCCCGCTGTGTAATCCCCGCCGGGGTACGTTGTGGGCCGAACTGCGCGCCCGTGCCGATGAACACCCCCACTGGCGGGCCGCGGCGGACCGGCTGGCGGATCTGCTGGCATCGGCCGATCAGGCGCCGCCCTTTGAATTTTACGCGAACCTGCTGGGTCCCGGCGGCGGCCGTGCCGCCTTCCACCGGCATTTGGGCCAGGACGCGCTGGACCCCATGGAGGAATTCCTGGGCCTGGCCCTGCAGTTCGAACGCGAACACGCGCCATCCCTGGAAGGGTTTCTGCATTGGATCGGGGCCGGCGAGACGGTGGTGAAGCGCGATCTGGAACAGGCCGGAAGCCAGGTTCGGGTGATGACCGTGCATGGTGCCAAGGGCCTGGAAGCCCCCGTGGTGTTCCTGCCCGATACCTGCGCCGCCACGGGCCGGGGCAAGCCCATCGGCCTGTTGTGGGACCGGGACACGGACGGCGGCGCCGTCTATTGGCCCGGGCGCAAGGACGATGACTGCGATTTGACGGCCACCCTTCGCGCCCAGGTCCAGGCGGCGCAGGAGAACGAAGAACGCCGGCTGCTTTACGTCGCCATGACCCGGGCCCGCGACCGGCTTTACGTGACCGGCTGGGAAGCCAAGAACGGCCGCGCCGAAGGCTGCTGGTACGATCTGATCGAAGCGGGCCTGGAACGGGCGGGAGCCGTGGAAGCAGACGTGCCCGGCGGCCGGGGATTGCGCCTGGAATCGCCGCAGACGGCCGAGGTCCGGGCAAAGGATCTCGCGGCCGCGCCGCCCGACC
This sequence comes from Rhodospirillaceae bacterium, assembly GCA_002706405.1. GTDB lineage: Bacteria > Pseudomonadota > Alphaproteobacteria > Rhodospirillales > Casp-alpha2 > UBA1479. The sequence goes on along the minus strand of PALN01000048.1, from coordinate 5,816 downwards.
TACCGGTCCCCGATTGGATCGATCGGCCACCCGCGGAAGAACCCGACCCACCCAAGCCGCTGGCGCCGTCCAGGCCCGAAGACGGGCCGTCCGCGGCCTCTCCCTTGGGGGGCGACGACGGGGCGCGCTTCAAGCGCGGACTGATCGTGCACAAATTGCTGGAAAGCCTGCCGGATCTGGCGCCGGCGGAGCGGCGCGCGGCGGCCGAACGCTATCTGGCCCGCCCGGCCCATGACCTGGACGACAGGCAACAGGCGGAAATTCTCGCGGAAACCTTGGCCCTGCTGGACGATCCGACCCTGGCCCCCCTGTTCGGCCCCGGCAGCCGGGCCGAGGTGCCGCTGGTTGCCCAGGCCGGCGGGCGGGTGATTTCCGCCCGCATCGACCGCCTGCTGGTGACCGATACAGAGGTCCTGATCGCGGATTTCAAGACCAACCGGCCGCCGCCCGACCGCCTCGAGGACGTCCATCCCGGTTATATCGCGCAAATGGCGGGATACCGCCGGGCCCTCATGGATTTATATCCGAACCGGCCCGTGCGCTGCGCCCTGATCTGGACGATGGGGGCGCGGCTGATGCCCCTGCCGGACGCGATTTTGGACGAAGCCGGCCCCTAAGCCACGGATAAAACAAGGGGAATTTTTGCACGGGCCAGGGCTGCTTGACGGGGCCGGGGCGCGACCCTAGATTCAGGGACAGGGTGAGGCGCCGAAGGCTCCCGCCCCGGGCCGCAAGAGAACCCCCGCGGCATGTCCCAGAAATTGAAATTCTATAAGAAACTGTACCCCGACACAGATCCCAAGGTGAGCGATATGCCGAAAAAGATAACCGACGACTCCTTCGAAACCGACGTTCTTGGATCGAGCGAGCCCGTCCTGGTCGACTTCTGGGCCGAATGGTGCGGCCCGTGCAAGCAGATCGCCCCGGCGCTTGAGGAATTGGCCAGCGAACTGGCCGGCAAGGTCACCGTGGCCAAGCTGAACATCGATGATAATCCCTCGACCCCCGGCAAGTACGGCGTGCGCGGCATTCCGACCCTGATGCTGTTCAAGAACGGCGAAGTCGCCGCGACCAAGATCGGCGCCCTGCCGAAGGGCAAGCTGCAGGAATGGCTGGAGCAGAACATCTAACGCCGCCCCGGTGTTGGAGGTTCCCAAGGCATCATGAGCCGGCTTGAAATCCACCAGATTCCGGTCCTGAGCGACAATTACGTCTATCTGGCCCATTGCCCGGAAACGGGGGCGACCGCCGTGGTCGACCCCGCCGTGGCGGGCCCCGTGCTGGACGCGGCCAAGGCCAAGGGCTGGACCATCAGCCATATCCTGAACACCCACCACCACGGGGACCACACGGGCGGCAATCTGGAAATCAAGGCGGCCACGGGTTGCACCATCGTCGGCCCGCGCGCCGATCATGACCGCATCCCCGGCATCGACGTACAGGTCGGCGACGGCGATACCTATAAGCTGGGCAACGCGGAGGCCGTGGTCTATGACGTCCCCGGCCATACCCGGGGCCATATCGCCTATTGGTTCGAAGGATCGGACGCCCTGTTCTGCGGCGATACCCTGTTCGCCATGGGCTGCGGGCGGCTGTTCGAGGGCACGCCCGGGCAGATGGTCGCCTCCCTGGCGAAGTTCAAAACCCTGCCGCCGGAAACCCGCGTGTTCTGCGCCCATGAATATACGCAATCCAACGGCCGCTTCGCGCTGTCGGTGGAGCCGGACAATGATGCCCTGGTCCAACGCATGCAGGACGTCGACGCGGCCCGGGCCAAGAACATCCCGACCGTGCCGTCGACCATCGGCATCGAATTGAAGACCAATCCCTTCCTGCGCGCCGACAGCCCGGACCTGCAACGCACCATCGGCCTTGCCGGCCGGGATTACGTCGAAGTCTTCGCCGAAACCCGGCGGCTCAAGGACAGCTTCTAAGCAACTGAGAATTCAGTCGGCGGCGGCGGGCATCGGATCGCCCGCATGGCGCAGTTCGTCCCGGGCGCGGCGGATGATGTCGACCGAGGCGAACAGCGCCAGGCCCGCAATGATCCCGCCCACGGCGACGTCGGGCCAGAAGGTATCGGATAACCACACCCCGCCGCCCGCCGCGATAACGGCGACGTTGGCGATGGCGTCGTTGCGTGAACACAGCCAGACGGAGCGCATGTTGGCGTCGCCCTCGCGATAGCGGAACAGGGCCAGGCTGACCGCCACATTGGCGACCAGGGCGAGAACGCCGACGCTGGTGATGATATGGGCCTCCGGCACGCTGCCCTCCATGAACCGCCAGGCCATGGTGCCGATCACCCACAGCCCGAACAGACCCATGGACAGGCCCTTGACCATGGCCGCCCGCGCCCGCCACACCAGATGCATGCCGACCACGGCAAGCGATATCCCGTAATTGGCGGCGTCGCCCAGGAAATCCAGGGCGTCGGCCTGCAGGGCTACGGACTTGGACAAATAGGCCCCGGCCATTTCACCGAAGAACATGCCGCCGTTGACGATCAGCGCGAACCACAGGACCCGGCGGTAAGCGGCCGAGGTCGCCGCGTCGTTGAAGGCGCCGTGGTCATTGTCGTGATGGCAGCAGGCGGACATGGGTCAGCCCTCCATGTCTTGGGTTTGGTTGGGTTCGGCCACATGTTCCATCATATCCAACAGGACCGAGGTCACATGGTGGTCGTGCACCGCGTAATGCACGAACTTGCCCTGGCGCCGGGGGCGGACCAGGCGCGCCGCCTTCAAAAGTCGTAGATGGTGGCTGGTCAGGGAGGGCGACATGCCGGTCAGGGCCGCCAGGTCGTTGACCGAGCGCGGCCCGGCCATGCAGGCAGCCAGGATCGACAGACGGTTGGGTTCGCCCAGCAGATGGAAGATGCCGGCGATTTCCTCCGCCCGGTCGCGGTCGAGCTTGCCTTCCGGCAGGGAGGCCGAGGGAACGACGGCAGGGTCGGGGCGTTTGGTGGCGGTGCTCATCATCCAAACATATGAACGAATGTTCAGATGTTCAAGTGTTGTCCCGCAAGACGGTCCCGGCCAGATAGAGGGAGCCGCAGATCAGGACCCGCTGGGGGTTCTGTTCGCGCTCCCGCAGACCCCAAAGGGCCGCCTGTACCGACGGTGCCGTGCGCGCCGGGATGCCCAGGGCCGCGCCGGCGGCGGCGATGGCGTCTGCCGTCAGGGTATTGGCCTCGCCCGGAATGGCGACGCCGGTCAGCGACGCGGCAACGGGCGCCAGGGCCGACAGGAAGGTCGCCGGGTCCTTGGAATTGATCATGCCGCAGATCAGGTGCAGGGGCTTTTCATTCCAGGCCTCCGCCGCATGGGCGGCGATGGTGGCGGCGGCGGCGGCGTTATGCCCGCCGTCGAGCCACAGCGACCAGCCGGGCGCCAGATTGCCGACCAGCGGCCCTTGCGTCAGACGCTGCAGACGGGCGGGCCATTGCGCCGTGGCAAGGCCGCGATTGATTTGATCCGGCGCGGCGCCGAAACCCGTCATGGCCTTCAGGCAGACGACCGCCTGGGCCGCGTTGAGAAGCTGATGGCGGCCGGCCAGAGCCGGGGCCGGATAGGTTTCCGTCCGGCCGTCCATCGTCAAGTCGAAGGCCGTGCCGTCGGCCGCTTCCGTCACGAACCAGTCGCGGCCATGGGCCAGCGCAGGCGCGCCGAGCGCCCGCGCCCGGTCGTCCAGAACCGTCAAGACTTCGGGCGGCTGCGGGCCGATGACGCAGGGCACGCCCGGCTTGATGATCCCGGCCTTTTCCCCGGCGATTTCCGCCAGGGTCTCCCCGAGAAACTGTTGATGGTCGAGAGAGATCGGGGTGATTGCCGTGACCAGCGGTTGATCGACCACGTTGGTCGCATCCAGCCGCCCGCCCAGGCCCGTTTCCAGGATCAGTACGTCGGCCGGGGTGCGCGCGAAGGCAAGCAGGGCCGCCCCCGTGGTGATTTCGAAAAAGGTGATGGGATCGCCGCCGTTCGCGTCCTCGCATTCCTCGAGCAAGACCTGCAGGTCCGCATCGGGGATCAGCTCGCCCGCCAGGCGGATACGTTCGTTGAAATGCACCAGATGGGGCGAGATATGGACATGGACCCGCTGTCCCGCCGTTTCCAGCAAGGCGCGCAGGATGGCGATGACCGAGCCCTTGCCGTTGGTTCCGGCGACATGCACGACCGGCGGCAACCGGCGTTCCGGATGATCCAGCCGGTCGAGCAGCCGGTGGACGCGGTCCAGCGACAGGTCGATGACCTTGGGATGCAGGGTCAGCAGACGCGCCAGGATGGCATCGCAGGGATGAGGCGGAGCGGCTTCCGCGCCGGTGGCATCAGTCATGGACGGGTCGGTCCGCCGGGATCAAGGGATCAGTCGTCGCCGGGAACGGGGGCCGCGCCGAGACGATGGCTGCGGGCCGGCGGCAGGATTTCGCCTTCGAGAATGTCCAGGTCCTGGTCGGAGCCGTCGACCCGGCGGCCGGGCTCCGGATTCAGCAGCATGTCGATGACCCGAACCAGGGTGTCGCGCAGCTCGCTCCGGGGGACGACCATGTCGACCATGCCGTGTTCCAACAGATATTCGGCGCGCTGGAAGCCTTCGGGCAGGGTTTCGCGGATGGTCTGCTCGATCACCCGCTGCCCGGCAAAGCCGATCACGGCCCCCGGTTCGGCGATATGAATGTCGCCCAGCATGGCATAGGAGGCCGAGACCCCGCCCGTGGTCGGGTCGGTCAGCACCACGATATAGGGCAGGCCCGCTTCCTTGACTTCTTCCACGGCGATGGTCGTGCGCGCCATCTGCATGAGGGACAATACCCCTTCCTGCATGCGCGCGCCGCCAGACGACGGGATGACCACGAAGGCCGCCTGTTCATCGATCGCCTTGCGCGCGGCGGCCAAAAGTCCAGCCCCCATGGCCTGGCCCATGGAGCCGCCCATGAAGGCGAAGTTGAGAGCGGCCACGACCACCGGCAGGCCGTTCATGCGCCCGACCCCGGCGATCAGGGCGTCCTGGTCGCCGGTCTTGGCGCGCGCCGATTTCAGGCGCGAGGCATAGGATTCCGTGTCCTTGAATTTCAGGGGGTCTGGCTTGGCCATGTCCCAGGTGATCTTTTCAAAAGCGCCCTCGTCGAACAGCATGGCGAGGCGCTGATGGGCGTTGATGCGCAGGTGATGGCCGCAGTGCTGGCAAACGTGCAGATGCTTTTCCAGATCGCGGTGGAAGATCATCTGGCTGCAGCCCGGGCATTTGTGCCACAGGTTGTCGGGCATTTCCTTGCCGGCACCGACCAGACGTTTCAGCTTGGGCCGGACGAATTCACGCAACCAGTTCATATTCTTACAAACCTAACCGTTTCTCGCGCCGCGCACACCTGCCGCCAGCGCCTTGACCAAGTTTAGCACCTTGTCCTTGGTGCCGGGTAGAGGCACCCCGACCTCATCGCGATTTTCGGCAATGATCCCAACCAGAGCCGAGCCGACGACCGCGGCGTCAGACACCCGCGCGATGGCGGCAGCCTGATCCGGCGTCTTGATGCCGAAACCGACGGCGACGGGCAGGTCCGTGTGGCGGCGGATGCGCGCAACACTGGCCGCCACATCGCCCGCGTCGGCGGACTTGGTGCCGGTGATGCCGGTGATCGACACATAATAAACGAAACCCGAGGCATGCTTGACGACCTTGGGCAGGCGGGCATCGTCCGTCGTCGGGGCCGTGAGATAGATGAAATTGATCCCCGCCTTGATCGCCGGCAGGCACAATTCGCCCTCTTCTTCCGGCGGCAGGTCGACCACGATCAGGCCGTCGACCCCGGCGTCCTT
>PALN01000047.1 GCA_002706405.1 Rhodospirillaceae bacterium | reverse complement strand
CGGTCTTCGTCCTCGAAATCCTCGAACGGGGTGCGCGAATGCAGCATGACGTGGTTGTTCATGATCTGCAGGTCGCCGGGCTCCAGCCACATGGTGAACGTGACGTCCGGGCGGCGCAGGATGTCGTCCAGCAGGTCCGTGCATTCCTTCTGCGCGTCGGTCAATTGCGGCACACCCGGGATTTCCTGGGCCGTGCGTACGCGGTTGCGGTTCCATTTGCCGAACATGTGGCCCTCGGCCATGTCGAACAGCGGCTGGCTGTAATAGGGGCCTTCGTCGGGGGCCTGTTCCGTGTTGCGCGAGAAATAGAACGGCTGACAGGCGATCTCGGCCAGGTCCGGGCGTTCGGCCCGCAGGATGTTCCAGGCGGTGATGCTGGAGGACACCATGCTCTGGCCGCCCGACTTCGCCTTGTTGAAACAGGCCAGGGTGACCAGATCGCAGCCGTCCGTGTGGAAATCCAGTCCGGCGTTGGAATTGTAGCCGCGCCCGTTGGCGGCGCGGTAGGTATGGCCGACGGCGCGCACTTCGGAAATGTATTGCGATTTGATGCCCTGAGGCCGGGCGACGCCGAAGTGCAGGCCGATGGCCCAGTTCATGAAGCGGAACTCGGGCGCGCTGAGCTCGTCCCGCGGCAGGCCCTTGACCAGGGCGATGCCGCGCCTTCCGTGGGCTTCCTGCATGGCGTCGGCGATGGTCTTGAGCGCCGGGCCCAGATCGACGTCGTCGCGCCGGTAATCGAACAGGGGGCGGTCGGCGTCGAAGGCGGCTTTCGTCGCATCGGCCAGCTGGCCGCGCGCCGCGTCGTCGAGCCGGAAGATCCAGCTTTTATCCTGTTCGATTTCGGAAACCCGCCAGGCGGCGGGGATGTCGATGTGGGGGAAAGTCATCGTAAAAGCTCCTGAAGCGGCGGGGCCATGGGCGCCCCGGTGAGAACGCGGCCAATCTATCGGCATTCTCATTGAAAGAAAAATACGATGATTATATAAATTGATAGATAATCATGATTAATCTTTCGCCCGCCGATCTGGACGCCTTCGTCGCCGTCGCCGAAACCGGCAGTTTCCGGCAGGCGGCGCAGACGCTGGGCGTGTCGCAGCCGACAATCTCCGCCCGTATCCAGCATCTGGAAGCCGTTCTGGGCGTGCGTCTGTTCCATCGCACGACCCGGCGCGTGGTCATCACCGACGCGGGCGAACGCTTGCGCGGGCGGGTTGAGCGCATGATCCTGGAAACCCGTTCACTGCTTCGGGAATTCCGCGAGGAAGCCCAGTTGCGGCGCGGCCGGGTCACGGTCGGGGCCTCGCCTTCGGCGGCGGCGGCCTTCCTGCCGCGCGTGATCGGCGATTTCCAGCGCCGCCATCCGGGGATCGAGGTCGTGCTGTATGACGATTTCTTCGGCCAGGTCATGGACCGGGTCAGCCGCGGCGACGTGGACATGGCCGTGTCGCCCTTCGTCGGCGACGAAACCCCCTTCATTGTGGAGCCCCTTTTGACCGATACGGTCATGCTCGCCGTGCGCGAGGACCATCCGCTGGCCGCCCGCGATTCCGTGACCCTGGCCGAGATCGGAGCCGAACGGCTGATTTCCATGCCGCCGGAATCCGCTGCCTGGGCCTATACCCGCCGGGCGTTCGAACGGGCGGGGGTGGACTATGCGCCCGTGTTCATGACGCGCTATGCGCTCACCCTGGTGTCCCTGGTCAAGCAGGGGGTGGGTGTCGGCCTGGTCGCCGGCATGGTCGCCCGGGTGCTGGACATGACGGGCTTGAAGCTGCTGCCCGTGGCCGATGCGGACCTGACGCGCCGGGTCTCGGTCATTCAGGCCCGCGACCGCGCGGTCAGCCCGGCCGCCGAAGCGTTCTGCGAATTGATGCGCCAGTCCGCCAAGCGGCTTTAGGCGAAGCGGCCGTCGAAAAACGCCCGGATGCGATCATTGGCCAGGTCCGGGCTTTCCCAGGCGACGAAATGCCCGGCCCCGGGGGCCTGTTCCAACTGGATGTCGGTGAACACGTCGGTCAGGGTGTCCTGCCACTCGGCGCGCAGGATGGGATCGGCCGCACCCCACAGGGAATAGGCGGGGACATCGAGGGGCGGGTGGTTCTCTGCCCCCGCTGCCATGGCCTTGAGCCGCCGGTCGTTGGCGCAGGCGTACCAGCGGAACCCGCCCGCCAGATTGCCGGGCTTGAGGAAATTATCGACCCATTCTTCCAGTGCTGCCGCGTCGAAGGCGTCGGATGATCCGGCCCAATGGGCCAGGAAATGACGGAAATAGGCGCGGCAGCTGTCGCGCGACGCACCGACCAGTTCCTGGGCCAGCGGCAGTTGATGGAACGACTGATACCAGATTTCCCGAAGCTGCTGGCCCTGGACCCAGCGCGGCCCGATGCCGAAGTGCGGGCAGTCGAAAAAGAACAGGCCCGCCAAGCGGTCCGGGTGCTTGCGCGCGTAGTCCTGGGCCAGGAAGCCGCCGATGTCGTGGCTGACAATGCCGAAGCGCTCCAGCCCCAGGCCGTCGACCAGGGCTTCGATGTCGGAAACGTAATGGGCGACGTCCTGTGCCTCCGCGCCCCGGCTGTCGCCGAAATTGCGCAGGTCCGGGGCGATGACGTCGAAAGATTCGGCCAGAACCGGCAAGTTCTTGCGCCACACGCCCGACCACTCGGGCCAGCCGTGGAGGAACACCAGGGACGGGCCGCTGCCCTGGCGCAGGTAATGAAGGCGCAGGTCGGGAAGGTCCAGATAGGCCATCCCGGCGATCGACCTAGACCGCCGCCGCCTTGGCTTCGGCGATGTAAAGCTCACGCAGCTTCTGGGTCACCGGGCCGGGTACGCCGTTGCCCAGGATATGGTCGTCGATCTTGACCACGGGCATGACGAAGGCGGACGCACTGGTCGAGAATGCCTCCCGTGCCTCATAGGCTTCTTCCGGGGTGAACGGGCGCTCGATCAGGGTCAGGCCCGCCGCCTCGGCGCATTTCAGCACCGCCTTGCGGGTGATGCCGTGCAGGATGTCGTTGGACAATTGGCGGGTGATGATCTGCCCGTCGTCGGTGACGATGAAGGCGTTGTTGGAGGTGCCTTCGGTGATGAAGCCGTCCTCGACCAGCCAGGCGTCGTCTGCCCCCATGTCCTTGGCGGTCTGTTTGGCCAGGGACGATGCCAGCAGCTGCACGGTCTTGATGTCGCGCCGGTGCCAGCGGATGTCGGGCAGGGTGACGACGGCAAGGCCCTTGGCGGCGTTCGGGCTGTTCAGGATGTTCTTTTCCTGGGTGAACATGATCAGCGACGGTGTGGCGTCCTTGGGAAAATTGAAATCCCGGTCGGCGGCGCCGCGGGTGATCTGCATGTAGACCACGCCCTCGCTCAGGTTGTTGCGCTTGATCAGTTCCTTCTGGATGGTCAGCAGCTCGTCGTCCGAACAGGGCCGCGCCATCTTCAGTTCCGACAAGGACCGGCCGAGCCGTGCCATATGCCCGGCGTTGTCGATCAACTTGCCGTCCAGCACCGACGATACTTCGTAAATGCCGTCGGCGAACAGGAAGCCGCGATCGAAGATCGAGACCTTGGCCTCTTCCTCGGCAACGTAGTCGCCATTGACGTAGACGGTGCGGGACATGATGGAGGCCTCCGGGCTCGAATTGCGATGGGCCCGGTTATACCACCGGGCCCGCGTGATCAGATAGGGTCAGACCGCGCCGAACGGGCGGTCCACGCCATCGGGGAACGGCGGGCGGAACACGTTTAGATTGGCCGACACCATGCAGTAGCAGCCGGCCAGCAGCACCAGTTCGACCATCCCCTGGTCGCCCAGGACGGCATGGGCGGCGGCGTAGGTGGCGTCCGACACCTTGCGCTCGGCCAGCATTTCCCAGACGAAGCCGGCGATGGCGGCATGTTTGGGATCGGCGGGGGGCTTGCCCTGACGCAGGGCCTCGATGGTCGCCTCATCGACGCCTTCGTTCCGTGCCACCTTGGCATGGGCATAGAACTCGTAATCGGCCTGCCAGTGCTGGCCCACGGCGCAGATGGCGATCTCACGCAGGTCGCCCGGCAGCATGGAATCGAAGCGCAGCAGCCCGGCCAGGGTCTGCGCCGCGTCGCCGATCTTGGGCGTGTACAGATAAGCGTTGAACGGGCCGATCAGGCCGCCGTCCTGGTCCATGAAATCCATGGCGTTGCGGCCCTTGGACCGGGGGCCGGAGGTGATCTTGCCGAACAGGTCGAGCTGTTCCGGCTTCATGGTGTCCTTGGTCACGGCGGGCAGGCGGCGCATGGCGGATGTTCCTTGTGGTTGGTGGTCTATGCTTGTTTGGTTTTTTCTTCGGGCCGGCGGCGGCGGGCCCCGACCTGGCAGTCATCGGCGGCCTGCATGACGGGCGCGGCGAACATGTCCGGATTGTCCAGCCAGTCGAGCATCCAGTCCCCGGCGTCGAAACCCCAGAACAGACGCCAGCCGTTCTCGGCGGTGGCGTCCTCGATGGCGAAGGTCGGCACACCGTAAACGCCCTTGGCCACGGCGGCGTCCGTATTTTTCTTCAACGCCTGCTTGGCGGCCTGATCGTCCAGCTCCGGGCCCGGCGCAGGGCCGAGAGAGGCCTTCAAGTCCGCGAACACCTTGGGGTCGGCGACGTCGAGGCCCTGTCCCCAGATGGTATCGAAGATTTTTTCAACGTCCGGGGCGTTGGACCCCCGCGCCAGGGTCAGGCGCAGGGTCGCCAGCGGATTGTAGGGATGGGTCGGCGGGGTGCGGAACGGCAGGCCCATGCGCCCGGCCTGCCAGGTGCAGAATTTGTAGGTCGCGATGCGCTTTTGCGGGATTTCCGCCGGGCCCAGCTGGCCCCAAGCGTTCAGAAGGCCTGCGAACAGCACCGGCTCCAGCGCGATGTCCAGGCGCTCCGTGAAGCAGTCCATCTGATGGAACTGCAGATAGGCGTATGGCGAGATGTAATCGAAATACCAATGGGCCTTCGGCTTCGCGGATGCGTTCATCGGTGGTTTATCCCTGTTTCTTGACCTTGGCCCAGGTGTCGCGCAGCGTCATCGTGCGGTTGAACACGGGCCGGTCCGCCGTGCCGTCCTTGTCGGCGCAGAAATAGCCCAGGCGTTCGAACTGCAGTGTCTTGCCGACCGGCCAGCCGGCCAGCGACGGCTCCAGCATGGCGTCTTCGAGCACCTCGAGGGAGTCGGGATTGAGGTCGTCCAGATAGTCCCGGCCGCCGGCACCGGGGGCCTCTTCCCGGAACAGATGATCGTAAAGCCGGACCTCGGCCTTTACCGCATGGGCGGCGGACACCCAATGCAGGGTGCCCTTGACCTTGCGCCCGTCCGGCGCGTCGCCGCCCCGGGTCGCGGGATCGTAGGTCGCGCGGATTTCGACCACGTTTCCGGCCGCATCCTTGATGACGTCCGTGCAGGTGATGAAATAGGCATAGCGCAGGCGCACCTCGCGGCCGGGCCCTAAGCGGAAGAACTTCTTGGGCGGATCCTCCATGAAGTCGTCCTGCTCGATATAGATCTCGCGGGTGAAGGGCACGGTATGGCCGCCGCCGTCCGGATCTTCCGGGTTGTTGATGGCGTCCAGATTGTCGACCTCCCCCTCGGGGAAATTCTCGATCACCACCTTGAGGGGGCGCAGCACCGCCATGCGGCGTTCCGCGGACTTGTTCAGGTGCTCGCGCACGCAATGTTCCAGCAGCGAGAATTCGACCTGGCTGTCCTGCTTGGTGACGCCCAGGCGGGACACGAAATCGCGGATGGTTTGCGGCGGGATGCCGCGCCGGCGCAGGCCCGTGAGGGTCGGCATGCGGGGGTCGTCCCAGCCGGAAACATGGCCGTCGGCGACCAGCTGCGTCAGGCGCCGCTTGGACAGAACCGTATAGCCCAGGTTGAGGCGCGCGAATTCGTACTGGCGCGGGCGGGACGGCACCGGCAGGTGTTCGATCAGCCAGTCGTAAAGCGGGCGGTGGTCCTCGAACTCCAGGGTGCACAGCGAATGGGTCACCTGCTCCAGCGCGTCCGACTGGCCATGGGCGAAATCATAGGTCGGATAAATGCACCAGGCATCGCCCGTGCGCGGATGGGGCTTCTTGACGATCCGGTACAGGACCGGGTCGCGCATGTTCATGTTGCCGTGGCCCATGTCGATCTTGGCGCGCAATACCTTGGCGCCGTCGTCGAACTCGCCCGCCCGCATGCGTCGGAACTGGTCAAGGTTTTCGTCCATGGGGCGGTCGCGCCAGGGGCTGGGCTTGCCCGGTTCCGTGAGGGAGCCGCGATATTCGCGCATCTCGTCGGCGGACAGCTCGTCCACATAGGCGAGGCCGTTTTCGATCAGGTGTTCGGCCCATTGGTAGAGCTGTTCGAAATAACCCGAGGCATAAAACAGGTTGTCGCCCCAGTCGAAGCCCAGCCAGCGTACGTCGGCCATGATGGCGTCGATGAATTCCTGCTCTTCCTTGGCCGGATTGGTGTCGTCGAAGCGCAGGTTGCAGGTTCCGCCGAATTCCTGGGCGACGCCGAAGTTCAGGCAGATCGACTTGGCATGACCGATGTGCAGATAGCCGTTGGGCTCCGGCGGAAACCGCGTGACCAGACCTTTGGCCCGCCCCGCCGCCAGGTCGTCGCGAATGATGTCACGGATGAAGTCGCGGGGGCCGTCCGCTTCCGATCCGGCGGAAGCGGCGCCGTCAACGGCCGCGGGGGGCGTGGGGTCGGTCATGGATGGAAGTGCTCCGGTTCAGAAAAATGGGCAGCCCCGTGTTCTGCCAAAAAAACGCGGCCGCGCCAAGGAATATGGGGGCGGGCCTAGTCCGGGATGAAAAAGGACACCGTGGTGCCCTTGCCGACTTCGCTCTCGATGGTCAGTTCACCGCCGTGCAATTCGACCAGGGAACGGGCGATGGCCAGACCCAGGCCCGTGCCGTCCGCCGTGGCATAGGCGCTTGACTGGCCCCGTTCGAAGGCGCGGGTGATATTCTTCAGGTTTTCCTTGGGAATGCCCTTGCCCGTGTCCGCAACGCTGAAGGTGGTTCGATTGCCGTCCTGATGGGCCCTGAGGACAACCCGCCCTTCCGGCGGCGTGAACTTCAGGGAATTGGCCAGAAGGTTCAGAATGACCTGCTTCATGGCCCGGCGGTCCGCCCGGATGGTGGGCATATCCGGGGGCAGGTCCACGCCGACGACCGCCCCCTTGGCGATCCGCGCCGTCGCCGCCTTGACGCATTCCGAGAAAAACGGGCCCAGGCGGATGGTTTCGCGGCGGATGGCCCGCTGGCCGGCCTCGATGGTGGAAATGTCCAACAGGTCGTTGACCAGGTCCAGGAGATAGGTGCCGCTGTCGCGGATGTCCTCGGCGTATTCGATGTACTTGGGATGGCCGACCGGCCCCAGAAGCTGTTGCCTGATGATTTCGGAAAATCCCAGCACCGCATTCAAGGGGGTGCGCAGGTCGTGGCTGACGTTGGCGAGAAAGGCGGATTTCGCCCGGTTGGCGTCCTCGGCCTGTTCCAGGGCTTCCAGACGCTCCGTCTCGGCCTTGAGCCGTGCGCCGACGTCGCGGATCACGGCGATGAAGCCGATGATGTCGTCATTCTTGGCGCGCAGGGAAGATGCCACGGTCTCACCGGGAAAGAGCTCGCCGTTTTTGTGTCGATAGGAGATCACGTAGGGGTCCAATATTTCGGCCCCGGCCGCGACGACGCGGGCGCATCCGTCCCGTTGGTAGATTTCTTCGCTTTCATAAAGAAATTCCGCCGTGCGGCCGATGACGTCGTCGGGTTCAAAGCCGAACATGCGGGTAAATGCCGGATTACACATGCGGATACGACGATCTGCGTCGATCAGAAGCATGGCGTCGGGAACGTCGCGGAACACGGTTTCCAGCAACGTCTTCTGCGAGTGCAGTTCCTCGGCCGTGCGAATTTGCTCGGTCGTGTCGCGGAAACTGATGACGCGGCCGATGATGGTGTCGCCCAGGTACTGCGGGCGGGTGTAGCGCTCGATGATCCGGCCGTCCTTCAGCTTCAGGGTCGAGTGAAAATCGTGGCTCGGATCGGCATATAGCCGCTCCACTTCGGCGATGAAGGACTCCGGTTGTTCCGAAAGGTCGGCGACCCAGTCGCGCACCTTCCAGGCATCCTGTGAGGCGATCAGATCATCGGGTACGGCGAACATTTCAACGAAACGCTGGTTGAATGCTTGAATGCGGCGGTCCATGGCCGTCACCAGAATGCCGTCGGCGGTCGCGTCCAAGGTCGCCTGCAGCAACGAGACGTTGGCCTTCAATGCCGTTTCGGCGGCATTCTCGCTGGTGACGTCGCGCCCGACGCCGCGGTAGCCAAGGAACTCTCCATCCGGCCCGAACACCGGCTTGCCGCTGATTGAAATGTGGCGAATGTCGGCGCCGGGGGGGCGGATATCGTAGCGGAAGTCCTGAAACGGGCGGTGCGCTTCCAGATCGTCCAGGTGGTTACGCCATTTCCGGGTATCGATGTTCTCGGGCGTGACGTCGGTGCGCCGTTTGCCGATGATGGAGGCCATGTCGAACCCCAGCATTTCCCGGTTGCGGTCCGAGAAGTAGGAGAATCGCAGGTCCTCGTCCATTTCCCAGAACCAGTCGGATGCGATTTCGGCGATGTCGCGGAACCGTTGTTCGCTCTGTCGGAGCGCTTCCGCCGCCTCGTGGCGGTCTGTCACGTCGGTGGTGACGGCGATCATGCCGCCGTCGGGCAGAGGCGAGCGGCGGATTTCGACGAACCGCCCGGTTGTCAGCTGGCTTTCCGTATTGAAGCGCCGGCCCTGGCGGATCAGGTCCAGCATGTTCTCGGTGATTTCGTCCGGGTCGCCGGGGCCGTAATCGCCGCGTTGGGCCAGAAACCGGAACACGTCGGCCATGGGCATGCCGATGCGGATAAAGCCTTCGGGAAATTCGTAGATGTCGTAAAGGATGCGGTTTCCAACGCGGACCATCAGGTCGGAGCCGATAACAAGCACTCCCTGGTCAAGGTGATCAAGACCGGAGAGCAGGGCAGTGTCGCGCACCTCTTCGAGAGGCGCTGATTTTTCGTCCCTTCCCGTCATCCGAATTCTTCTCCGTCCGGAATTGTGCAACTGTAGTACGCCAGCGATGGGAAATCACCTAGACCATCGGTAATATGCGCAGGACGCAGGTTTGCCGGGACGGCGGACCCCCTGTCGATTGACGGGCGTAAAGGAAAGCCAGTTGACCGAGACCGCCAGGAAAGTCGTGCTGATCGTTCTTGGCTGGGGATTTGTCATCCTGGGCGTGGTCGGCGTGGCGCTGCCCGTGCTGCCGACGACGCCGTTCATGCTGCTGGCCTTGTGGTGCTTCGCGCGGTCCAGCGAGCGGTTCCACGACTGGCTTTATCACCACCGCCTGTTCGGGCCACCGTTGCGGAAATGGGACCGGTATCGGGTCATTCCGGTGTCGGCCAAGGTTTTCGCCTGCACGGCGATGTCGGCAAGCCTGATCTACATCACCTTTTTTCGGCCCACGCCGGGATATCTGATCGCGATCACCGCCGCCGTCATGGCCTATGGCGCCTGGTTCATCCTGACCAAGCCGTCACGTGCGCCGGCGGTGGTAAGGGAAGAAAACCACTGAGGCGATGAGGCCGTGAGAAGGGTAAGGACTGGGCCTCCATCTGCGCGGAGGTGACGCTGTCTTTCGCGATTCTGTCTCTGTGGTTTTCCTTAAATCAGGCGGCCGCCGGGTCGACGATGGTGGGGATCGGGCCTTCGGCGCGGCTGTGGACGAATTGGTCGACGTAGGCGTTGCCGCTGTCGCGCATGTCGGCCGTCGGGCCGTGCCAGATGATCCGGCCGTCATAGATCATGGCGGCGTTCTGGGCCGTGCGGGCCGCACCGCGCATGTCCGAATTGACGGAAATCACCGTCGCCCCGGTCTTGTCCATGACCTCCAGGATCAGGTCGTTGATGACATTGGACATGATCGGGTCGAGGCCCGCCGTGGGTTCATCCAGCAACAAGACGTCCGGATCTGCCGCCATGGCCCGCGCGATGCCGACGCGCTTCTGCATGCCGCCCGACAGCTCCGAGGGAAACAAATCGGCCTCGCCCGGGGCCAGTCCGACCAAGCCCAGCTTGTCGATGGCGCGCTCGCGGGCGTCTTTCCGCGCCATGCCGTCCTGCTGCAGCAGGCGGAAGGCGACGTTCTCCCAAACAGGGAGTGAATCGAACAGACCCGATTTCTGGAACAGCATGCCGAAGCGGCCGTAGAGCGCGCGTTTATCGGTGTCCTTGAGGGTAGATACGTCCGTGCCGTCCACGGAAATGCGACCGCCGTCGGGGGCGTGGACGCCGATCAGCGTCTTCAACAGTACCGTCTTGCCCGTGCCCGACGGGCCGATGACGACCAACGACCCGCCCGCCGGCACGTCAAGGTCGACGCCGCGCAGCACCTCGTTGGCGCCGAAGCGCTTGGTGACGTTGGTCAGATTGATCGCCGGTCCGGCCATGTGGTCGTTTTCCCTTTGTCGGATGCGCGATACTATCAACCCGGCCCCCGGACAGGAAACCGAAATGGGGATAGGAAACCAAAATGGTCGACGACCGCATTTCTTCCGATGTCTGGATCATGGCCCATGTCCGGCGCTGCAATTCCGACGGCGTGCCGGCCATGGTGGTGCGCCGGGGCGACGACCGGGCGGGGACGCTGATTCTGAAATTGAACCGCCTGGACGGCACCTGCCGGCTGCTGACCCAGGCCACGGACATGGACGGCACGCGGGGCTGGCTCGAAGCCTTCAAGGGCGACACGGTGCCTGAGGCCGAGGCCGATGCCTACATCCAGCGCGCGATCAAGCGCGACCCGGACCTGTGGGTGGTCGAAATCGAACACAAGGACGGCTGGCATCCGTTCGAGGGCAAGATGCTGTGAGCGACGCGGCCCCTGGCATCACCCGGTGCGCGGGCATATTTAGATAGGGAATCAGATTTCCCATACCAAGGACGGGAATTTGTCGCATGCCAATCCAAATTCGTCAGGTGACTGCGCAACATGTGAGGCGAAAATGGATTGAATTCCAACCAAGGGAGCCAAG
Organism: Rhodospirillaceae bacterium; assembly: GCA_002706405.1. Classification (GTDB taxonomy): domain Bacteria; phylum Pseudomonadota; class Alphaproteobacteria; order Rhodospirillales; family Casp-alpha2; genus UBA1479. The sequence goes on along the minus strand of PALN01000047.1, from coordinate 26,537 downwards.
CCGTGGCTGATGAACTGTACGATGTTCTTGGCGTTAAGAAGACGGCGTCGCTGGATGAAATAAAAAAGGCGCACCGGGCGCGGGTGAAGAAGTTTCACCCGGACCTTAACCCTGGCGATAAGGCCGCGGAGGAATCGTTCAAGAAGGTTCAAGCGGCCTATAACGTATTGTCGGACGAGGAAAGGCGCCGCCAATACGATGCCGGCGAGATCGACGCCGAGGGAAATGAAACGCCTCGGCAGTTCTACCGGGAATACGCAAATGCCGGCGGCAATCACCCCTATACATCAAGCGCCGGGTACGATGATCTCGGGGATATTTTTTCGGACATCCTTCGGGCGCGCCAGCAGGGCGGCGAAAATGTGCACGTTCGCATGCAGGGCGGCGATCTCCGGTACCGAATGGAGGTCTCCTTCCTGGAGGCCGCCAACGGCGCGAAAAAGCGCGTCACGATGCCCGACGGCAACGCCCTCGAGATCACCATCCCGCCCGGTCTGCGCGACGGCCAAATTCTCAGGCTTCAGGGAAAGGGCATGCCGGGTCTTGGCGGTGGTGCCGCGGGCGACGCCCTGGTCGAAATCCAGGTCAGGCCGCATGGCGAATTCACCCGCCGGGGGCGGGACATCCTTGTCGACCTTCCGATCGCCGTTCACGAGGCGGTCCTTGGCGCGAAGGTGCGTGTGCCGACAATTCGGGGGGCGGTGACGATGACCATCCCGCCGGGATCAAACAGCGGTGATACGCTCAGGCTCAGAGGACAGGGCATCGCGGCACAGGGCAAGCAGGCCGCCGGCGATCAACTGGTAACGCTCACCGTCGTGCTGCCCAAGAAAGTGGATCCGAAACTCAAGGAATTCCTCGAAGATTGGGCGAAAGATCACAGCTATGACCCACGACAAGGTCCGGAAGGATGATGCCATGATGGGTGAACAGGAAATCCTCGAGCACTATGCGGGGCTGCAACGGGAGACGCTCCATATCTGGATTCGGCACGGTTGGGTGATACCGGAGCGTGACCAAGCCGGATATCGCTTTCGTGAAATCGATGTCGCGCGGGTCGGGCTGATCTACGAATTCTCGACCGAGCTTGATCTGGATGATGACGTCATGGGCATCGTTCTTCCGCTTCTCGATCAGGTACATGGTCTGCGCCATCAACTCCGTTCTCTCGCCGACGCGGTAAGCGCCCAACCGGAAGATGTGCGTCAGCGCATCGTGCAAGCCCTCGCCGAACAAGGGGAATGAGGGGAGCCTCGTTCTCTACTGCAAAGCGAACATAACAAAACCGCCGCACCGGTTTCCCGATGCGGCGGTTCTGCTTAATTCAGCGGGTCGGTTGGCGGGCTAGGCCGCGTCGCCCAACAGTCCCTTGGGATCGAAGGCACCCTTGGCCTGGATCGCCTTCCACACCTTCTGCGGCGTCAGCGGCATGTCGATATGGGTCACGCCGTAATCCTTGAGCGCGTCGAGCACCGCGTTGACGGCGGCCGGACAGGCGCCGACGCAGCCGGCCTCGCCGGCCCCCTTGACGCCCAAGGGGTTCTTCTTGGTGGGCGCCCCCTCGTAATAGCCGATCTCCATGTTGGGAATCTCGTCGGCGTGCGGCAGGCCGTAATCCATCAGCGAGCCGGTCACCAGCTGGCCCGTTTCCGGGTCGTACACGATGTCTTCCAGCAGCGCCTGGCCGATGCCCTGGGCGACGCCGCCCATGACCTGGCCGTCGGCCAGCATGGGGTTGATGATGGTGCCGAAGTCATCCATCACCCAGTAGCCCAGGAATTCAACCGTGCCCGTGTCCGGGTCGACCGCGACGGCCGCCGCATGGACACCGTTGGGAATCGAGATGACGCCCCGTTCGAACACCGACGAATGGTCCAGGCAGCCTTCTTCCATGCCTTCGGGCAGCTTGTCCTTGTCCATCGACGCGTCGATCACGTCGTTCATGGACACGGACGATGCGCCGGCCTTGAAGGTGCCGTCCTCGAATTCGACCTCGTTCGTTTCCGACTGCAACAGGCGGGCGGCGACGGGCTTGGCCAGTTCGATGATTTCCTGTGCGGCTTGCTGGACGGCGTTGCCGCCGACCTCCATCCCGCGCGACCCGCCATGACCGCCGCCCAGGGGCGTGGCCGTGGTGTCGGATTGGCGGAACTTGATGCGGTCCATCTCGACGCCCAGGTTGGCGGCGAGAATCTGCGCCAGGGAAGTTTCGTGGCCCATGCCCGTGGAGGACGTGCCGACGGAAAGCTCGATGGAGCCGTCCTTGTTGAAGGTCACGCCGGCGTGTTCCTTCGGCCCGCCGCCCGTGCATTCCAGATAGGGGGCGACGGCGAAGCCGAATTTCTTGCCGGCCGATTCCGTCTTGGCCCGAAGCGCGCCCAGGTCGGCCTTGTCCGCCATCTTGAGGGTTTCCTCGAACAGCAGGGGGAAGTCACCGGAATCCACATCCAGGCCCATGGGCGTTTTATGGGGCAGCATTTCCTTGGGCATCAGGTTCTTGCGGCGTAGCTCGATGGGATCGAAGCCCAACTTGCGGGCCGCGTATTCGACGATGCGTTCGATCTGGAAGGTCGCTTCCGGACGCCCCGCGCCCCGGTAGGGGTCCATGGGGGCCGTGTTGATGAACACGGCGCGGCCCCAATAATGCATGGCCGGGAAGTTATAGGGGCCGCCCTGGGTGCGGGCGGAGCCGCCCGTGGGCGTGAAGGGGCCCACGGTCCAGGCATAAGCGCCGATGCCGCCGACGGTGGTCGTGCGCAATCCTAAGAACGTGCCGTCCTTGGTCAGTGCCAGTTCCACGCGGGACATCTGGCCGCGGCCGTGGGTGTCGGACAGGAAGCTTTCCGAGCGCGAGTTGATCCACTTCACCGGCCGGCCCAGGCGCTTGGCGGCGTAAAGGCAGAGGGGCGGTTCCGGATAGCCGGAGTTCTTGGCCCCGAAGCCGCCGCCCACGTCGGGGGCGATATGGTCGAGCTGGCTTTTGTCGATGTTCAGAACCTCGGCGAAGGTGTCGCGGTTGGCGTGCACGTTCTGCGAGGCGTTCCACAGGGTGTACTTGTCCGCCGCCGCGTCATAGGCGGCGACGCAGCCCCGCGTTTCGATCGGCACGGCGGTGACGCGGTTGTTCAAGACGTCGAGGGAGACCACATGATCGGCCTCGGCAAAGGCCTTGTCCGTCCCGGCCTTGTCGCCCAGTTCGAAATTCAGGCACAGATTATTGGGGATGTCGTCCCACAGCTGCGGGGCGCCAGGCTTCAGCGCCTCGACCGGATCGACCACGGCGGGCAATTCTTCGTAATCCACCTCGACCATCTCCGCCGCCGCCTGGGCTTGGCTCAGGGTTTCGGCGACGACCAGGGCCACCGGCTCGCCCACGTAGCGCACCCGGTCGATGGCCAGGCAGTGACGCGGCGGCTCCTTCAGCGGCGTGCCGTCGGCGTTGTTCTTGACGCCCGACTTGGTCGGCATGGGCTTGAAGCCTTCGCGCTGCCAGTCGTCGCGGGTGACGACCAGAAGCACGCCGTCCATGTCCATGGCTGCCGACGTGTCGATGGATTTGAGGGCGGCGTGGGCATAGGCGGCGCGCACCACGACGGCGCGGGCCTGACCATCCAGATTGACGTCGTCAATGTAGCGGCCGTGGCCGGTCAGGAAGCGATGATCCTCGAAGCGCTTGAGGGACTCGCCGATTTTTACGTTGCTCATGTTTCCGTACTCCCCCTTCAGCCTTGCCCGTTGGCCTGATTGACGGCCCGCTTGGCCATGACGCCGATCAGATTGGCGCGGTATTCCGCGTCGGCGTGCATGTCGGTCATCAAATCATCGGCCGGTACGGTGACGCCGCTCAGGGCGTCGGCTGAGAAATTAGTGTTCAAGGCATCTTCGATTTCCGTCGCACGGAACACGCCTTCCTGGCCCGCCCCCGTGACCGCGACGCGCACACCGGATGCGATCTTGGCGACGAACACGCCGACCAGGGCATAACGCGACGCCGGGTTGGGGAACTTGGCGTAGCCGGCCTTTTCCGGCACCGGAAAGGTGACGGCCTTGATGATCTCGCCGGGTTCCAGATTGGTCGCGAACATGCCGTCGAAATACTCTTCGGCCGCGATCTCGCGCTGGTCGGTGACCACCGTGGCCCCCAGGCCCATGACGGCGGCGGGATAATCGGCGGACGGATCGTTATTGGCGAGCGAGCCGCCGATGGTGCCGCGGTTGCGCACCTGGGCATCGCCGATGCCGCCGGCCAGGACCGTCAGCGCCGGCAGCACGGCCTTGATCTCGCCGGATGCGGCGACCAGGGCATGGCGGGTCATGGCGCCGATCGTGACGGTGCCGCCGGACACGGTAATCCCCGAAAGGTCGTCGATGGCGTTCAGGTCGACCACGTCCGTCGGCATGGCCAGGCCCTGCTTGAGGACCGGGATCAGCGTCTGGCCGCCGGCCATGTACATGGCGTCGTCTGCATTTGAATGGGTGGCGGCGGCATCGGAAAGCGACGCGGGCCGGGTGTAATTGAAGTCTTCCATGTCGTTTCCCCTCAGCCCCGAAGCGCCTTGGCGCCGTCGAGGACGGCGGCGACGATGTTCTGATACCCGGTACAGCGGCAGATGTTGCCTTCCAGGCCGTGGCGCACATCGGCCTCGGTCGGGTTCGGGTTGTCTTTGACCAGGGTCATGGCGCGCATCACCATGCCGGGCGTGCAGAACCCGCATTGCAGGCCGTGATGGTCGTTGAAGGCCTTCTGCATGGGGTTCAACTGACCCGCCGGGGAGATGCCCTCGATGGTCGTGATCTCGGCGCCGTCGGCCTGGGCGGCCAGCATGGTGCAGCTTTTCACGGCCTTGCCGTTCAAGTGCACGGTGCAGGCCCCGCACTGGCTGGTGTCGCAGCCGATGTGGGTGCCGGTCAGTTTCAGGGTCTCGCGGATGAATTCGACAAGCAACGTACGGCCCTCGACGGACTTGGTAACCTGCTCGCCATTTACGGTTAGGGATATTTCTGGCATGGCCCTTTCAAACCCTGTTCAGGGTTTGTCCTGGATGATTTTTGGATGAATGACGTCTACGCGCCTGGAATAATTGTATACAAATCATATAACAGGACTCCACCAGCAGGAAAACCCGCTAACAGGTCCAGATGCAAGTTACAGATCGAAAAAACGGTCCCGATCCGGCCCCTTCAGCTGTGGCCGCCGTCGTGTTGGCGGCGGGACGGTCGACCCGCATGGCGCCGGTCAACAAGCTGACCGCAGAATATCACGGCGCGGCTCTGGTGCGTCACGCGGTTGAGGCCGCGCTGGCGTCCCGGGCGGCGGAGGTTCTTGTCGTCGTCGGCCATGACGCCGATCGGGTGCGCGACGCCCTCGCGGGCTTTGATGTGCGCTTCGTTGTCAATCCGGATTACGCGACCGGGCTGGCGTCCTCGGTCAAGGCCGGGATCGCCGCCGTGGACCCAGGGGCGGCGGGGGCGGTGATCCTGCTGGGCGACATGCCGGGGATCAGCGCCGGCGTGGTTGATGCCCTGATCAACGCCTTCGAAGATGCGGGCGGCAACACCATCTGCCAGCCGCGCTATGACGGCCGACCGGGCAATCCCGTGCTTTGGCCCCGCACTCTGTTCGATGAATTCGATCAGCTTTCCGGCGATGTCGGCGCCAAGCCGCTGCTGATCCGTCACAAGGCCGATGTCCTGGGGGTGGACGTGGACACCAACGCCATCCATATGGATATCGATGCGCCGGCCGATCTCGGCACCTGACGAATCCCGACATGACTTTTGAAACATATCGAGGCATAAAGAGCCCACGATTGTCCGTAGATACCCAAAGAAGGAATTAGAAGACCCATGGATCTGAAGGATCAACGCCATATCGCTGCCCCGAGGGAAGCCGTGTTTGCCGCCCTGAACGACCCGGAAATTCTGGCCAAGGCCATTCCCGGCTGCGAAAGCCTGGACAAGGTCTCGGATACGGAGTTCGCCGCGGTGGTCACCGCCAAGGTCGGGCCCGTGCGCGCCAAGTTCAACGGCCAGGTCACCCTGTCGGACCTCAACCCGCCGGAAAGCTACACCATTACCGGTGAAGGCAAAGGTGGTGCCGCCGGCTTCGCCAAGGGCGGCGCGGTCGTCACCCTGACCGAGGACGGTGACGGTACGATGCTGGTCTACGAGGTCAAGGCCGACGTCGGCGGCAAGCTGGCACAGCTCGGCGGACGCCTGATCGAGGGCACGTCCAAGAAGCTGGCCGGTGAATTTTTCTCGACCTTCGAACAATTGGTCGTCGAACGCGCCGGTGCGGCGCCGGCCGATGAAGCGGCGGCGCAACCGGCCCCCGCCGTGGGTGAACCGATTGCCGCTCCGGCGACGTCCGGTTCCGGCAAACGGGTGTGGATCTGGATTGCCGTTGCCGCGGTCGCCGCGGCTGCCGCGGCCTTTGCGCTGTCGTCCACGAATTCGGCCGGTTAGAAAAGAGGTTTCGACCATGTCCCTGCCGACGGATCAGATCGGTCCCGCCGACGACGTGTTCGACGCCGCCTTTGCCTGGCGGGATGCGGGCAAGCCCGTGGCGCTGGCGACCGTGGTGTCGACCTGGGGCTCGTCGCCGCGCCCGCCGGGCAGCCATCTGGGTGTTTCGGCGGAGGGCGAAATGACGGGCTCGGTCTCCGGCGGCTGCATCGAAGGAGCGGTGGTCAAGGAAGCCTTGGACATACTCAAGGGCGCGCCGGCCCAGGTGCTGGACTTCGGTGTTTCCGACCAGCAGGCCTGGGACGTGGGCTTGGCCTGCGGCGGGGCGGTCTCGGTTTTGGTTCGCGATTTCGCGACCTCGGCGGACGTGTATGCCCAGGCACGGACGGCGCTGGCGTCGGGGGAAAGCTCGGCCCTGGTCACGCGCCTGGACAGCGGCGAGACGGTGATGCTCGGCAAGGGCGATCTTCCCGATGCCGTCGCCGACGCCGCCCGCAAGGCGCTTACGGACGACAAATCCCGTGCCTGTTCGGGCGACGACGGCGACTGGTTCATCGAGGTCGTGGCCCCGCCGCGGCGCCTGATCGTGGTCGGCGCGGTGCATATCGCCCAGGCCCTGGTGCCGATGGCGGCCATGGCCGGGTTCCGTGTCACGGTCGTCGATCCGCGCCGGGCCTATGCGTCCGATACGCGGTTTCCCGGCGTCGACGTGCGTACGGACTGGCCGGACGAAGCCCTGGACGATCTCAAGCCCGACAGCCGCACGGCCATCGTCACCTTGACCCATGACCCCAAACTGGACGATCCGGCGCTCGATCGGGCGCTGCGCTCGCCGGCCTTCTACGTCGGCTCCCTCGGCAGTTCGCGGACCCAGGCGAAACGGGTCGAGCGCCTGGCCGAAGTCGGGTTCGATGAGGAGGCCATCGGGCGTATTCACGGGCCCATCGGCTTGCGCATCGGGGCCAAGTCACCGGCGGAAATCGCCGTCAGCATCCTGGCCGAAATCATCGCCCGCATGCGCAGCACCCCGGACTAGGGCGGAGCTTGCCGATGTTGTCCTTGCGCGATCAGTTTCCATCCCTGGCTTCGGGCCTGGCCGGAACCTATCTGGATAACGCAGCGACGACCCAGGCGGCAGGAGCCTCGCTTGCCCGCATGGCATCGTTCGAAACCGGCGGTCGCGCCAACGTAAAGCGCGGCATCTATCCTCTGGCCACCCAGGCGACCGCGGCCTTTGAAAACGCGCGGGCCGCCTTGGCGCGCTATCTGGGGGCAGAGAACCCGAACGAGGTCGTGTTTACGTCAAGTGCCACGGCGGCCATCAATCTGGTGGCCCACGGTTTCGGCGCCGGGCTGTCGCCGGGTGACGAGATCATCATCGGCGAAGGCGAACATCACGCCAATATCGTGCCCTGGCAGATTTTGCGCGACCGCGCGGGCGTGGTTCTCAAGGTCCTGCCCGTGGACGACGAAGGGTATCCTCGGCTGGATGCCCTGGACGGCCTGATCACGGCGCGCACGCGGCTGATCGCCGTCACCCATGCCTCCAACGTGACCGGGGCGGTGACGGATGTTGCTGCGGTCTGTGACATCGCCCGCGGCAAGGGTGTGCGGGTGCTGGTCGACGGCGCGCAGATGGCGGCCCACGGACCGGTCGATGTCGCCACCCTGGGCTGCGATTTCTATGTCGTCACCGGGCACAAGATGTTCGGGCCGACGGGCATCGGCGTGCTGTGGGCGCGGGCGGCGGTTCTCGACGCCATGGCGCCGTTCATGGGCGGCGGCGAAATGATCCGCCGCGTCACCTTTGATGAAACGATCTTTGCCCCGCCGCCCCATCGGTTCGAGGCCGGCACTCCGCCGATCACGCAAGCCATCGGCCTGGGCGCGGCCGCGGACCTTTTGCTGGGATTGGAATGGCCGGAAATCCGCGCCCACGAACAGGTATTGCTCGGAATGTTGATGGAGCGTTTCGCGGACCGGGACCGGGTCACGGTCATCGGTCCCGGGGCGACGGCCAAACGCCTGCCGATCCTGTCCTTCACCATTGCCGGCGTCCATCCCCACGATATCTGCGAATTGATGGGGGCCAGGGGCGTGGCCTTGCGCGGCGGTCATCATTGCGCCCAGCCGCTGATGGACCGCCTGGGCGTCGCGGCGACGACGCGGGCGAGCTTGGCGCTCTACAACATACCGAGCGATATCGAGGCCTTCACGGCCGCCCTGGACGAAACATTGGAGGTCCTGGCATGAGCGGCGCCGACGACATTTACGATGCGCGCATCAAAACCCTGGCGGCGCAGGCCGAGACATTGGGCCCGGTCGACCATGCCGCTTGTCGGCACGAGGCCGATAATTTTCTGTGCGGGGACCGGATGGCCGTCGAGGTCGACCTCGACGGCAACAGGGTCAAGGCGGTCGGCGGCAAGGTGCGCGGTTGCCTTCTGACCCGGGCGGCGGCGGCCCTGCTCTCTCAGGTGGCGCCGGGACTGGAAAGGGCGGACCTCCAGGGCGGCATCAAACAGGTCGAAGCCCTGATGGCAGACGGCACGCCGGCCACGGGTGCTTGGGAAGGGCTCAACGCCTTCACGCCCGTGCATGGGGCGAAACACCGCCACGACTGCGTCCTGCTGCCGTTCCAGGCGCTTGCCGCCTGTCTCGACCAGACCGGCCCTCGGGACGGCTGACCCTTCATGGACCCGCTCAGTCAGGGCGCCCTCGGCGCGGCCCTTCCGCTCGCCACGCGCCGGCGCACCCAGGCCGTCGTGGCTGGCGGCCTCGGGTTCATCGCCGGGATGATGGCGGATCTGGATGTGCTGATCCGATCACAGACGGATCCCCTTCTGTTTCTTGAATACCATCGTCAATTCACCCACTCCCTGATCTTCATCCCCGTGGGCGGGCTGATCGCGGCCCTGCTTCTGTATCGGCCGTTTCGACGATGGCACGGCCTGACGTTCCCGCGGACATGGATGTTCTGCGCCCTGGGGTACGGCACCCATGGCTCGCTCGACACGGCGACTTCCTATGGGACCGTGCTGCTCTGGCCGTTCAGCGACGCGCGGTTTTCCTGGAGCATCATTTCCATCGTCGATCCCCTGTTCACGCTGCCGGTCCTCGCGCTCGCCATCGCCGGCGTGGTTCGGCGGAACGGCGCCTGGGGCCGGGCGGCGCTCGTCTGGGCGTTGGTTTATCTGGGATTGGGGACGGTCCAGCATCGCACTGCCCTGGCCATGGGCCATGCCCTTGCGGCCGACCGGGGACACGCGCCGCTGCGGCTTGAGGTCAAGCCCAGCTTCGCCAACATCCTGGTGTGGAAGGTGATCTACGAGACCGCCGACCGCTTCCATGTGGATGCCGTGCGCGCCGGCATCGGCCCCATGGTCATGCCGGGAACGTCCGTTCCGCGGCTCGATCCGGCGCGGGATTTCCCCTGGCTGCGGGCGGACTCTCGGCAGGCACGCGACATCGCGCGGTTCGCCCGGTACAGCGACGGTTACGTGGCGCGGGATCCGAATCACCCCGACCGCGTGATCGACGTGCGCTATTCCTTCGTGCCGAACGAGATCGCGCCCCTATGGTCGATCGGCCTCTGGCCCGATGCCGCGCCGGCGGCACATGTCACCTTTGAAACCCACCGCGAATCGGTGCGCGCCCGGCTTCCGGACCTGTGGCGGATGATCATCGGGATGGCGCCGTAAGGCCTGGGGGCAGAGAGATTGCCGGGACCATCGGTCCCGGGCGAGAGCGGATCCGTCTCCGCCCGAGTTCTTTCTTCCGCACATGCGAACAATGCCATTGCGCTGATCTTGGAGGAATGATCTGATTCCGGGTCATGATCGTTTCACATTCCGGAGGGCGCGCCATTAATGCCCTATGAAATCACCGAAGAGTCGACCGGTGTATATGTCCGTCATTCTGGTTTTTCCGCCCCTTTCGAGATTTTGGAGATCACGGCCTGGGAAGCGGAGAACATCAACGATCACCATGCCTACATGATCGTCGACCTTTCAGATGTCGATGCGGATACGGTTGCGGCCTGGACCACTGACATCCTTCAGCGCGTTGCCGAGGATGAAACGGTCAAGCTGCCGCCGGACTATCTGGGCCGTCCGTTCAAACTGGCCTTCGTCAGCGACAGCGAGTTGATGAAGGCACTGTTGCAGTCGTTCATCGACAGCAGCTCGCGGCCCAACCACGATCTCGCCATTTTCCGGACGGTGAAACAGGCCAGGGCTTGGGTGGCGGCGCCGTAAGGGGCCGCTACAGCAACGCCCGCTGTTCCAGGCGGCCCCGGTCGGGGATCGCCAGGCCCTTGTCCGTGCGCTGGACGATGTCATCGTCGCGCAGCCGCCCCAGGATGCGCGACACGGTTTCCCTGGACGCGCCGATCATGTTGGCGAAGTTGGTTTGTGTCGGCACGGGATACACCAGATAGCGTTCGGGATCGTCCGGGTCCGGTTCGGCCATGCGGATCAATTCCATGCAGACCCGCTGTTCGGCGCCCAGCAGGCTGACGTCGGCCAGCCGTTCGTCACCCAGGCGGATCACCGCCGCCAGCCGCTTGAGCAGCGCCATCGCCATGTCCCGGTTCGACGTGACAAGATCGAGGAACGCTGGGCCGGGTACGGCGCCGACGACGCAGCGTGTGATGGTACAGACCCAGGCAGAGCGCGGCAGGCCGTCAATCGCGGCCAGTTCCCCAAACACGTCACCGTTCTTCAGGGCGGCGTAGGATACGGCGCGTCCGGATTCGGAATAATTCAGGACATGGGCAGTGCCGGAGATCAGGAAATAGACGCTGGAATATTCCTCGCCCCGCTCGATGATCTTTTCACCGGGGCCGAAGTCGATCCATCGGCATTGACGTTCCAGCCCCTTCCGCTCAGCCGCGGTCAGGCAACTGAGCAGCGGAATACCGTCCAGGCTTTGATCCGTTTTGGCCGGGTCGCGTTGCCCCATTCGTCCAGTCCCTCATTGTTGGGCCGACCGCCTACGGTCCGCCGATGCATAAGATAGGGCGCAAAAGCGAAACGGTTCAACGCAGAAGTGGCGGGACGGGCCGGATGGGGCGGCGGAGCCTGCGGTCAATGGCAGGGCGGATGGAAGCTGAATTCGGCGGCGGGCTTGTCTTCGTCGTCCATCAGGATACGTTCGGCGGCACCGTCCAGATCCTCGAACTGTCCCGACTTGAGCGCCCAGAAAAACGCCCCCAGGCCCAACAGCCCAAGGAACAGGGCGACGGGGATCAGGTAAATCAGGACTTCCATGAGACGGTTCCTACTTCACAAGCTTCAGGCGCAGGGCGTTAAGGGTCACCAGGATCGACGACGACGACATGGCGACGGCGGCAACCAGCGGCGTGACTAGGCCGGCGACGGCCACCGGCACGGCGATGATGTTGTAGATCAGGGCCAGGGCGAAATTCTGCTTCACGTGCCGGGTGGCGGCGCGGGCCACGATGATGGCCTCGGCCACGGGAGCGAGAGATCGGCCTTGGAACACCATGTCGGCGGCGGTCTGGCTGATGTCTGCGGCGCTTGCCGGCGACAGAGAGGCATGACCCGACGCCAGGGCCGGCGCGTCGTTCAGGCCGTCGCCGACCATCAGCACATGGCGGCCCTGATCGGCCAATTCCTTGAGCCGTTGAACCTTGGCGTCCGGCGGGCATTGCGCGCGCCAGTCGTCGATGCCCAGGTCGGCCGCGACGGCGCGGACGACATCCTCGCGGTCGCCGGACAGGAGCTCGACCGTCAGCCCCAAGGCCTTGATCCGCTCCACAGTGGCACGGGCATCGTCGCGCAGCCGGTCGGCGAACACGAAGCGGACCGGCGCATCGTCGCCGGCCTTCAGCCAGAATTCCGGCCCGGCGGGGCCGGCGGCATCGGCGGCGGGCGCGGCGTCGCACCAGGCGGGGCTGCCCAGGCGCAGGGGCCGGCTGCCGGCCATGGCCGACAGGCCGCAGCCGGGCATTTCCTTGATGTCTTGCAGGGCAACGGATGGGGCGTCGGTCGCGGCCGCCTTGACCAAGGCGCGGGCCAGGGGATGGCGGCTGTGGGCGGCCAGGGCGGCGGCCAGGTGCAGGGCCTCGGGCGGAATGTCGGTGCCGTTGACCAGCGCCGGTTCGCCCAATGTCAGGGTGCCGGTCTTGTCGAACACCACATGATCCGCCTGGGCCAGGCGCTCCAGCCCGTCGGCGGCCTTGAGCAGCACGCCGCGCTGCAGCAGACGGCCCGAGGCGACGACCTGCACCGCCGGCACGGCAAGGCCGAGGGCGCAGGGACAGGTGATGATGAGCACGGCCACGGCGGTGAGCAGCGAGCGTTCCCAGTCGCCGGTCGCCAGCCACCATCCGATGAGGGTGCCGCCGGCCAGGATATGCACGACCGGGGCATAGATGCGGGCCGCCCGGTCCGCGAGTTTCACGTATTTGGCGCGGCCCTGTTCGGCGGCTTCCATCAGGCGCACGATTTCGGCCAGCAGCGTGTCCTCGCCCGCCGCCGTGATGCGGACTTCGACGGGGGCGGTCAGGTTGAGGGTCCCGGCATAGACGGCGTCGTCCGGCTGGGCCGAATGGGGCAGGCTTTCCCCGGTCACCAGGGAGGTGTCGATCTCCGTGCGTCCGGTGGCGATCACGCCGTCGGCGGCCAGGCGTTCGCCGGCGGCGACGGCCAGGACCATGCCCGGCTCCAGGTCCGCCGTGGCGACGGCCCGCTGTTTGCCGTCGGCGCCGACGACCATGGCCGTCGCGGCGCGCAGACCCAGCAGGCGCGTCGCCGCGGACCGTGCCTTGGTCCGTGCCCGGCGGTCCAGGTAGCGGCCGATCAACAGGAAGAACAGCAGCGTCACCGACGCATCGAAATAGGCGTGCTCCGCGCTTTTCATGGTCTGCTGCAGGCTCATGCCGGCGGCCAGGATCACGGCCAGCGAAATGGGCACGTCCATGTTGAGCGCCCGGTTGGCGAGAGCCCGCGCGGCGGAGGCGAAAAACGGCATGCCCGCATAGACCACCGCGGGCAGGGCGATCAGTGCCGACACCCAATGGAACAGGTCACGGGTCGCGATGCCCATGCCGGAAAAATGCCCGGACCACACGGACACCGACAGCAGCATCACGTTGGCGGCGGCGAACCCGGCCACGGCCATGGCCTTCAATAGGCGCCTGTCCTCGGCCTCGCCGCCGTCTTCCAGCGTCGTGGGATCGAAGGGGCGGGCGGGAAAGCCCAGGTCGGTCACCGTTTCGGCGATGGCGTCCGGCGTGGTCAGGCCGGGCAGCCAATCCACCCGCAGGCGCTTGGTCGACAGGTTGACCCGCGACGCGACGACACCCGGCGTGGTCGCCAGGGTGCCCTCGATGCGCTTGATGCAGCCCGCGCAATGGACGTTCTCGACCATCAGATGCAAGGTTTCGGGAACGGCCGGCGTGGCGTCGGCGTCGGCGGGGATCGCGGCGGCGGAAACCTGGTTCACTTCGCCCCCCCGGCCTGGATTTCATGGTCCATGCGGAAGGTACGCCCGTCACCGGCTTGGGCCGTGATCTCGACCTGCCAGCGGCCCAGCGCCGGCAGACGCAACAGGGCGGCGTAAAGCCCCGGGCGATCCTCGGCCAAGTTCGTTTCGACGGTCAGTCCGTCGCCCAACGGGCGGCGAAGCCGGGCCTGGACGGTCAGGCCGACAACGGGGCCTTCGGGACCGGTCATGGTCAAGGTCAGGATGCGGGTTCCCTTGGACATCGACGGGCCCACGGCGACGTGCGAGCGCCACCCCATGGCGTCTTGGCGGGCGGCGTTCTCCAGGGTCTTGTTGTAGGTGATGCCTTCTTCATAGGCTTTCTGCGTGGTCAGGCCGGGCCAGCTGTCGAGCGCGAAATAGACGAAGGTCATGTTGACGGCGATGATCACGCCGAAAAAGGCAATGAGCCAGCACAGCACCATCTTGCCGGTGATCTGGCGGGGGGCCGGGGGAAGGGCCTGGCTCATTGTCCCGGTCCCCGGAACAGGCTGTTGTAGGACGCGGTCTGGCCGGTGTTGATTTCCTTGAGCACGAAGCGCAAGTCGGCGGCGTCGCTTTTCAGGGTGCCCGGCGGCACGGTGACCAGCAGGCGGAACGACTGCAGACGGTCGGGTTTCACGGTGAAGTAGGGATCGGGGCTGTCGCCCATGTCTTCGGAGCCGACGACCTTCAGCTTGATCCCCGGCAGGCCCGAGGCATGCAAGGTCAGCGTGCGCTGCTCCCGCGCCTTGTTGAGAATCTTGAAGGTATAGCCGTTGCGGAGGCTGCCGTCGCTGAGTGTCGTGTACAGCGGGTTGCGGTCATGGATCACGTTGATGTCCAGGTCGGACCGGGTCAGCAGCACATAGACCATGCCGAGCCCGATCAATGCCCAGAGCGCGAAGTAGAACAGGGTGCGCGGACGGAACAGGCGCAGCTTGGTTTCCTTGCCCTCGCGGCGGCGTTCGTCGTTGGCGATGGAATCATAATCGATCAGCCCGCGCGGCCGGCCGATCTTGCTCATGACGTCGTCACAGGCATCGATGCACAGCGCGCAGGTGATGCATTCCAACTGCTGGCCGTCGCGAATGTCGATGCCCATGGGGCAGACGACGACACAGGCCTTGCAGTCGATGCAATCGCCGCGTTTGTCCCAGTCGGCGTTCTTTTCGAACGGCTTGCGCGGCTCGCCCCGGTCGGTGCGGTAGGTGACCGTCAGGCTTTCCTCGTCCATCATGGCCGCCTGGATGCGCGGCCAGGGACACATGTAGGTGCAGACCTGCTCGCGCATGAAGCCGCCCAGGGTGAAGGTGGTGAAGGTCAGCACACCGACGGTGGCATAGGCGACGGTGGCCGCCTGGCCGGTGAACAGATCGGTCAGCAGCGTCGGTGCATCGGCGAAGTAGAACACCCAGGCGCCGCCCGTGCCCATGGCGATGATCAGCCAGATCACGTATTTGGTCAGACGCTTCATGAGCTTGCCGGCGGACATCGGGGCCTTGTCCAGACGGATGCGCGCCCCGCGGTCGCCCTCGACCAGGCGCTCGACCCAGATGAACAGGTCCGTCCATACGGTCTGCGGGCAGGCATAGCCGCACCACGCCCGGCCGACCACGGAGGTCACCAGAAACAGGCCGAGACCGGCCATGATCAGCAGGCCGGCGATGTAATAGAATTCCTGGGGCCAGATTTCGATGAAGAAGAAATAGAACCGCCGGCCCGGAACATCGACCAGCACGGCCTGGTCGGGCGCGCCCGGACCACGGTCCCAGCGCAGCCAGGGCGTGACGTAGTAGATGCCCAGGGTGACGGCCATGACCCACCACTTGAAGGTGCGGAAAAAGCCCTGGGTGCGACGGGGGTGGATCTTCTTGCGCGGCACATACAACGGCGGCCGCGTTTCTTTGCGGTTGACGGCTTCGACGTCGTATTCCCGGATTTTTGGGGCGCCGATGGCCGTGTCCGATTGGTTTTCCGTGCTGCGCATTCGTATTACCCCAAGGTGTTCCCGTTTCAGGAACGGTCGGCCCCCTCCCCGGGCCGGTGGTGTTTCCTGAAACGTGGGTTACTTGCCGCCGCCCAGCGAGTGGACATAGATGGCAAGCTGCTTGACCGTCGCTTCGTCCAGATGACGGCCCCAGGCCGGCATGACGCCGCGGCGGCTGTTGGTGATGGTTTCGACGAGGGTTTGCTTGTCGCCGCCATACAGCCAGATGTCGTTGTTCAGCGCCGGGGCGCCGAACTCCGCGTTACCGCCGCCCGTATCGCCATGACAGGCGGTGCAGTTGTCGGTGAACAGGGGCTTGCCGCGGGCCGCCGCGGCGCTGTCCGCCGCCTGACCCGACAGGGACAGCACGTATTCGGCGACGTCCGAAATCTCCGCCTTGGTCAGGATGCCGTCGCGCCCGAAGGCCGGCATGTCCGACTGATGGGCGTTTTCGTCTTCGGTGTTGCGGATGCCGTGGGTGATGGTCCGGAAGATGGCGTCGATGGTGCCGCCCCAGATCCATTCATCGTCGTTCAGGTTGGGGAAGCCCTTGAAACCCTGGGCGCCCGAACCATGGCACTGCGAACAGTTGACGTTGAACGCGGAGCGCCCGCCAGCCAGCGAGAATTCGCGCAGGCTCGCCTCGGTGCGGATCTGTTCGAGCGGGGCCTTGCGCACGCGCTCCAACTGGTCGGCCATGCCCGCCGTGGCGGTCTTGATTTCCTGGGCGACCTCGGCGCGCGACGAATAGCCGATCACGCCCTTGGTATGGGAAGACACCAGCGGCCAGGCGGGGTAGACGATCCAATAGCCGACCGACCAGACCACGCAGGCCCAGAACACCCATTGCCACCAGCGCGGCAGGGGATTGTCCAGTTCGCGGATACCGTCCCATTCGTGGCCGGTCGTCTCGATGCCAGTGAATTCGTCGACATGACGGTGATCAGACATGATCAGTCCTCCTTGAACGGGATCTGGGCCGCGTCCTGGAATTTCTTCCGGGCGCCGGGCCGCAGGGCATAGATCAGGACTCCGGCGAACATCACCGTGAGATACACAAGGCCCCAGGTCTGGGCGAACATGGCGACCTGTTCGAATTCCGTACCGGTGGTTTGCATGACGGCGTCCTCCTAACGGTAGTTGTCTTCGGCCTTGTAGGCCTTGAAGTCGACCATCGTGCCAAGCACCTGCAGATAGGCGATCAGCGCGTCCATTTCCGTGGGCAGGCCGGGCTGGGCATCGAAGTTGCGGGCCTGGGCGCCGGGATAGCGGGCCTGCAGTCCTTCCACGCCGTCACTGTCCGGATCGACCTGGGCTTCCAGGTCGGCCCGGGCGGCGGCGATCATGTCGTCGTCATAGGGCACGCCGACCATCTTGTTGGCGATCAGGTGGTCTTCGATGTCCTTGTACCGGAGCGTCGTCTCGGCCAGGAACGGATAGCCGGGCATGACCGATTCCGGCACCAGGGCACGCGGATCGATCAGATGGGTCTTGTGCCATTCGTCGGAATACTTGGCGCCGACCCGCGCCAGGTCCGGGCCCGTGCGCTTGGACCCCCATTGGAACGGGTGGTCGTACATGCTTTCCGCAGCCAGGGAATAATGGCCGTAGCGTTCCACTTCGTCGCGGAACGGGCGCACCATCTGGCTGTGGCAGTTGTAGCAGCCTTCGCGGATGTAGATGTTCCGGCCGGCCAGCTCCAGCGGGGTGTAGGGGCGCACGCCCTTGACCTTTTCGATGGTGCTTTCCAGGTAGAACAGCGGCGCGATTTCCACCAACCCGCCGATGGACACGACGATCAGGATCCCGATGAGCATCAGGATCGAGTTCTTTTCGATTTTCGAATGATCGAACATGAGGGTCTCCTTGGCCGGGGCGGCGTTATTCGGCAGGCGCCGTCTGGGGGGCAGCCGGCGTGCTTTCATAGGGACGTTCGTCGCGGATGCGGCCCTTCGCCGTCTGGTAGACGTTCCACGCCATGACGAACCCGCCGATGACGTAGAGCAGTCCGCCCAGGGCCCGGATGACATAGAAGGGATGCATGGCCTCGACCGTTTCGGCGAAGGAGTATTCAAGGAAGCCGAGGGAGTCGTAAGCGCGCCACATCAGGCCCTGCATGATCCCCGACACCCACATGGCGGAGGCGTAGAGCACGATGCCCACGGTCGCGAGCCAGAAATGCGCGGACACGAGACGCAGGGAATAGAGCTTTTCCGACGCGAACATGCGCGGTGCCAGGAAGTAGATGGCGCCGAACGACACCATGCCGACCCAGCCGAGCGCGCCGGAATGCACGTGGCCGATGGTCCAGTCGGTATAATGGCTGAGGCCGTTCACCGCCTTGATGGACATCAGCGGCCCTTCGAAGGTCGACATGCCGTAGAACGCGATGGAGATCGCCAGCAGGCGCAGGATCGGGTCCGTGCGCAGCTTGTCCCAGGCCCCCGACAGGGTCATCAGGCCGTTGATCATGCCGCCCCAGCTGGGCATCCACAGCATGATCGAAAACGTCATGCCGAGGGTTTGCGCCCAGTCGGGCAGGGCCGTGTAATGCAGGTGGTGGGGGCCGGCCCAGATATAGATGAAGATCAGCGACCAGAAGTGGACGATCGACAGCCGGTAGGAATAGATCGGGCGTTCGGCTTGCTTCGGCACGTAGTAGTACATGATGCCGAGGAAGCCGGCGGTCAGGAAGAAACCGACCGCATTATGGCCGTACCACCACTGGGTCAGGGCGTCCTGCACGCCCGCGAACAGCACGTAGCTTTTGGTCGAGGTCAGGGTGACCGGCATCGCCAGGTTGTTGATGATGTGCAGCATCGCGATGGTCACGATGAAGGCCAGATAGAACCAGTTGGCGACGTAGATATGCGGCTCCTTGCGGCGCCACAGGGTGCCCAGGAAGACCAGCAAATAGACCACCCAGACGACGGTCAGCCACAGGTCGGCGTACCATTCCGGTTCGGCATATTCCTTGGACTGGGTGACGCCCAGGACATAGCCCGAGGCGGCCATGAGCAGGAACAGCTGGTATCCCCAGAACACGAACCACGGTGCCCAGCCGCCGGCGAGCCGCGCCTGGCAGGTGCGCTGCACCACGTGGAACGAGGTCATCATCAGCACGTTGCCGCCGAAGGCAAAAATCACCGCCGAGGTATGCAGCGGGCGCAAGCGGCCGAAGCTGGTCCAGGGCAGGTCCAGGTTGAGCACCGGGAAGGCGAGCTGCAAGGCAATGACAAGCCCGACGGAGAAGCCGACCACGCCCCAGAAGGTCGAGGCAATCAGGCCGGCGCGGATCACCGCGTCGTTGTAGTTGACCCCACCGGGGACGGCCTTGGCCGGGCCACCGATGTCGCCGTCGCGGGAAATGACCCAAAACACGCCGAGGAACCCGAAGGCAGCCATCAGCAGGCCGTGACCGTACATGACGGCGTCGTCGGCGCCGGCGGCGAGGGACAGTCCCAGCAGGCTGATTAAGCCCAATGGCAGGAAAACGAGGAATGTCATGGCTCTGCCTCTATCGATTGCACATAACCCACTCACCGCCCGGTCCGGCCCGGCGGCACGAAAAACACCCCCCTACGTACAAAATTCGCCCGCCCGCCATATTGACCTAGGTCAAACCGGGCGCCCTGGCGGGCAGAAATTTGTTGCGGCGCACATAAAAAGGCGCGCCGGCACTCCCCCTAAGCAACGTATCAGGAAATTTATATGTGACAAGGGGATGGGGCGAGGCGCCGGTTGCGGGATGACGGGCGGACAAAAAAAGGGCCCCGCGTCGCCGCGGGGCCAATTTTCAGCAAGTGGATGTAAGTGATCTCAAATTAGACGGGCTTGAACTTGGAAGCCGCTTCGAAGGCTTTGGTCATCTGCGCCTGGAACGGCGTGAAAAGGTCCTTGGCGACGCTCTGGTAAAGCGTGACCGTTTCCTTGGCCATGGCCTGGGCTTTCTTCTGCTCGGCGGCGATCAGATCGGCCTGCAGCTTCATCAGCTCGGACGGATCGGTGATCGACATCGCCTTGAAGATCACGGCGACCCGGTCTTCGGCGAGCTCGGTCGCCTGGGCGCGGGTCAGTTCTTCGATCTTGCTCAGGTCGCCGGCGGCGGCCTTGGTGGCGGCGACGGCGGCTTCGAAATTCTCGCGATAGGCCGTGACGGCCTGTTCGAACCCATCGACGGCCGCGGCGCGGACCTTGTCGGCTTCAACCTGGGCGGCGGAAGCGATCTTTTCCTGCTGCGCCTTGGCGGTGTTCACCGCTTCCAGAACGGTTTCCCGGACGGGGGCGAAGGGGTCGGTGGAAGTCGTTTTCTTGGTAGCCATTGTCTTAAATCTCCTGTTTCCCGATATGGCGAAAAGGGCTGAAGCGGGCGGCCCGATCATCGGCACCGCCATTCATGTTGCGATGCAACAATGCTAATATGCCAAGGGTTTCCGGCATCGTCAAGAATTTTATTGTGCAGTGCACAATTTATCTGAGAAGGCCGCTGCACATTGAATTCCGCGGATTTTCCGGCCGTCAGGGGCGAACGTGACGCTTGATTCCGGGCCGCCGCTGGCTCCTAAATGGTGGGCGATGGGGGCATCACAAAAAACGACAATCCTTTGGGAGGGATAGACCCGCCATGTCCATGAAAGCCGTTCTTTGGCGCCCGATGTACGATCCGGGCGGCCACGATCTTTTGCGCGCCGCCGGGATCGAGCCGGTGGTCGTCGACAGCCCCGATGCAGAGCAGGTGAAAGCCGCCCTCGGCAACGCCAACGCGCTCTGGGTGCGCACGCCCGAACGGGTGACGGCCGAGATCATGGACGCCGCACCCGGCCTGACCGTGATCTCGACCTCGGGCTTCGGCACTGACAACATCGACATTCCCGCCGCGACGGAACGCGGCATCCTGGTGGTCAACCATCTGGGGTTCGGGCGCACGCCCGTGGCCGAACACACGGTCATGCTGCTGCTGGCCTGCCTCAAGCAGCTGACCTGGGGCGACCGCGCGGCCCGCGACGGCAGCGCCTGGTCGCAGCGCCAGGGCCTGCAGGTTTACGAACTGGAAGGCCGCACGGTCGGGATCGTCGGCCTGGGCTATATCGGCTCGGAACTGGCGAAAAAGCTGCGCCTTGCCTTCAGCTGCCGCGTCCTGGCCTTCGACCCCTATGTAAACGCACGGCTCGCCTTGGTCACCGGGGTGGAAATGTGCCCTGACCTGCACGCCATGCTCGGCCAATGCGACGCGCTTGCCATGGCGGCCGAGCTGACGGACGAAACCCGCAACATGATCGGCGCGGCCGAACTGGCGGCCCTGCCCGAAGGGGCGGTGGTGGTCAACGCGGCGCGGGGGCAGTTGATCGATCTCAACGCCTTGGATGGGGCGCTCAAATCCGGGCATATCCGGGCGGCCGGGCTCGACGTCGTGTTCCCCGAACCTTTGCCCGCCGACCATGCCCTGCTCAAAAACCCCAAGGTCATCTTCACGCCGCACACGGCGGGGGTGACCCAGGAAGCGTCGAAGGCGCTCGCCATTTCGGCGGCGGAGCAGATCACCACGGCCCTCAAGGGCGAGATGCCGCCGTTCCCCCTGAACCCGGAGGTCTGGGACAGCCCGCAGTCGCGCCGGCCGACTTAGTCAAGTAGGGCTAAAGCCCCATCAGCTTAAGCGCCGCCTTGTGGACAGGGCCGTTTGTGTCGGCGAGACGGCGGCCCATCTCGAAATGGTTGAGGCCGGGCAGGTCCTGTTCGCTGACCGTGCCGCCCGCCGCCCGCAGGGCGTCGGCGAAGGCGTGGCCTTGGCGGCGGAATTCAGCCAGCTCCTTGCCGCCGTAAAACAGGGCCACCGGCGGCAGCCCGGGGCGAAGCTGTTTGATCGGGCTCAGGGCCTCGACGGCGGCATCGTCCAGATGCAGGTACTGGTTGCGGTAGGTCAGGCGCACCGGCGTCAGGTCATAGATGCCGCTGGTGATGACGCAGCCTTTGATAAGATCGCCGGGCATGCGGGGCGAGGCCCAATCGGTCACCAGCATCATCGCCGCAAGGTGTGATCCCGAGGAATGGCCGGCGATGACGATGCGGTCCGCGTCGCCGTTGATGTCGGCGGCATGGGTATGGGCCCAGGCAACGGCGCGGCGGCATTGTTCGACCATGCCTGCCAGCGTGCCCGACGGGCAGAGCGTGAAATCGACCAGCACCACGGCGGCACCGGCGGCGACCAGGGGTGGGGCGATGAAGCTTTCGGTGGATTTGCTGCCCCGGGTCCAGGCGCCGCCGTGGAGAAATACCAGGATCGGCGCGCCCGGATTGGTTGCCGGAAAGACGTCCAGGGTTTCGTCGGGCGTGACGCTGTAGGGAATGTCGAGCCGGCAGGCGGTTTCCGCCCGTGCCTCCGCGCTGGCCTTGGCATCGGCGGCCTTGTAGTCGTCGCCGTCGGGCACGACGGAGCGTTGATCGTACTGACGGTTCAGTTCGTCCTGATCATAGTCCAGCCATATCTTGGCGGCGACGGTCGCGGTCATAAAAATCTCCGGTCATGCGGCATCGGTCTTTACAGAAGCCCCGACAGAATAGTCGCGATCCCGAGGAAGGAAAAGAACCCGGCGATGTCGGTGACGGTGGTCAGGATGATCGACGACGCAACCGCCGGGTCCTGGCCCAGCTTGGTCAGCACCACGGGCACGACGGCCCCGGCGAGCCCGGCCGCGACCATGGCCAGGACCATGGAAATGGAGATGACCAGAACCAGGCCGAGAGAGCCCGACCAGAAATACACCCCAATGCCGCAGGTCGCGGCCACGGCGATGCCGTTGACCAGGCCGACGTTTGCTTCCTTGAAGGTCACGGCGAACCATTGGCGCGGCGTGATTTCGCGCAGCGCCAGGCCGCGCATGGTCACGGCCAGGGCCTGCGCGCCGGCATTGCCCGACTGCCCGGCGACCACCGGCAGCAGCACCGCCAGGGCCGTGAACTTGGCGATGGTGCCTTCGAACAGGCCGACCACGGCGGCGGCCATGAAGGCGGTCAGCAGATTGATCTGCAGCCAGGGCAGGCGCTTGCGCACGGCGAACAGGGGTTTGGACAGGGCGCGTTCGTCCTTGGAGGCACCGACCATGGTCTGAATATCGACCGAGGCATCGGCCTGCAGGGCGCCGATCAGGGTGCTGTGCTGGACCACGCCCATCAACTGCCCGTCATGATCGACCACGGGCAGGTCGACCAGGCGATGCTGCTCCAACAGGTCGGCGACTTCTTCCTGGGAGGTCAGGGGGCTGACATAGGCCAACACCGGCGTCGCGATGTCGGCCAGCTTGGCGGCCGGGTCGGCGACGGCGAGGTCCTGAATGCCGACTTTGCCCGTCAGGCGATTGTCGTCGTCGACGAGAAACAACGACCGCGCCGTCTTGGCCCGCGCGCGGCGCAAGGCGGCCAGCGCCTGCTTGGCGGTCATGGCGGCGCGGAATTGCGCGATGTCGGTGACCATCAGGCGCCCGGCGCTGCCTTCGGGAAAGTCCCCCAGGCGTTTCAGGTCGTCGGCGATGGCCGGGTCGAGGGCGGCCAGGTAACGGTCACGGTCAGCCGGCTTCAAGGCGTTGAACACGCGCAGCGCCTCGCCGGGCCGCAGTTCGGCCAACAGGGCGCAGGCCAGATCGTCGGGCAGGCGCTTGAGCAGCCGCGCCGCCGTTTCCGGCAGCAGCATGCGCCACAAGGGGGCCAGGACATCGGCCGGCTGGCGGACCAGGGTGGGGGCCGTTTCCGTGGTCGGCAGGGTTTCGATGCGGCGCGCCGCCTCCCACGGGAAATCCAGCAGGAACCGGCGTTCCAGCTTGACCGTCGCGGCATCCAGATTGCCGGTCATTCCGGTTCACCGATGGTGCCGGGGGCCGGGTCGCCGATATGGGCCACCGTGCGCACCATGCCGGCGCAGGCCAGCAGATAGGCCGATACCAGATTGCCCATCAGGGTGTCGGCGCCGTCGTGCGGCCGCGCGCTGCGTCCGCGCCGCAGTTCGGCCAGCCCGGACCCGAGCGCCGAACGGCTGAGCGCGCCGATGAAGTTCCCCGTGCGCCCGATCACCGGCAGCGCCAGATAGGTGTTCCACTGCGGATTACCCAGCACCGAGGCCAGGGTCGCGCGGTTCGACAGCGCCGTCACGTTTCGGTCCATCAGTTCGTCGATCCGGGTCTTGCCGTCGGCGCGCAGAAGGTCGCCCGCCTTGACCGTGCCGAGGAAACGGCCGTCCTCGTCGACCACGAACAGGTGGTCCGTGGTCTTGCGTCGGCGGCGCTTCACCAGCTTGGCGACCTCGTCGACCGTGCGCGCGGCGACGACGGAGACGGCGGCCTGATCCATGACCGCGCCGACCGTGCCCACGGGATAGGTCACCGCGATGCGCAGATCGCGGGCCAGGTTGGCCGGCAGGGCGTCGGCGATGATGCCGCGCACGCCGGGTGCCAGGTTGCGGAAGAACGTCACCGCATCGACGAAAGGCAGTTCCCGCAGCAGCCCGGCCGCCCGTTCGGCGGGCAGGATCTCCAGGCAGCGCGCGGCGCTGAGCGCGGCCATCCGGCGCAGGACCTCGGCGCCGACGCGGGCCGGCACCTGGGCGAACAGGGCCGCCGCGTCTTCGGCCGGCATGTCTTCGAGAACCCGGGCCGCGGGCTCGGGCCGGGTATCCATGAAGGCCAGGGTCAGGGGGATATGGTCAGCCATCGGCATCCTCGGGGATGGTCACGACGATGGCGTCGGTCAGGAAGGTGCGGGCGGGGATCAGGGTCCGCCCGCCCTCGGTCGCGATGATGATGGCGGTCGCCGAAATCTCCAGAATCTCGCCCGTATTGCCGTTCCAGGCGATCTGCTGGCCGGGCAGCAGATGGCGCCGCGCGTGATGGGCGGCGACCAGATTGGCGACCAGATCGCGGGCCCCCAGGCCGAAGGCCAGGGCCATGGCGCCGAGCACGCCGGCGATCACCGTGGCGGCGATGATGACCAGGATCGTGACGTCGACGCCCAGTTGCTCGACGCCGATGATCACGGCCGCCAGCAGCACGGCCCATTGAGTCAGCGCGCCGATCAGATTGCTTTGCGCGATGTTGGCCGACGCCAGGGCGGCGGCCACGACGTCGCGGATGACCAGGGAAATCAGATAGCCGACCAGGATGATGACGCCGCCGGCCACCAGGTGCGGCACGTAGACGACGATGCGGTCGAGCCAGACGGAAAAGGCCTCAAGCCCGGCGACCCGTGTCGCCGCCGTGATGAACAGCAGCATGGTGACCCAGAACACCATGCTGGCGGCGATGCGGACGACACTGGTGGAGACCTGGAAACTGGTGAGAAAGCCGGTGCTGGCGACCCGGGTCAAAAGCCGGTTGGCCGTATCGCCCAGGCGACGGGTGCCGGCACGCAGCAGGCGGGCCACGAACCAGCCCAGGACGACGATCAGGATCGCGCCCAGCAGGGAGGGCAGATAGGCGGCCATGGTCTCGAAAAACTCGCTCGACACCTTGCGGATGTCGACGACCCAGGCGGACACTTCTTCCAATAACGCCTCCCTGTTCAAGGGGACTTCTTGGCCCACGATGGCCTTGGGGGAGTCTAGCAAATCCACATCGTGCTGTATTCAGCTAGTTTCCCGGGCCCGGGCCGGCGCCGGAAAAAAAGGCCGCCGGTCGGGGGACCGGCGGCCAGGGGCACTTCAGGTTTGATGGAGACTTAGAAGTCCATGCCGCCCATGTCGGGCATGCCGGCACCGGCACCCGCGTCCTTCTTGGGCTCGGGCTTTTCGGCGACCATGGCTTCCGTGGTGATCAGCAGGCCGGCGACCGAGGACGCGTCCTGCAGCGCCGTGCGCACCACCTTGGTCGGGTCGACGATGCCGTTCTTGACCAGGTTCTGGTATTCACCGGTCTGGGCGTTGAAGCCCCAGTTGGTATCCTTCTGGTCCATCAGCTTGCCGGCGACCACGGCGCCGTCGAAGCCGGCGTTCTCGGCGATCTGCCGGACCGGGGCCTGCAGGGCGCGGCGGACGATGTCGATGCCGACCTGCTGGTCGTTGTTTTCCGGCTCCAGCTTCTTGAGCGCGTTGACGGCATACAGAAGGGCCGTGCCGCCGCCGGCGATGATGCCTTCCTCGACGGCCGCGCGGGTTGCGTGCAGGGCGTCGTCGACGCGGTCCTTCTTCTCCTTCACCTCGACCTCGGTGGCGCCGCCCACCTTGATCACCGCGACGCCGCCGGCCAGCTTGGCCAGGCGTTCCTGCAGCTTTTCACGGTCGTAGTCCGAGGTGGTTTCCTCGATCTGCGCGCGGATCTGGTTGCAGCGCGCCTCGATGTCCTTCTTGGACCCGGCACCGTCGACGACGGTGGTGTCGTCCTTGGTGATGGACACCTTCTTGGCCGTGCCCAGCATGTCGAGGGTCACGTTTTCCAGCTTGATGCCGACGTCTTCGGAGATCACCTGGCCCTTGGTCAGGATGGCGATGTCCTCGAGCATGGCCTTGCGGCGGTCGCCGAAGCCCGGCGCCTTGACGGCGGCAACCTTGAGGCCGCCACGCAGCTTGTTGACGACCAGGGTCGCCAGCGCTTCGCCTTCGATGTCTTCGGCGATG
>PALN01000046.1 GCA_002706405.1 Rhodospirillaceae bacterium | reverse complement strand
GGTCAAGGCCGCCCAGCCGCCCACGGAGTGGACCAGGGTGGAGCCGGCGAAATCGGCGAAGCCCATTTCGGACAGCCAGCCGCCGCCCCACTGCCAGGAGCCCTGGATCGGGTAGATGAGGCCCGTCAGGATCACCGTGAAGACCAGGAAGGACCACAGCTTGACGCGTTCGGCCACGGTCCCGGAAACGATCGAGGCCGCGGTCGCGACGAACACCAACTGGAAGAAGAAGTCGGAGGCCGCGGAATAACCCACGGCATCGTCACCGACGAACTTGCCGGCGGCGGCCGCCGTGTCGTCCTGGCTCCACAAGGAGAAGGAGCCCATGAAGCCGCCGTCCACGCCGGAGTACATCAGGTTGTAGCCGATCAGGTAGTACATGATCGACGCGATGGAGAACAACGCGACGTTCTTCAGGCACTGCATGGCGGTGTTCTTGGTCCGCACCAGGCCGGCTTCGAGCATGGAGAAGCCCGCGGCCATCCACATGACGAGGAAGCCGTGCACCAGGAACGAAAACGTGTTGAAGACGAACTGAGATTCGCCGGGAACCTCGGCATGGGCCGTGCCGGACATCGCCAGCAACAGCAGGGCCGCTCCCACGACGCCGGTCAAACGGGCGGCGCCTTTCGAAAGCGTGTGTTTCAGATTTTCAATAAGCATTTGGAAAACCTCCTAAAGGGCATCCGCGCCGGATTCGCCCGTGCGGATCCGCACGGCCTGTTCAAGCGAGTAGACGAAAACCTTGCCGTCACCGATCTTGCCGGTTTGGGCGGTCTTCTGAATGGTTTCGACGATTGAGGCGACGAGATCGTCCTTGGCGGCAATCTCAAGCTTCACCTTCGGCAGGAAGTTCACCATGTACTCGGCGCCGCGGTAAATTTCCGCCTGCCCCTTCTGGCGCCCGAAGCCCTTGACCTCACTGACAGTCATGCCTTCTACGCCCAAGGGAGTAAGGGCCTCGCGGACCTCCTCCAACTTGAACGGCTTGATAACGGCCATGATCAGCTTCATTTCGTTAATCCTTTCCGCTTTTTGGCCACGTCCCGGACGGGCGACCGGAATCTTCCGTGCCCGTCGTTAGGTAATGTGCCGGACCCCATGGCCCGATTTCGCAGCGCACAATTTCAAGAACCGTGCCGGAATCCATACAAGTTAATTCAACCCTTGTTTTTCAATTGGTTAGAACAAACCCGCTGGCGTGGGCATCAGATCGGCGTGCATAATTATTGCTCATTTTCACCATTTTGCTTAAAAATTAAACAGTCAAGACGGCTGGACAATGGCCGTCGGCGGGGCGATTCTCGGCACCAGGCGGCCCGGCCTCTTCCGGCCGCCGCCGACAGCGGCAAAGGCGGGATCGATGACCCAGGCAGCGCAGTTACCCAGCGGCTCAAAATCCGACGGCACGATTGCCGATGTATTGATTGTGGGCGGCGGTCTGGTCGGCGGCACGCTGGCGGTGCTGCTGGCGGAAGCCGGTCTGTCCGTCACTTTGGTCGATCGGGCCGATCCGCAGGCCGGGCTGGACGCCGGCTTCGACGGGCGCGCCTCGGCCATCGCGCTGGCCACCCATCGTGTGCTGGTGGCGGCGGGCCTGTGGGATTATCTCGGTCCCCGGTCCTCGCCGATCCGCGACATCCGCGTTGCCGACGCGGGCTCGCTGCTGTTTCTGCATTACGATCACCGCCTGGTGGGCGACGCCCCCTTCGGTTACATGATCGAAAACCGGCATCTGCGCCGCGCCTTATATGAAGCACAAACCGCCGCCGCCAACCTGACCGTGGTCGCCCCCGCCGACCCCACGGCCATGGACCTGGGTCACGGGGCCGCCACCCTGACCCTGGCCGACGGCCGGGTCTTGTCGGCGCGCCTCGTCGTCGGCGCCGACGGGCGCGGCTCGCGCACCCGCGGTTGGGCCGGTATCCGCACCACGGGTTGGGACTACGGCCAGACGGGCATCGTCTGCACGGTCGATCATGAACAGCCCCATGGCTTCGTCGCTCATGAACATTTCCTGGCCGCCGGGCCCTTCGCGATCCTGCCGATCAAGGGCGAACCTGGCCGCGAGGAACATCAATCATCCCTGGTGTGGACGGAACGGGATGCCCTGGCCCCGGCCGTGATGGCGCTCGGCGATGACGATTTCCTGGCCGAACTGGCGCTCCGCTTCGGTGATTTCCTGGGCTCTCTGGCCCTGGTCGGCCCGCGCTGGAGCTACCCGCTGTCCCTGCTGGTCGCCGAACGTGCCACCGCCCCCCGCTTCGCCCTGGCGGGGGATGCTCTGCACGGCATGCATCCCATCGCCGGCCAGGGTTTGAACATGGGCCTGCGCGACGTCGCCGTTCTGGCCGAGGTGCTGGCCGATGCCAAGGCCCTGGGTCTCGACCTGGGGTCGGCGGCCGTGTTGGAGGATTATGAGCGCGGCCGGAGGTTCGACAATTCCCTGATGCTGGGGATGACCGACGCCCTGAACCGCCTGTTCTCCAACGCCGTGCCGCCGCTGCGCCTAGCCCGCGATCTGGGCCTGGGTACCGTCAACGCCCTGCCCGAGGTCAAAAAGTATTTCATGCGCCACGCCATGGGCGAGGTCGGCGAACTGCCGCGCCTGATGCGGGGCGAAACGCTGTCGCCGCCCGCTTGATCCAGATCACCGCGACCGCGCGGCTCTTGGCGTATCAAGGTGGCAGGCCCAGGGCCCGGGCAGGAAGGTTTGACGGGCATTGCGGAAGCATTTAACAGAAGAGCCCAGGCCCGACGCGGGCCGGCGCAACACCAATATGGACGGCACGATGACCTCTTCCTCCGCCAATACGGACCGGCTTCACGCCAGCCTCGATGCCTGCGAAGTGCGGACCGAGCCGTTCGCCCATTGGCTGCTCGACGACGTGTTCACGGCAGAGGTGGTCCAGGCCCTGCGCGCCCTGCCCTTCGATGCGCCCCGGGTCGAGTACACCAAGGGGGCCCGCGCCGCCAACAACGACAGCCGCAGCTATTTCGATCCGGGCCGGCGCGAAGAATTCACCGTCTGCGAAGACATCGCCCAGGGTTTTCAGGATCCGGCCACGGTCAAGCGCATCGAACACATGTGCGGTATCGACCTCGCGGGCAGCTTCCTGCGTCTGGAATACGCCCAGGACCGGGACGGCTTCTGGCTGGAGCCCCATAAGGACATCTCGGTCAAGAAGCTGAGCCTGCTGGTCTATCTGTCCCAGGCGCCGGACGGCGAAGACTGGGGCACCGACATTTATGCGGGCCCCAAGGAAGAAGACTACTTCGGCCCGACCCCGCATCGCCAGAACCGCGCCCTGGTGTTCGTGCCGGGCAAGGACACATGGCACGGCTTCCGCCGCAAGCCGATCACCGGCGTGCGCCAGACCCTGATCGTCAATTACGTATCCGACGCCTGGAAAAGCACCCACGAACTGGCCTTTCCCGGGCAGCCGGTCTGACGCCTTTTCCCCGCCGTTAATTCCGTCGTCGTCAGGTAGATGTCAGGTTTACCCCTCATAAGACGCCCCATCGTCTTAATATACGCGGATTGAGGGTTATTCTTCCGATGTCTGCCGAAGCAGATTTCACCGCGCGATCCAGGCCGCGGGTTGGGCGGTTGTGCGTCCGCTTGGTCCAGGCGGGTCTTGGCGTCGCGGTCTTGGCGGTGGCGGCCGGGCCGGCGGATGCCGCTGACTGCCCCCCGTTTCCCAGTGACCCCTATGTGGGAACCGTCAGCCATGAGACGGTCATTGATTACGTCGACCGGCACCTGGCCGGGGACTGGTCGCGCTACATTCAATTGCAGGCCGAGCGCATTCGCCGGCTCGATGCCCTGGCCCGGCAGAACAAGCCCCTGGCCGTGCGGCACAAGGGCGGCCGGGTCGATCTGACGGGCCCCGCGCTCGACCGCTACATCGCCCAGGCGCGGACGCGGCTTCAGGTCCTGCATTGCCTGAGCGGGAATTCCGATGCGGCGGTCATGGCCTCGGCCGGCACGCTCAATGATTTTGCAACGGCGAGTGGCCGGGATCAGGCCGTGGCGGCACCGAACAGCCTTCCGGCCGCGAAATCGCAGCCGCCGGCACCGCAAACCGCGCAAGCGCCGCAGACCGCCCGCGTCGCGCTTCGTAGCGTCGTCGCCAATCCGCCGAAACCACCTCACGACGTCGCCATCACGGCGTCCTGCGACGGCGCCGACGCGCGGATCAAGGTCGTCAATCTGGGGGCCCCCTTCCCCGCGCCGGGCAACATCACGGTGTTTCGCCTGGATGCGGACCGGCAGGTTGTGAAGGCCCGGCGCATGCTGCTCGCGGCCAAGCAGGTCTCGTCCTTCACGGTCAAGGGCCAAGCCGGCGTGACGCAACGCTACGGCGTGTTTGTCGACCCCTCCTGGTACTTCCGGGGCCAGACCGTCGATGCGGCGCTGACCTGCGGCTGAGCCCCCGGGCCCTGAAATTTTCCCCTTTGCGCCCTTGGCGGCGCCGGATGCGGGGAATTTCCTTGCATTGACCATCCCCGATCGCGTTGAAATGCATTAGAAAAAAAGATGCAACGACCGGATGGGAGGCAAAATCCGTGGCGATTGAGATTGAATGGCGCGACTACGACGTGATCGTGGTCGGCTCGGGCGGGGCCGGCAGTGCCGCGGCCGACGCGGCGGCGGCCGAGGGCGCCCGCGTGTTGGTCGTGTCCAAAGACCCCATCGCCTGTTCCGACACCAAGATCTCCGAAGGCAACGCCACCGTGCGCGCCTCGGTCAGCGACGCGGATACGGAACAGGAACTGTCCGACAATCTGCGCGTCTCGGGCGCCGACCTGCCGCTGCCGGCATTGACCGAAGCCTATGCCAAGGACAGCCGCGCCGGTTACGACTGGTACCGGGCCCATGGCCTGCGCCCGAAAATCAATCAAGAACGTCAAGGCCCCTATGCCCGGCCTTTGGCCAAGGGCGGCCATACCGTGGCGCGCTCCGTCGGCCATAAAAACGCCGGCGTCGCCTTCAGCCACGCGGGTTGGGATGCGGTCATCGAAAGCACCGCCATCGATTATCTGGAAGACGCCTGGTTCCTCGACCTGGCGGTCGAACCGGCCGCGGACGGGGCCCCGGGCCGTGTCGTCGGCGGCCTTGTCTACCACGCGGCGGCCGGGGTTCTGGTCGCCGTGCGGGCGCCGGCCGTGGTCATGGCGTCCGGCGGGCTCAATACCCTCTACTTTCCCAAGACCGACACCATGCGCGGCAACACCGGCGACGGTTACGCCGCCGCCGCCCGCGCCGGGGCCGATCTGGTCGACATGGAGCAGGTGCAGTTCCTGCCCTTCTGCCTGACGGCACCCGCATCCTACGAAGGCCTTCTGGTCGGCGAGCCGTCGACGGCCAGCTTCCTCGGCGTGCTGCGCGACCGTGACGGCAAGGTCATTCTCGACGGGGTCTATCTGCGCACCCGGGCCGAATGTTCCGCCGCCATCATGCGCGCCGTCGCCGACGGTCGCGGCACGGCGAACGGCGGGGCCTATCTGGACCTGACGGCGAATGCCCGCCTGCCCCGCTCCGGCAAGGGCTTCATGCGTTATTTGGAAACTTCCATGCCTTCGGCCTACCGCACGGCGCGCCAGGCCCTTGCCAAGGACGCCGTGCGCTGCGAGACGGCCTGGGAAGTGCGGCCCGCGGCCCATTACACCATGGGCGGCATCCGCGTCGACGCCACGGGGGCGTCCGTCGGCGGCCCGGACGACGGCACCACGGCCGCCGGCCTTTCCGGCCTGTTCGCCGCCGGTCAGGCCATGGGCGGCGTATTCGGCGCCAACCGCCTGGGCTCCACGGCGCTCACGGAAAACGTGGTGTTCGGCCTGCGCGCCGGGCGCGGCGCGGCGCATCTGGCGCGGACCCGCAACGCCCCCCCGGCTGACGACGCGTTCCGCCCGCTGATCGCCGCCGCGACGGCTCCGTTCGGACGCGCGGGCGATCAGGCCCCGGCCCATCTGAAGCTCGAACTGCAGCAGGCCGCCTGGGATTGCATCGGCCCGGCCCGCACGGCCGCCAGCCTGGACCGTATGGATGGGGTGATCGATGATCTGGCGCAGCGCGCCGCCGCCGTTTCGATTCCGGAATACACCCTTTGGAACCAAGCCTTCATTGAATGGGTCGAACTGCGCAGCCTGCTCGACGTGGCCCGCGCGGTGACCGCCGCCGCCCGCGAACGGACCGCCAGCGTCGGCGGCCATGTCCGCCTGGACCGCCCGGCGGTATCGATCCTGGCCCAGCCCTATTCGACCGTGGTGCGGGGCCGGCCCGGCCCGGGCGGGGTGCTGAATTTCGTGGCCGAGCGGGCCCGCCGCCCGCGCACGCCGACGGCGCGGCTTGCCGCCATGCGCCTGAAGGACGCCTGGCGCAAGGCGCAGGCCAAGGCCCTGGGCCTGTTGCCGCCCCGCCTGCTCGATCCCATCCTCGACCGCCGCTACCAGGCGATCCTGGGCCCCCAGGATGCGGCCCCGCCGGTCACCCCCGGCAGCCCCGCCGCCGCCGTTGCCGACGCCGCCGAATAGAAAGACCAGCCCATGAAAATCAACATCGTCACCACCCGCAACGGCGTCCGCGAGACCGTCGCCTATGACTACCGCCCCCGCCAGGAGGGCGAACGGCCGATGATCCTCGACGTCCTGCTGCAGGCCCAGGCAACGACCCTGCCGGACCTCGCCTTTCGCTATGGCTGCCGGGCGCGCAATTGCGGGGTCTGTACGGTCGACGTCAACGGACGGCCGCGCATCGCCTGCCGTGCGCGGGTGCGCGAGGGCGACCGGGTCGAACCCCTGGCGACCCTGCCCGTGCTGGCCGACCTGGTGGTGCGCCGCGACGGCATCGCCCGTCAACTGCAGGGCCGCCTGTCCGCCGACCAACGGGCCCCGGACCTCAACGAAGAAGCACCCGAGACCTATCACGCGCTGACCGCCTGCATCGAATGTTATGCCTGTCTCGACGGCTGTCCCATGCATGCCCGCAATTTCGCCGACGGCGCCGACGATGCGGCCGCGCCCGACGCGGCGACGGGCTATCGCTGGGGCAATCCGTTTTCATTGTTGAAACTGCAACTCTTGCGCCTCGACCCCTGCGTGACCGAGGACGGCCGCCGGGCGGCCCTCGACGCCGCGGTCGATCTGGGCCTGGACGCCTGCGTCGGCTGCAAGGGCTGTAAATGCGGCGTCGGGATCGACCTCAAGGGCGGGGTCGTCGGCGAACTGCTGGCCGCCGCCGGGGACCGCCTGCCCGCTTCGGCGGAAGAATCCGGCGCTTAGGGTCAAGGATCGCGGGTCAGGCCCTTGGCTTCCAGCGCCTCGAGATAGCGCGCCCATAGCTCGTCCTGGCGGGTGCCCATGTCGTAGAGAAAATCCCAGGAATAGATGCCGGTGTCGTGCAGGTCGTCGAACTTGAGCCGCACGGCGTAATTGCCCACGGCCTCGGCGCCGATGATGTTCACATGGCGGCGGCCGGCGATCACGGTCTTCTGTCCGGGGCCGTGACCCTGGACCTCGGCCGAGGGGCTTTCCACGCGCAGCAGTTCCGCCGGGATGCGGAAATTCGTTCCGTCATCGAAATCGATCTCCAGCACCTTGTCGTCCTTCTTGATGCGGAGTTCCACCGGCGTGTGGCGGCTGCCGTGATTGCCGCTCGCGGTTTGCGACTGAATTGTTTTTGCGGTCATGGATGGGGGCTCCCGGCATCGGCTTTGATCTGACGCGCTTCGTCCGGCAGCATGATGGGAATGCCGTCGCGGATGGGATAGGCAAGACCGGCCTGGCGGCTGATCAGCTCGCCTGTGGCCGCGTCATAGTCCAGCGGCCCCTTGGTCACGGGACAGACCAGAATTTCCAGCAGTTTCGGGTCCACTTGGGCGTTGCTCATCGAAGCCGTCTCCTTAACGTTGGTCCCGGCAGGCGTCCCCCCGGGCGGGATGTCTCAGTGCGCGGCGCCGCCCGGATCCGGCGTCATGCCCAGGGCCGACATTTCCAGTAGGTCGGTCAACAGCGCCGCCCGGGCCGCCGGGCCGTCGCTTTCCAAAAGCGCCTGCTTTTCCCTGAGGTCGAAGGGGCAGACCATGGCCAACGAGGTCACCAACAGGTTGTCGGGGGCGTCCTCGATGGACGACCAATCGGCCTTGAGCCCGCGGGCGTCGAAAAACCGCGCCGCCGCCGCGACCAGACGGTCCCGGTCATAAGCCACCGCCGCGTCGTCGTCCAGGTCGTCTTTATAGTCGCTGAAATCCGGGCGTACCCGGCGGTATCCGCCGTGAAGGGGTAATTCCTCGGCCACGCGAAAGCGCGCCTGGCCGAGCAGCGTGATCAGCAGCCGCCCGTCGCCGGTTTCGGCAAAGTTGATGATGCGCCCCATGCAGCCGACGGGGTAGACCGCGGGCGCATCGCGCAGGTCCGGGTCGGCGGGGGCTTCTCCGGCCACGGGGGTGGGCTGGATCATCCCGATCACGCGGCCCGCCGCCATGGCGTCGAGGATCATGGCCAAATAGCGCGGCTCGAAGATGTTGAGCGGCAACTGTCCGCCCGGCAGCAGCAATGCCCCCGGCAGCGGGAAGATCGGCAGCACGTCCGGCAGCCTGCCCGTATCCGGATAGTGGGCGCCATGTGCCATCGCGGCCCGTCCCGCGCTTCTTAAGAGAACAGAACCGACGACAGGCGCCGGCGCCCTGCCACTGTCAATTCATGGGCGCCGCCCAGGGTGTCGAAGATCTTCACCAGCTGTTTGCGTGCGGCTTCGTCGTTCCAGGCCCGGTCGCGGCGGACCAGTTCCAGAAGCGTGTCGATGGCACCCTCCGCGTCGCCGCGCGCGAACAGCGCCAGCGCCAGGTCGAGCCGCGCCTGATTGTCCTTCGGGTCGGCCTCGATCTTGGCCCGCAGCTCCGCCGGGTCGCCGGTCTGGCCGACTTCCTTGGCCAACTCCAGGGCCGAGGCGGCGGCCTCGATGTCGGCCTTCACCCGCAGGTTGGCGGGCAGCGCGGCGAGGGCTTCTTCTGCTTCGGCCAGCATGCCGAGCGCAATCTGGGCGCGCAGGAGGCCGGACAGGGCGGCTTCGTTGGCCGGGTCCTGGGCCTGAATTTCCGTGAAGATCTCGAGGGCCAA
Source organism: Rhodospirillaceae bacterium (assembly GCA_002706405.1). Classification (GTDB taxonomy): domain Bacteria; phylum Pseudomonadota; class Alphaproteobacteria; order Rhodospirillales; family Casp-alpha2; genus UBA1479. The sequence goes on along the minus strand of PALN01000046.1, from coordinate 44,998 downwards.
ATCATTCTCGCCGGCGGCAAGGGCTTCCTGGCCCTGCTCCAGCGCCTGATCGAGGGGCGGTTTGGTGCCGCCGGTCAGTTTTTCGATGAAGGCCTTGAGCTGGCTTTCCGGCAGGGCGCCCATGAAGGCATCAACGGGCTGACCGTCCTTGAAGGCATAGACCGTGGGCAGAGACTGCACGCGCAACTGCTGGCACAGCTCCTGGTTTTCGTCGGCGTTGATCTTGACCAGCTTGACCAGGCCGCCGGCCTGGGTGACCAGCTTTTCCAGCACTGGGGTAAGCTGCTTGCACGGCCCGCACCAGGGCGCCCAGAAATCGACCAGGACGGGAATCGCCTTCGAGGCTTCGATCACGTCCGGCACAAAGCTGCGGATATCCGAATCCTTGATCAGCGCGCCATCGGCGCCCGCGGGCGGCGCGGCGGGCGCGGCCGCTGCCTGGCCATCGGGTTTGGGCGTCGTCGTGCCATCGGGGTTGAGAATGAATGCCATGGCGGTCTTCCGTCGTGTTTGAGGTGTCGTGTTTCTGAATTCGGGCGCCCGGACGCGTCCCCGGCCGCTATCTGCCCCAAAGATGGCTGTTTGTCTCCGTCGCTGCAAGACCTGCGGGCAGAATTGGGGGCCTAATCCGGTTTCCGGCGGCAATCGGCGGGCCCGCGTGGTTGGGATCACTGCCCGGGATCGGAGGGTTTTGCGCCGGGGCGTCATCCCGTCTGCTGCAGGTTCTTTATTTTAGGGCCTTGCATTCGCCCCGCCTTCCCGTATATATCCCTCCCTCGCATACAGCGACGCGGGCGTAGCTCAGGGGTAGAGCGCAACCTTGCCAAGGTTGAAGTCGTGAGTTCGAATCTCATCGCCCGCTCCAATTTCTCTCTTCATTGACAGTGTCATCCGGTCGGACCGGCCCTCTCGGCGAGGGGGCTCAACGGTGCTATCGAATCCGGCGCAGGGCGGCGGCGCCGAGCAGGCCCAGGGACGCCGACATGGGCAGCAGCAGAAAAATGTTATAGCGTTCGATCGGCGGCGCGGTGAACGCCTGCAGGCCCAGCGTGAACACGGGCACCGCCGAAATGATCAGCAGAGGCCCCAGGTAGGGCCGCGTCGCGGGCAAGACGACCGCGAGAAACATGCCCAGGATTCCGAACGCACCCCACACACCGCCGATGAAAGCGGCCCGCCACGCCATCAGCAGCGTCACGGCCGAGTGCCAGCCCAGGTCGCCCAGAATTTTCTCTTTCAATAGCCAATTGCCGCCGCCGTTTTCGCGGTATTCGACCATCAGGTCATGGCGGACTTTCGAATAAATCGAATCCTTGCCGTAGAACTTAAGCCGTTCCACGTATTCCGGCGGAATCAGCTGATCGGCCAGACGATCACCGATGCGCGGCAGCCAAAACACCCATCCTGCCAGCCATTCTCGGGGGCTCAGGTCGTTGTAGGCAACGCGGGTGACCAGGACGACCTTGTTGGTGGTGGGGATCGCTTGTCCCGCCACGCGGTGGCTTTGCACAAGGAAACTGCCGATCACCACGGCGAAGACCGCGGCGGCGACCGCCGTGGAGACGGCCCGCCGCTGCCCGCCCTCGGCCCTGGGACCAAGAACGAAGACCGCGATCAACGGCAGGATGCCAAACAGGAAAGACGACCGCGTCAGCGCGAGCGCGGCCATCAACAGGCCGCTGGCGACCGCCAGTGCCAGGGTGCGGCGACGAACGGCGGCGATGGGGATGGCGCTGAATATCAGGAACAAGGGGAAGGACAGGGCTTCGGTCAGATATTGGTTGGCGAAGGCCAGGGGAGGGCCGGACAACAGAAGAAACGCGCTCCCGACCGCCGCCGGCACGACGCCGCCCAGATAACAGAACAGAAGCCATCCGGCCGCACCGACCGCAAGTGCGAGGAACACCACCTGCGGCCATAGGATACCGGCAAGATCGATCGCGCAGGCGTCCGCCGCCGGGGGCTTTTCGGCCAGGCATCGGGCCGTTCGCAAGGCGTCCCGGTCAACGGCCAACACGGCCGCCATGTAAAGCGGATACGCCGGCATGACACCGGTCGTGAACATGCCGGCCCGGCCGTCGTGGATTTGCAGCGCCTTTTGTAGGTACCAGGCTTCGTCGGCGACCGGGGCCCTTGTTGGTGTCAGGTCCAGCCAGCCCAGTACGAGGGTCGCCAGGAACAGGAGGCCCGCCGTCGCCGCCGCGCCGCGCCGGCCCGTGACCGCGCCCCGCCATCCGGCCGCGCCCGAAGATGAAGAGCAATTTCCCGACATGGTTAAATCGTCCCCCGATGCAGGCCCCCGTGCAGATTGCAGCGGAGTGTGGAGTCATTTGCCGTTCCTGTCCAGCAACGGGGCCGGCCGCAATACAATGCGCACCAAACTTTAGCTTTTCATAACAAACCATTGTTTATAGGCTGTTATCCGTTGATCCGGTGCGCCCGGCGGAATTGCGGCCGCGGGCGGATCGGCGACCACGGCAGGTCACCGCGCCGTCACCCCTAAGAAAAATCGGGGGGCCGCGCTTTCTGGGAGGGGTCTATGCCAATCAAACGAGATTTGAAGACCGACGCGCTGCTGAAGCAGGTGTCGAAGCTGATGCGGGGCGGCGCCAAGGGCGCCAAGGCGACGACCCTGGTCCACTACGCCGAGCAGTATTTCGCCCATATGCCGCCCATGGACATTCACGCCCGTGATGCGGAAACCCTGGCCGGCATCGCCAAAAGCCATTGGAAGACCGCCGCCCAGCACAAGCCGGGCAAGCCTTCGGTCCGCGCCTACAAGCCCGTTGCGAAGAAGGACGGCTGGACGGCCAGCCGCACCGTCGTCGACATCGTGACCGAAGACATGCCGTTCCTGGTCGATTCCGTGTCGTCGGAAATGAACCGCCGCGGCCTGACCGTGCATCTGGTCGTGCATCCGATCCTCAAGGTCAAGCGCGATGCCCTGGGCCGTCTGCAGCGCATCCTCGATCCCGGCGAGCCCGAGGACGGCGCGCGCCTGGAATCCTGGATGCATATCGAGGTCGACGAGGAAACGCCCGACGGCCAGCGCGACATCGAAAAGGGTGTGCTCAAGGTTCTCGAGGACGTGCGCCTGGCGGTTCAGGACTGGCGGCCCATGCGCGAACGCATGGCCCGGATCATCGACGATTTCCGCCATACCTCGGGCCCGGCGCCGCTGGAGGAAACCAACGAGGTGCGCGAGTTCCTGCGCTGGATCCACGACAACAACTTCACCTTCCTGGGCTCCCGCGACTACAAGATTTCCGGCGCCGGCCCCAAGACCACGGTCGCCGTCGACAAGAAATCGGCCCTCGGCATCTTGCGCGATCTCGACATGTCGGTGCTGACCTATGCGGCGGACAGCTCCAAGATTCCGCCCGAAGTGCGCGCCTTCATCTCCGACCCGGGTCTGATCGTCGTCACCAAGTCGAACCAGCGCTCCACCGTGCACCGGCCCGTGCATATGGATGCCATCGGCATCAAGAGCTTCGACAAGGACGGCAAGGTCACGGGGCTGCGCATCTTCGTCGGCCTGTTCACCTCCGCCGCCTACAACCGCAGCCCGCGCGACATCCCGCTCTTGCGCCGCCGCCTGCAGCAGGTGCTGGACCGCGCCGGCCTGCAGCCCGGCAGCCACGACGGCAAGGCCATGACCAACATCCTGGAGACCTATCCGCGGGATGAGCTGTTTCAGATTTCCGAGGAACAGCTGTTGGAAACGGCCATGGGCATCCTGCATCTGCAGGACCGTCAGCGCGTCGCCCTGTTCATGCGCCAGGATAATTTCGGGCGCTTCGTGTCGTGCATGATCTACGTGCCGCGTGACCGCTACACCATGAACATGCGCGAACGCATGCAGGACATCCTGTGTGAGGCGCTGAACGGCCGGGTCTCCAATTTCTCGACCACCTTGGGCGACGCGCCCCTGGCGCGGGTCTATCTGATCATCGCGACGGAGCCGGGCAAGCTGCCGGCCTATTACGCCAAGGGTCTGGAAAACAAGCTGACCCGGGCCGCCCGGACCTGGGCGGACGACCTGGCGGAGGCGCTCACCAAGGCCGCCGGTGAAACGGAAGGCCTGCGCCTGACCCGCCGCTTCCAGAATGCCTTCGGCCCCGGCTATACGGCCCAGTACAGCGCGGAGGACGCGGTCACCGATATCGAGGTGATTGAGGAATCGCTGACCGCCGAGCGGATCGGCCTGCACCTGTATCGGCCCGAAGGGGCGCCCGGCAATCAGGTGCGCTTCAAGGTCTACCATCCGGACACGGCGGTGCCTCTGTCGGACGCCCTGCCCGTGTTCGAACACATGGGCTTCCGGGTCATCGACGAGAACCCCCACGAGGTGTCCTGCGACGACGGCAACGGCGGCGGCGTGAAGACGCTGATGATTCACGACTTCGGCCTGGAGACCCGCGACGGCGGGGATGTCGACATCCCGGCCATCAAGGCCAAGTTCGAAGACGCCTTCGCCCGCGTGTGGCGCGGCGAGATCGAAAGCGACGGCTTCAACGCCCTGGTCGCCCGCGGCGGCCTGGATTGGCGCGAGGTTCTGATCCTGCGCGCCTACTGCCGCTGCCTGCGCCAGATGGGCATCCCCTATTCCCAGACCTATATGGAACAGACCCTGGCCAAGCACCTTGGTCTGGCCAACATGATCGTTCAGCTGTTCATGGTGCGCATGGCGGTCACGAAGCAGACGGCGGCGGAACGGGACAAGCAGGCGGCCGCCCTGCACGGCAAGATGCGCGACGCGCTCGAGGCCGTGACCAGCGCCGACGAAGACCGCATCCTGACCCGCTTCATCAATCTGGTCGACGCGACGCTGCGCACCAACTTCTTCCAACCTGCCGCCGACGGCGGCTACAAGCCCTATGTCTCGTTCAAATTCAATTCACGCCTGATCGACGATCTGCCCAAGCCCCGGCCGCTGCGCGAGATTTTCGTCTACAGCCCGCGGGTCGAGGGCGTGCATCTGCGCTTCGGCTTCGTCGCCCGCGGCGGCCTGCGCTGGTCCGACCGGCCGGAAGATTTCCGCACGGAAATCTTAGGCTTGGTCAAGGCCCAGCAGGTCAAGAACGCGGTCATCGTGCCGGTCGGCTCCAAGGGCGGGTTCGTGGTCAAGCGCCCGCCCACGGACGGCGGGCGCGACGCCTTCATGGCCGAAGGCATCGAATGCTACAAGACGCTGATCCGCGGCCTGCTGGACGTCACCGACAACCTGAAGGGGACGCGCGTGGTGCCGCCGAAAAGCGTCTATCGCTGGGACGACGACGATCCCTATCTGGTGGTCGCGGCGGACAAGGGCACGGCCACGTTTTCCGACATCGCGAACGGCGTGTCGATGGATTACGGCCATTGGCTGGGCGATGCCTTCGCCTCCGGCGGCTCTGTCGGCTACGACCACAAGGGCATGGGCATCACCGCCAAGGGGGCCTGGGAATCGGTCAAGCGCCACTTCCGCGAAATCGGCACGGACATCCAGAACGAAGACTTTACCGTGGTCGGCGTCGGTGACATGTCGGGCGACGTGTTCGGCAACGGCATGATGCTGTCCAAGCACATCAAGCTGCAGGGTGCGTTCAACCACATGCATATCTTCGTCGACCCCGACCCCGACCCGGCCAAGACCCATGCCGAACGGGTGCGCCTGTTCAATCTGGGGCGCTCCAGCTGGTCCGACTACGACACCAAGAAAATCTCCAAGGGCGGCGGCATCTATGAGCGCAGCGCCAAGACCATCAAGCTGTCGCCGGAAGCCCGCGCGTGTTTCGGCCTGACCAAGGAAAGCGTCTCGCCCAACGAACTGATCCAGGCCATGCTGCGCGCGCCGGTCGACCTCTTGTGGTTCGGCGGCATCGGCACCTACATCAAGGGTCAGGCGGAATCGAGCGCCGACGTGGGCGACCGTGCCAACGACGCCATCCGCATCAACGGCCAGGAGGTTCAGGCCCAGGTCGTCGGCGAGGGTGCGAACCTGGGCTGCACGCAAAAGGGCCGCATCGAATACGCCATGAAGGGCGGGCGGCTGAACACGGATTCCATCGACAATTCCGCCGGCGTCGACTGTTCGGACCACGAGGTCAACATCAAGGTGCTGCTCGGCGCCGTCGTCGCCAAGGGCGGGCTGACCGAAGCCCAACGCAACAAGCTTCTGGCCCGCATGACCGACGAGGTCGGCGAACTGGTGCTCAAGCACAACTACAACCAGACCCAGGCGATCTCCTCGATCCAGGCCAAGGGGGCCCATACTCTCGACAATCAGATCCGGCTCATGCGGCTGCTGGAAAAGCGCGGCCTGCTGGAGCGCGCCGTCGAATTCCTGCCCGATGACGAGCAGCTGTCGGAGCGCGCCGCCCAGCACAAGGGCCTGACCCGCCCGGAACTGTCCGTGCTGATCGCCTATGCCAAGAACTGGCTGTATGACGAGCTGCTGAAAAGCGATCTGCCGGACGACCCCTTCCTGCTCGACGAAATCGTGCAGTACTTCCCCTCGGACCTGCGCCAGAAGTACCTGCCGGAAATGAAGACCCATCGGCTCAAGCGGGAAATCATCGCCACCCGGGTCACCAACTCCATGGTCAACCGGGTCGGCGATACCTTCGTCACCGAGTTCATGGAAAAGACGGGCCGCCAGCCGGCGGAAATCGCCCGCGCCTATACCATCGCCCGCGAGGTCCTGCGCACGCGCTCGATCTGGGCCGAGATCGAAGCCCTCGACAACAAGGTGCCGACCCGGGCCCAAACCTCCATGCTCGCGGACCTAAACCGGCTCTTGGAATGGGTGACCCTGTGGTTCCTGCGCAACGGGAAGAAGGGCCTCGACATCGGTGCTCATGTCGCCGAATTCGGCGCCGGCATGGCGGAACTGGCCGATCACATCTCGGCCGTGGTGCCCAAGCATTACATCGACGACATGAAAAATCGCGCCAAGCCGTACCTTGACGACGGGGTGCCGGCGGCGCTGGCGCACAAGGTGGCCCATCTGGTGAACCTGTATTCGGCGCCGGATATCGTCGGCCTCGCCAATCGGCGCAAGATGGACGTGCGCGAGGTCGCCCGGGTCTATTTCGCGCTCGGCACCCGGTTCCGCCTGGGGCGTTTGCGCGCCGCCGCCTCAAACCTGGAATCGGAAGACCACTGGCAGCAGCTGGCCGTTGCCGCCCTGGTCGAGGAAGTCTATTCCCATCAGCTGGCCCTGGCGTCCAACGCCCTTGATCATCTCGGCAAGGCGCGCAAGGACACGGACAAGGCGATCGCCGCCTGGGTCGTGCGCAACCAGGCCGCCGTCGACCAGACAGAGGTGCTGCTGAACGAGCTGTGGACGACCGAGGTCAACGACCTGTCCATGGTCGCCGTCGCCTCGCGTCAGTTGCGCGCCCTGGCCGATGCACAGGCATAAGCACTCAAACCGCATGTTTCCACACATTCACGAAACAGGCGGCATCTTCTAATCTTAAGTCTTCTGGCGGTTTCCGGCATTTTCGCCGTTGAATTCCGGGGCTGATTAGGGGACAGTCCCGCATGACCTTTCCCGATCAAAAATTCACCGACATCGGCGCCTTCGCCGATGCTTATTTTCAGGCCTCTCAGGTGGCCCAGGCCTCCGTCGACCGCGTGGCGCTGGCCAAGGCCGGAGCCCTGCTGGCCGGGGCCTATGCGGCGCGCAAGACCATTTACGTCTGCGGCAACGGCGGGTCGGCGGCGATCTCCAATCATCTGGTCTGCGATCACCTGAAGTGCATTCAGACGGACACGGACCTGCGCCCGCGCGTCGTCTCCCTGTCGGCAACCATCGAAACCATCACCGCCGTCGCCAACGACATTTCCTATGACGAGGTCTTCGTCTATCAACTGCGCACCCTGGCCGATCCGGGCGACGTGCTGATTTCGGTCTCGTCGTCGGGCGATTCGGAAAACGTGGTCCGGGCCTGTGACTGGGCCAAGGCCAACGACCTTGCGGTGATCGCCATGACCGGGTTCGCGGGCGGGCGCACGCAAGGGCTCGCGGACGTCAATCTGCACGTCGCGGGCGACAATTACGGCGTCGTCGAGGACACCCATCAGGCGCTCATGCATATCCTGGCCCAGTTCATCCGCCAGGACCACATGACCGCCGAAGTGATCCGCGACCGTAAGTTCTGACCATAACGCCTTGAGCCAAAAGAAAAGGGCCGCTGACGCGGCCCTTGATCTTTTCGGGATGGGATGGGGATTAGTGCCGGAAGTGGCGCATCCCCGTGAACACCATGGCCAGGCCGCGTTCGTCGGCGGCGGCGATGACTTCGTCGTCGCGCACGCTGCCGCCGGGCTGAATGATCGCCGTGGCCCCCGCGTCCGCCGCCGCCATCAGGCCGTCGGCGAAGGGGAAGAAGGCGTCGGAGGCGACGACGGAACCGACAGCCCAGCTGTCGGCATCACCGGCGACCCGGGCCGCATCCTGGGCCTTCCAGGCGGCGATGCGCGAGGAGTTGACGCGGCTCATCTGCCCGGCACCCACACCCACGGTGGCCCCGCCCTTGGCATAGACGATGGCGTTTGATTTCACATGCTTGGCGACCGTGAAGGCGAAGGTCAGATCGGCCATTTCCGCGGTACTGGGGGCGCGTTTGGTGACCACCTTGAGATCGCCGACCAATCCCGCGTCCCGGCCCTGCAGCAGGTATCCGCCGGCCAGGGAGCGCACGGTCATGCCCGATGCGGTGGGGTCGGGCAGGGCGCCGGTGACCAGTACCCGCAGGTTCTTCTTGGCCGCCAGCACGGCCTTGGCGCCGTCGTCGATGGCCGGCGCAATGACGACCTCGGCGAACAGTTCGGCCACGGCTTCCGCCGTTTTGGCGTCCAGGGCCCGGTTGACGGCGATGATACCGCCGAAAGCGCTTTCCGTGTCGCAGGCGAGGGCCCGCTGATAGGCCTCGAACAGATCGTCGCCCAAGGCCACGCCGCAGGGATTGGCGTGCTTGACGATGACGCAGGCGGGCCGGTCAGAAAACTCCGCGACCAATTCGAAGGCCGCGTCCGTGTCGTTCAGGTTGTTGAAGCTGAGCTCCTTGCCCTGCAGTTGTTCCGCCGTGGCGATGCCGGGCCGCGCCGGGCCGCCGGCATAGAACGCCGCCGTCTGGTGGGGGTTCTCGCCGTAGCGCAAAATCTGGCGCCGCTCCCCGGCGAAGGTCAGACGGGTCGGGAAGGTGTCGCCCAAGTGGTCCGCGAACCAGCCGGAAATGGCCGCGTCATAGGCCGCCGTGCGCCCATAGGCCGTGGCCGCCAACTGTTTGCGGAAGGCGGCCGTGGTGGCGCCGTCGTTGGCGCTCATCTCGTCCATCAGCTTGCCGTAGTCCGCGGCATCGACGACCACGGTGACGTCGCCGTGGTTCTTGGCGGCGGCGCGGATCAGGGCCGGGCCGCCGATGTCGATGTTTTCGATGCAGTCGTCGAATTCAGCTCCTTTGGCCACTGTCGCCTCGAACGGGTACAGGTTCACCACCAACAGGTCGATCGGCTTGATGCCGTGGGTTTCCATGGCCTGCTGATGCTCCGCATTGGCCCGCACGGCCAACAGGCCGCCGTGGATCATGGGTTGCAGAGTCTTGACCCGGCCGTCCATGATTTCGGGAAAGCCGGTGAAATCGGACACCTCGACCACCGGCACGCCCGCGTCCTTCAGCAATTTCGCAGACCCGCCCGTGGACAGGATCTCGACCCCCTGGGCGGCCAGGAAGGCGCCCAGGTCGGCCAGGCCGGTTTTGTCGGAAACGGATATCAAGGCGCGGCGGATCGGCTCGGTCATGCTTGCTCGGCTTTCTTTTCCTGAGGGGAGTGGGGAGGGGCGGCGATGGTTCCGCTGAATTCGGGAACCAGCGCATCGACAACGGCGGCGGCGGCGGCAAGGTCGCCCTTGTGGCAGGCGTCCGACAGGCGGCGGAACGCGGCCTCGACCTCGGCCAGGGTGACCAGGCGGGGCGTCGCCAACAGCACGCCCGGCTGCATCGTCGGTACCGGGGCCTCGTCGCCGTGGAAGATTTCCTCGAACAATTTTTCGCCGGGGCGGATGCCGGTGAATTCAATCTTCACATCCTGATCGGGCACCAGCCCGGCCAGGCGGATCATCTGGCGGGCCAGATCGACGATCTTCACCGGCTTGCCCATGTCGAGCACGAAGATGCGCCCGTCGGCATCGCTTTTCACGCCGAGCGCCGACGCGGAGAGCACCAGTTCCACTGCCTCGCGGATGGTCATGAAGTAGCGCGTCATTTCCGGGTCGGTCACGGTCAGGGGCCCGCCCGCGGCCAGTTGCTTCTGGAACAACGGCACGACCGAGCCGGTGGAGCCGAGCACGTTGCCGAAGCGTACGGTAACGAAGCGGGTTCCCCGGCTGTTGCGGCGGCTTTCCACGTCCATGGCCTGACAGACGATTTCCGCCAGCCGCTTGCTGACGCCCATGACGCTGGTCGGGTTGACGGCCTTGTCCGTGGAAATCATCACCATGGCCGCGGCCCCAGCGTCACGCGCCGCGCGGGCGACGCACAGGGTACCGATGGCGTTGGTGTCCAGGCCTTCGGCCATGTTGTCTTCGACCAGCGGCACATGCTTGCGCGCCGCCGCGTGGAACACCAGCTGAGGTTGATGGTCGGCAAAGACGCGGGCCATGTGGTCCGCGTTGCGCACGTCGGCCATCACCGCCTGGCGCGGAATGGCGGGGAAGCTGCGGGCCAGTTCCATGTCGATTTCGTAAAGCGCGAATTCTGACACGTCGAGCAACACAATGCACTTCGGCTTCAGTTGGCAGACCTGGCGCGCCAGTTCGGAGCCGATGGAGCCGCCGGCGCCGGTGATCACGACCCGTTTGTCTTCGATCAAGGCGGCCATGGCGTCCCGGTCGAGCGGTGTCTGCGGGCGGCCGAGCAAATCCTCGACCGCGACCGGGCGCAGGTCCAGCTTGTCGGTGATGCCGTCCTTGAAATCGGTCATCTGGGGCAGGCGGGCCAGGTTTAGGCCCAGGCGCTCGGCTTCCGACAACAGGCCGCGCACGATTTCGCCATCCATGGACGGGCGGGTCAGCACGACCCGGCGCGGCTGGTCCGGCGTGCCGGTAAACCGGGCGGCGGCAGCGGCCAGATCATGCACCGTGCCGACAATCTCGGTGCCGCGAATGTACTGCCCGACCCGGCCCGGGCGTTCGGACAGCAGGCCGACGACCCGGTATTCGGGGTGATCCGTCGCGGCGAGCGAGCGAATGAACAACTCGGCCTCATCCCCGGCTCCGGCCAGCAGCACGGGAATGCGTTCGCCGTCGTCGGCCTGAAACGGCGACGACGCGGACCGGTCCTTGAGAATGCGATACACGAACCGCGGCCCGCCCAGCAAACCGATCAGCAAAATCCACTGAATGGCGAATACCGAACGGGGAAAATCCTCCAGGCGGACCCAGATGAACATGGCCAGCAGGAAGATCAGAACCGCAAGGCTGACGGCCTTGGTGATCGACAGCAGATCGTTGATGGAGGCATAGCGCCACACGCCCCGGTACAGGCCGGCGACATAGAAAACCGCCGCCGCAGTGGCCGTGAAAAACATACCGGCAATAAGCATGATATCTGCCGGCTGCGCCCATATGTCATCGCCCAGGCGCAGATAGAGGGCCAGCGGGAACGACAGTCCGGCCATGAGGATGTCATGGCCGTAGGCGATCCATCCTCTCGGCGGAATGCGGCGGTTTGGCAACTTGAACAAGCCTAAATCCATTGCTTGTGGTGACGCCGGCGCCCGGCGCGGTCCGGCGTGAAGCTTTTCGACCCTGCTTTTACCATCACTGTCCGGAACCTCAAGGGTTGGCCGCGCTGTCTGGCTGGCGGAACAGGGTCAATAAACAGGCCGTGGTGGTGGCGGCGGCGGCCAGGGCGGGCCAGGTCCCCAGCCAGGGAACAAGCGCGGCCAGGGCGATCAGCACGGCATTGAGCGCCAAAATCAGGGAGGCCACACGGGCGTGACTGCGCCCGGCCTGGGTGGCCTGCTGGTAGAAATGGTCCCGGTGAGCCTGCCAGGGGGCGGCGCCCCGCAACAGCCGCCGCAGCAGCGTGATCGTCGCATCGGCCAGATAATAGGCAGGCAGGATGACGGCCGGCGCCCAGGCCCCGGCGGCCGCCATATCCAGCAACAGCCAGCCGATGAGAAAGCCGAGCGGCACGCTGCCGACATCGCCCATGAAGACCTTGGCCGGATGCCAGTTCCAGATCAGAAAACCGGCGGCGGCGGCGGCCAGGCAGATGCCCAGACTGCCGTGGCCCGAGGGCACCCCGTCCAGGGCGGCGATCACGGCGACACCCAGCCCGATGCCCAGGCATTCGACGCCGCTGATGCCGTCGATCCCGTCCATGAAATTGAACAGGTTGATGAACCAGACCCAGCCCAACCCGATCCCGACCAGCGCCACGGGGCCCGGGATGGCGTCCGGCAGCCAGCCGGCCAGCCCCGGATTGAGATACAAAACCCCGGCGACCGCGATGATATGGCAGATGAACCGCAGGCCCGTCGGCACGCGGCGGAAATCGTCGACCAGCGACAGGCCCGCCAGACCCAGGGCCGCCAGGGCCAGGGGCAAGAACGCCGCCCCCTCCAGCCATAGCCACGCCGGGACCAGCGTGGCGATGATCAGCACACCGCCGCCCACGGGGGTCGGGCGCTGGTGACTGCTGCGTTCGTTGGGATAGTCGAGCACCTGAAACCGCCGGAGCAGGGAAATCAGCGGCCCCGTTCCCAGGGCGACGCCGCCGAACACCAAGGCGGCGGCCAGCATCGTATGGATGGTCAAGGTCATGGCGGACTTTAGCTTCGGCTTGGCGCGGACGGAAGGCTGGGGTCATCCAGCACCTGCCCGTAAAGCGCCTGTATGGCGGCACCGATTTTCGCCTGCGACAGCCGGGCCTCGACATCCGCCCGTGCGGCCGCCCCGTAGGCGCGGCGCAGTTCGCCGTCGGCGGCCAGACGGTCGATGGCTTCGGCGAGCGCCGCCGCGTTTTGGGCCGGCACCAGCAGGCCGTTCTCGCCGTCGCGGACCAGGGCGCGGCAGCCGGGCACGTCGGTCGCGACCAGGGGCCGGGCCGAGGCAGCGGCCTCGAGCAGGCTTTTCGGCAGGCCTTCGCGGTAGGACGGCAGGACGGCGATATGGGCCCCCGCCCAGACGGCGGCGATGTCATCGCGCTCCCCGTCCCAATCGACCAGGCCTTCCGAGACCCAGGTGTCGATTTGCTCCCGGGTCACGGTCGTCGGGTTGCCGGGGTCCGGGGCACCGACCAGGACCATGCGGATGTCGCGCCCCAGGCCCTTGAGCAGCCGCGCCGCCTCGGCGAACTCGGTGACCCCTTTGGTTTTCAGTAAACGTCCGACCAGCACGGCGCGGATCGGCGGTGCCGGGGGCTCGGGCGTGGCCGGGAACTGGGTCAGATCGACCCCCGAGCCGGGAATAAGATGGGTGCGCTGGGCGTGTCCGATTCCCTGCCGAGCCAGGAAGGCGCGGTCGTCGTCGTTCTGCACCAGCATGTGGACCCGCCGATGGCGGCACAGGCCACGCAGGGCGGCCATCAGCAGCCCGCCCAGGGACCGGCTTTTCAAAGATCGCCGCCGTCCACCGTCGTCGGTGAACAAAATGCCGAGCCCCGTGAAGGCATTGATGACCGCGGCTCCGCGCGCGGCCAGGCGGGCCGCCAGGGTGCCGTAGAGGATCGGCTTGGCGGCGACGTTGTGGATCAACTGGGGGCGAAAGCGGCGCAGGATGCCGATCAGCCGGACCAGATAGCGAAGGTCGCCCAGGGGCGACAGACCGGCGCGCTCGACCGGTGTGTGAAACACGGTGATGCCAAGGGCCCGGATGGCGTCGCCATGGTCCGACACGCGGGTCGCGACGGCGACCTCCAATCCCATGTCCAGGGCGGCCCGGGCCATGGGCAGGCGGTGGCGTAGGAAGGCCCAGTCCTCGGTGACGACGAACAGCAGCCGCGGGCGCTGGGACCGGGTGTCCGGCATGACGCTCAGCCGGCTCCGCGGGCTGTCACAGCCGCCACAGCACGATTTCAGCGGGCCGTCCGTCGCGGGGCAGGCGGGCCCGCACGTCAACGACCAGGCCGTCGTCGTCGGCCAGCAGCCCGGCGATCCAATCCCAGCCGTGGTCCAGATAGGCGTCGTGCGGGACGGCCAGGATCACCGCGTCGGCGCCGCTCAGGGCGTCATCGGATGCGAGCTCCAGGCCGAATTCTTCGCGCACCTCGACCGGGTCGGCGACCGGATCGTGGACCACCACGTCGGCGCCGAAGCGGTCCAGTTCATGGACCATGTCGATGACCTTGGTGTTTCGCACGTCGGGCACGTTTTCCTTGAAGGTCAGGCCCAGAATGGTCACCCGGAAGGATTTGGTGCCGCCCATCTTGGCGAGGCGGCGCATGGTCTCGCGGGCGATGAAAGGGCCCATTTCGTCGTTGATGCGGCGCCCGGCTAGGATCACCTCGGGGCGGTAGCCGGCGATCTCGGCGCGGTGGGTCAGGTAATAGGGGTCGACGCCGATGCAATGCCCGCCGACCAGTCCCGGCGTGAACGGCAGGAAATTCCATTTGGTGCCGGCGGCGGCCAGCACGTCGGCGGTGTCGATGTCCAGGCGATTGAAGATCAGCGCCAGTTCGTTCATCAACGCGATGTTCAAATCGCGCTGGGTGTTCTCGATCACCTTGGCGGCCTCGGCGGTCTTGATGGTGGGGGCCATGTGGATGCCGGCGGTAACGACGGCGCCGTAGGTCTCGGCGACGATGCGCGCGGTTTTCGCGTCGCAGCCTGAGACGACTTTCTTTATGGTCTCGAAGCGGTGTTCCCGGTCGCCCGGGTTGATGCGTTCGGGTGAATAGCCGACGAAGAAATCGGTGCCGTAGGCAAGGCCCGAGCGGTCCGCCAGGATCGGCACGCATTCTTCTTCGGTCGCCCCCGGATAGACGGTCGATTCATAGACGACGATGTCGCCCTTCTTTAGGACGCCGCCTAGGGTTTCCGTGGCGGCGACCAGCGGCCCCAGGTCCGGGCGGCGCAGCTTGTCGATGGGAGTCGGTACGGTCACGATGTGGAAGTCGGACTTGGCCAATTCCGACGGATCGTCGGTGAAGGTCAGGTCGGCGGCGGCCAAATCGGCGGCTTCGACCTCATGGGTGCGGTCGTGGCCGGCGCGCAGTTCCTTCAGGCGCTCGGCCGAAATGTCGAAGGCGACGACGGAAAACCCGGCCCGACCGAAGGCGACGGCGACGGGCAGACCGACGTATCCGAGACCGATTACGGAAATATTGCGTTTTTCATTCATGTTCAAGCTCTTAGCTTATTTTACGGGGACCTGCCAACAGGCAGTGGTCGGTCATCTGGGGGTCACGCCGCCCCCCCGGTCTTGTGCAAGGTTCCGTACCGCGTCGTAGGTCAGCCGCGACGACAGCGCCCCGCCGGCCACCGTGGTCATGTCGAACACCCGGTCCTGCACGCCGTCGCCGGCCAAGTGCACAATGCCGAGCGGCCGATGCGGCGCATGCGGTTCCACCAGCTTGGCCGCGGAGGCGTCCCACATGGGCACGGCCTTGCCGCAGAACCAATTGCAATAGGCGGGCAGGAAAGTGGCAGGCGCCTTGTCATGGAACACCACGTAGTTCAGCGCGGTCTGTTCCGAGACATGGGCCCAGAGCCCCGACCGGGAACCCAACAGCCGTCGGCGGCAAAGCGCAGCCAAAAGTGTCTTGTGCCATAAGTCCCAATGGGGGGCATCGGCCTTGAGCGCGAACACCCCGGAATTGAGGATCGGGTTGCGCGCCAGCCGGTCAGCGATGCGGAACCCGTAGCTCCAGTTGAAGGCGCGGAAATTCTGGGTCCGCCAATAGGGCCGGGGCCGCTTGTAGAAGCTCGAATAGGACCGGTCGAGTTCCGGCACCACGGCCAATTGGCCCTTCATTGCCGCCTCAACGAAAATGTCCAGAACGGCCGGGTCTTGGACCCAGGCGTCGGCATCGAGCCAGATATAGACTGCGTGCCCGGGGAAATACTTCGGCAGATGCGGGCGTGCGGTCATCGCCTTGAAGTAGGCCGGGAAGTCGTCGCGGCCGGGGAACTCCATGTCCCAGCGAGCCTCGGCGCGGAGGTCGATCAGCGGCGCCAGTTCGTCCCGCTGGTCGTCCGTCAGGCCCAGGTCGAGCACGGCGAGGGCGAAGCGGTCGCGCAACCCCGTGTCGTTTACGGACTGCACGGCCTGGCGCAGCAACGGGAAATACCGGGCATTGGCGGCGGTGACGATGACGGTGTTTGCGCTCACGCGGCGAGCTCCTTGTATTTCGACCACCATGCCGCGGCCAAGACGAACAACGTGGCCGTGATCAGGCCGAATCCGACCTGTGCCGATACATAGGGGTCGGCATAGAACAGCCGGAACGGCAGATAAAACAACCAGGCCGCCCGAAAACTTTGGGCAAGCCATCCCCGCCCGTGGGTCAGCCAGGAATCAAACAAGGCAAGGATCACCCCGAACCCGGCGAAGGTGATCACCACGCCGAGGGTGCCCAGACTGTAATATCCGAACGAGACGAGATCGACGGGAATCCA
Organism: Rhodospirillaceae bacterium; assembly: GCA_002706405.1. Classification (GTDB taxonomy): domain Bacteria; phylum Pseudomonadota; class Alphaproteobacteria; order Rhodospirillales; family Casp-alpha2; genus UBA1479. Next base: position 28,387 of record PALN01000046.1, on the reverse strand, counting down.
CGGCAGGATCCGCACATGCAGCGACAGGATCATGGGCGGCCAGGTGTCGACCCCGGACAGGCTCGGCAGCATGTGAAGAAAGCCGAGCGGAATATCGATGAAGTAGCGGAAGTCGATGGGGTCGGGCACCGCCGTCAGGGTATGCGCGGCGACAAGGTGCGGATAGGCATATTCGCCGAGCACGAAAAGAACGGCCTTGATCAGGTCCGTGCCCAAGCTTTCGATCATCGATGACAGGACGGAATAGGTATAGCCGAGACGGAAAAGATTGTGGGGGGCGATGGCCACGAACAGGATGGCGACCGCGAGTGCCGCGATGGCGGGGATCACGACTTTTTTCGAGCGCAGCATGAAGACCCATGCGAGCAGGGGAATCACCACGAAGCTGCCCGTCTCGAAACGGCCGGCCGTATGGAATGTTCGTGCCGCCGCGACGGCCCAGAGCACGGCGGCGACGGCAATCAGCACCATTCGCGCCCGACCCCGCAGCGCAAGCGCCGCGGCGACCGCCATCAGAAACGTGGGGAATGCCAGCTGCGCCAAAACCTGGAGATAACCCCAGTTGACCTGAATACGCCCGCCGCGAATGTTCATGCCCGAGGAAAAGAAATAATGGGCATCCTTGAATTGGGTCGCATAAACCGCCAGGGCCGCGCTCGCAACCGCACCCATGACGATCACACCGGCAATCAGAATGCGCGAAGAAACCGGATGGACACCGAGGGGCGTGACCGGGACACGAAGGCCCAGGCCGTATCCGGTCACCAGGGCCGCATAGCCGCCGAACAGCAGCAGCCAGGCAGTCACGAACGCGCTGTCGGGCAGGGCCAGGCGTTCGGCCAAATCCAAAATGTACAGCCGGTAACCCCATAGCCCGTTTTCGAACGGTGTTCCCGGCAGAACGTGCAGCATGAAGGGCGGCAGACAGTAGCCGATGACGATCAGCCCGTGGACGGCCGATAGAAAGGTGAACCGGCCGTGGCGACGAAAGTTCGCGTATTCGACGGCGGCCATGAGGATCATTAATACGGCGCTGAGAACCAAGGTCATGTAACCACCTCTGATCGTCCGAACCTGATGGGAAGCACGCCCGTCCGTCGAAAGACAATCAACGTGGACAACACCGCCCGGAGCATCATGGCGCCCACCGTCGCCCAGGCGGCACCCAGGATTCCCATATACGGGATTAGAAACGCATTGAGGAGAAGATTGGCGACCAGCGTTATCAGCAACACGGCGGCATTGATCCGTTCAAAGGGCCCCATCAGCAGGAAGGTCTCGACACTGGTGCCGAGGGTGTAGATGCAATAGCCGAGCGCGAGAATGATCAGCACCTCGTCGCTGGCGCGAAAGGCATCCCCGAACAGGCCGAGGATGAAATCGCGGGCGGCGACGATGATGATGACGCCGACGATACATGTGCCGAGCGACGCCAGCGTGGCGACGGTGATGCGGTTTTGGACTGCCTCTCTGTCGCCGTCGGCGTACAGCCGCGCCACCATCGGCGCGATGCGGGCCCGCACTGCCATGGCGGGAAAGATGACCAGCATGGCGACCTTGGCCGCCGGCGCGTAGAGCCCGGCCTGTTCGGGACCGATCAGGCTCCCGATCATCAGGACGTCGGTTTGGGTCAGGCCGATCGCCACGATCGTCACGATCAGATAGGGTAGACCGATGGCAAGCCATCGCGGCGGGCGCGGCGCCGCGGTGTCGGGCGCTCCCTGCCCGGCGGTCGCCAGCAACTTTCCGGCATAACGGACAAGGCCCACCAGCACGAGCCCGGTCACGGCCAGATTCAGGCCCATCACCGTCGATGCGTCGAAGCCGTCCCAGCGGCTGGCGGCGACGGCGGCGAGAATCAGCAGGGCCGGCCGCGCCAGTTCGTGGAATGCCTGGGCCTCGAACACCCGCTCGAATCCCTGCAGCACGGCCATGCGTTGTTGGAACAATCCGAGGACGATCGTCAGGCCGAGCGTCAGGTAAAGGGTCGTGCGCAATTCCTGGGCGCTCTCGGTCGTGAATTGCGCAATCAGCGCGGCACCGATGCCGGCGACCGCGAGGCCCGCGATCAATACGACGCGGTTGGAAAATCTGATGAGGCGATGGATAGAGGTGATGCTGTCGGCGGCGCGGTATTCGGCGATCAGGCGGACCACCGCGATGTTAAGGCCCAGTTGAACCACCACGGCCAGGACGTTCAACCAAGACAAGGCATAAACGTAATTTCCGTAGGACGCGACGCCGAGCCATCGCGCGAACAGAATATGGGAAAGAAAGGCCAGTCCCGCCCCGGCCACATTGACCGTGAGAATGCGCGCCCCATCGACGACGATGACATTGCCGAGGAGGCGGCGGAAAGCGGCGGCCATGGTCTAGGAATATTCGATCGCGTTGATGTCGGACCAGCGGGCCAGATTCAGCCAACGCCACAGCCGAGCGTCCACCCGTCCGGGGTCGGCCATCATTGCGCGCCAGTCCTGGGCGACGGTTCGGTGGTCGAATGCCGGGATGGCGCGGAATGCGTCGCTTTTTAATATGGCGTCCCAACTGTCCATATTGGCGGCCATCCATTGCCGTTGCGGCGTGTCGAAGCCGATCTTGTCGCGCCGGTCGAGAATTTCGGACGGCACGATGCCGCGCATAGCCTGGCGCAGGATCGATTTGGTTCGCCCTTCGACGTCGATCAGGTAATCGTCCGGCAGGGAATAGGCAAACTCGGCAAGTTCCGTCGTCAGGAAGGGGACTCGGCATTCGAGCGAATGGGCCATGGAGGTCCGGTCCGTGTGACGCAGTATAGCCGGCAAGGTGTAGTCGAAAAGGGTGTTGGCTAGATGGCTTTTCAGCGGCGCGTCGCGGCGGTTCCGGCTCACGCCCCGGGGCACAACCCCGTGCCGGTCAAACCAGGCCTTGTTCAACCAGGGCGGCATCGTTGGCTGGCCGGCAATGCGTCGCATTGCCCGCTCGATCGAACCCGTCGCGAGCTGCCCGAGCAAATGGGTGATCAGATAAGATGGCGAGACCTTATTCTCGCGGCGGCAGGCCCGGATGAAGCGGATGGCGTCCGCCAGTTGCCCTTTGCCGAGAAGGCCGCGCAGGCGGGAACTCAGGTAGGGCAGGTATCCGGCGAAGATTTCATCGGCGCCTTGGCCGCTCAGGATGACCTTGAAGCCCGCCGCGCGGGCGGCCGTGAAAATTTTCGATTGGGCGAAAATACTGGTGGTGCTGATCGGCTCGTCGGCGGCGCGGATCAGATTGTCCAACTCGCCCGATAACGCCTGCGGATCAACCTTGATCTTTCGGCCATTGACCGCGGACTGCTCGATCAGGAGATCGATCCACGCTTCTTCGTTGATCTCGGGGCTTTCGGCGATGAAAGAGAAGGTGCAGGTCTCTTGCTCCCGCCGCTGCTCTTTTTCCAGCATCGCGATGGCGGCGGAATCCATGCCGCCCGATAAGGCGATGGCGACGGGCACGTCGCTACGCAAGTGAAGTTCCACATTCCGACGAACCATGTCCCGCAGTTCGGCCGCCGCGTCGTCGCGCGACATCCGCCTGGGTGCCGCGCCTAGATCGATTTGCCAGTAGCGTTGCGGCCGCACCTCGGCGGGGCGGTCGGCGGCGATGGTGACGAAATGGGCGGCCGGCAGCGCAAGGATGCCCGCGACCATCGTCGCGTCGAAGCGATCGGTGAAGCCGAACCGCAGGTAGTCGTGCAAGGCTGCGGCGTTAATGCGGCGGGGCGCGCCGGGATAGGTCAGCAGGGCATGGACCTCCGATGCGAACACGAAGGCGCCATCGACGATCATGTAGTATAGCGGCTTGATGCCGAAGGGGTCGCGGGCCAGGAACAGCTCACCCGTGCTGTTGTCCAGGATGGCGAAGGCCCACATGCCCGTCAGTCGCGCCAAACATCCAGAGCCCCATTGCGCATAGGCCTGCAGCAGGACTTCCGTATCCGATGTCGAATCGAAACGGCGGCCCAGGGCTTCGAGTTCTTTTTTTATTTCCAGATAATTATAGATCTCACCGTTGAGGATGATGGTGACGCGGCCGTCCGCCGTGGTCATCGGCTGCCGCCCGTCGGCGCTCAGATCGATGATGGCGAGCCGGCGGTGCGCCAGGGCGATCCGGTGGCCGCGCGCGATTTCGGGCTCGTCGCCGAAGCGACCGCCCGAATCCGGCGACCAGGCGTGATAGCCATGGCCGTCCGGGCCGCGGTGGCGGATTGCCGCCGATAGCGCACCCAACCTCTCCGGGACGGTGGCCTTACCGGGAGGTGAGATGATGCCGGTGATGCCACACATGGGCTTGCCCCCAAAAGGAATCGATCAAGAACCGATCAAATTCAAAATTGAAAATAGATGAACTGACGGATCGGTCGCAGATAAATAAATACAAAGGCAAACAAGGCGGCAATCCCTGACGTGTTTAAAGCGAGAGCGCCCTGTAGTAACTTGGTAAAGGAAAACCAAATCGGCCGGCTGCGGGTCCCGAACCGCGAAAAGTCAAACGCCACACGACAAAGAGAATAGCAAATCCGAAGACGATCCCGGCTGCCAAGGCGGCGAGATCACGGCGGAATGGGCCTTGCTTAGGGGACATTATGCCTTTTTGGTGACCAAAAGGGTGTCGACGAACAGATAATCGATGCCCGAATTGCACATCACGTCCATGGCGTCGCGGGCCCCCATGACGACGGGAAATCCGTGCAGATTGAACGAGGTGTTCAGGACGATGGATTTTCCGCTGCGCGCGGCGAATTTTTTGATGATTCCGTGGAACCCCGGATTGAGGTCCTTGCTCACCGCCTGAGCGCGGGCGGTCTGATCGTACTGCTGCGTGCCGGCGGGAAATTCCTCGCGGCGCTCGGTGGTGTCGAAGGTATGCATCATGTAGGGCGACACCCTTGGGCGCGGCAGGGATTTGGGCACCCGGACGAATTGGTCTATGGTTTCGGCTGTCGCCGCCGGCGCGAAGGGCATCCAGAAATCGCGTTGCTTGATCATCCGGTTGATCCGCGCGATGACCCGGTAGTCGCCGGGGTCGGCAAGCAGGGACCGATTGCCCAGCGCCCGCGCGCCGAATTCCATGCGCCCGCTGCAGCGGGCCACCACCTCGCCCGCCGCCAGAAGGTCGGCGATCCTGTCTTCCGGGTCGGCCACGGTCTCGAAGTTCAGGCAGTCGGAAAAGGTCTGGCGCGCTTCGTCCAGATCAAAGGATGCTTCCGGCCCCAGATAAATGTCGTCGAAGGCGATGCGCTCGTTCATAGCCGGATCGGCGTCGAAACACGCCTGCCAGACCGACCCGAAAGGCAGAGTCTCGTCACCGCAGGAAGGAAACACGTCGAAGTAGTCGACCTCGGGCAATTCGGCGATCAGCTTGTTGGCCTTCACGTTCATGAACACGCCGCCGGCGGCGACCACGTTGCGCACCCCGGTCTTGGCGATCGCGGCCTTGACCCATTTGACTACCAGTTCTTCGGCGAAGGCTTGGATGGCGCCGGCCAGACTATCGAAACGGACGCGCCGGAAATCGCGGGCCAGGCGCGGGCCGATGAAGGTCGTGTCCTCGGGAATCCGGCGCTTGAACACAAGCGGGTTGGCGGGGTCCAGATCCAGGTAGCCGCGCAGAATGTCGAGCGCCGGGCCGACATATTTATCATCGGCGTAAGGCGCCATGCCCATCAGCTTGTATTCGTGTTCGTGCGGTGTCATGCCCATTAGATGGGTGACCCGGCCATAGATCTGACCCAGGGAATGGCCGAAGGGCGTTTTCGCCACCAGGGTCATGCGGCCGTTCTCGGCAAGATAGACCCGCGAACAATCCTCGTCGCCGCCGCCATCGAGCGTGAGCACCAGATGCGGGTCGTGAGGATTCTTGCGCAGGCCGAAATAGACCGACGCCGCGTGGTTGGAATGATGGGCATAGCGCTTCACCGGGACTGCGCCCAATCCGTGGTCCGCCAAGGCCCGGTCGATAGCCGTATTCATGCCGCCGTAGCGCGCCTTGCGCGATGCCTTGCGCAATCCGTCCGGCAGTTTTCGGAACAGGCGCTTGGCCACGGCTTTCATGTCGCCTTCGGCGAACAGTTCGGGAATACCCTTCAGGTTGATGTCGTAATCCTTGAGAAAGGACGCCCGCGTCATCATCGGGCTCGACAGGTTGGACAGGCAGACCGCGTCCAGGTCCGCCGGCGCGAGGCCCAGATGGGCCAGCGTGAAGTCCAGCGCCTGATGAGGAAAGCCGATATATTCCTTCGATCGCGAAACGCGTTCCTCCTGAAGGGCGAAGGTGACGCGGCCGTCTTCGCAGACGCAGACGGAACTGTTGGCGCCTTCGTTAATGCCGAGAAATCGCATGTGCTTCCAATTCTCTATTTCGCGAACTTATGAAGGTGTTCGGTAACGGCGTCCACCGTGTTTTTCCAGGCCCACTTTGTTTCGGCAAAGGCGCGTGCCCGCCGGCCCATGTCGCGGGCGGCCGCCGGTTCGTCCAGCAGCGCCAGAACGGCGCGGGCCATGTCCGCCGGATTATCCGCCTTGTGAAAACAGACAACATCCGGCGGCAGTTGTTCCAGGTTTTGCGGCAGGTCCGAGGCGACGATGGCGCAGCCGGCCGCGCAATAGTCGCGCAATTTGACCGGCGATCCGGGCGGCCGGTCCGCGGGAAACGGCGCCAGGGCGATGTCCAGCGTGTTGAGGAAGTCGTTGGCCTGTTCGACCGGCACCTGACCCAGGAAATGGATGCGTGCCGCCGCCCGGCCCGCGGCCGCTTGCCGCTTCAGGTTGGCCATTTCGATGCCGTCGCCGGCGATCATCAGGTCGACGTCGTCGCGCGCGGCGGCGATGTCCTCCATGGCGGCGATCGCGCAATGGGTTCCCTGCCAGCGCGTCAGATTGGCCAGTAGACCGAGACGCCGCCGTCCGCGATCAAACCCCATGCGGGTGATGGCGGTCTCCCGATCGATGGGATGGAATTTCTCCAGGTCGGTGCCGTTCTCGGCCACGAAGATCTTATTCGCGGCCAGCCCATGGTGCGACAACCGCCGCATCAGGGACGGCGCGACCACGCGCACCGATGTCGCCGCATGGGCGTCGAAAATCTGTGCCGCCGCGGCGGCCGCCCGATACAACGCGCCGCCGCCCATCTGCGCGATTTCGTCGGCCATCCAGCCGTTGTGTTCGGTGATCGTGCGCGCGCCGCAAAGCCGCAGCACCACGTGCAGGATGAACGTCAGGACGGTGAAGCGGATATAGAAGGCCGGTCGCGGTTGGGACCGGGCCAGGCTGATCAGAAGCGGCAGCATGAACAACGGGCGCAGCATGCGCAGGATTCCGGTTGTCGGCGCGGCGGGGGCGAAATGGACCGGAAGGCCGAGCCCATTCAGCACCCGAAGAGACGGCGCATCCTCGGGCAGGCGCGGCACCACGATCTCGACATCGGCCCCGCGTTCCCGCAAGCCGTCGGCAATGGCGGCAAGGTGGACGATGATCGCATTGGCCGCCGTTATGTTGACGGGCGCGACGACGATGACCCGGTCGGTGGCGCTCATGCCGACATCCTGTTCTTCAAGCTGGCGGCAACCCGGGCCGCCGTGTTTCCGTCCCACAACGCGGGCGCCGGCCGGTCCGAATCAATGGGGGCGGCCAAGGCAGCGCCGATGGCGGTCCCAAGGTCCGCCGGGCGGATCAGCCGGTTCGTGCCCTCGTGGATGGTGACCGGCCGCTCCGTATTGTCGCGCAAGGTAAGACAGGGAATGCGCAGATAGGTGGTCTCTTCCTGCAGGCCACCTGAATCGGTAATGACCAGGCGCGCCCGGGTGACCAGGCTCATGAAAGGGATATAACCCAGCGGCGGCACGGCATGGATGCCCGGCGCCTTGCGCAGCCGGTCGCTCAGACCGAAGGTTTCCAGCATGGCCGACGTTCGGGGGTGCAGCGGCAGGACCAATGGCAGATCCCGCGCCGCCGCCGTCAAGGCCTCGACGATCGCGGCCAAGGTCGCCGCGTCATCGACATTGGATGGTCGGTGCAGGGTCACGACGCCATAGGCCCCGGGGTCGAGCCCAAGCACATGCCAATGGCGTTCCGTGTCGAACCGATGGCGCATGGAGACCAGGCTGTCGATCATGATGTTACCGACCCGTTCGATCCGCGCGGCATCGATCCCCTCGCGTTTCAGATTGTCGTCGGCATCCGGCGACGGCGTCCACAAAAGGTCGGCCAGGGTATCGGTGACGATGCGGTTGATCTCTTCGGGCATGGTGCGGTCGAAACTGCGAAGGCCCGCTTCCAGATGGGCGACGGGAATGCCGTCCTTGGCCGCGACCAGGCTGCAGGCCAGGGTCGAATTGACATCCCCGACCACGATGATCCAGTCGGGGCGGTGATCGCGGCACAGGGCTTCATATGCCTGCATGATCGCGCCGGTCTGGGCGCCGTGCGGGCCGCTGCCGACGGCGAGGTTATGATCCGGTGCGGGAATGCCAAGCTGCGTGAAGAAGATGTCCGACATGGCCGCGTCGTAATGCTGCCCCGTATGAATCAGCACCGGCCGGCACCAGTCTTCTTCCGACAGCCGGCGCATCAGCGGCGCGATCTTCATAAAGTTGGGCCGCGCGCCGGCGATCAGGTGAACCTTGGGAATATGCTGTGTCATTCTTTTCCTTATGGCCAAGCTCAGGCTTCAGGTCCACCGTCGCCGCCATGCCTGAAACATCAGGACGGTCCAAATTTGACTGGACAGATTCCTGTCGCCGGTCAGATGGACGCGCCAGGCTTCGCGGATCGGTGCCGGATTCAGCATACCGTCCTGGGCCAATGCCGCGGGGTCCAGCAGGTCCTCCGCCCAGTCGCGCAAGGGGCCGCGCAACCAATCACCGAGGGGGAGGCTGAAGCCCATCTTGGCGCGGCGGGTGAGCGGTTGCGGGACATAACGGTCGAGAACGCGGCGCAACAACCATTTGCCCTCGCCGTCGCGCACCCGCATGCGCCGGGGCAGGGACCAGGCGAATTCGACCACCCGATGATCCAGCAGCGGGACCCGCACCTCCAGGCCCGCGGCCATGCTGGCCCGGTCGATCTTCGTCAACATGTCGTCGGGCAGCACGGTGAGACTGTCGATCACCTGCATGCGTTCGATGAATCCCGGCATGTCCCCCGCCGCCCCGTCATCCCAAATCGGATGAGGCGGGGGAACGGCGCCGGGCACGATTGCGGCCGGGTCCGGCCAAACGGCGACCAGCCGGCGATAAATATCCATCTCACCATCAGCCTGGAGGATATCGGCAAGCTTATGAAGCTTCTGTCCGGGGTGCGCCGGCAGGCGCTCGCTGGGCACAAGGCTCAAAAGACGATGCAACGCAGGCAGTGACATCTGCGACAGCCCCCGCGCCAGGGCGGCGCGCAGGAACATGGGCAGACCCGCCATGCGGCGGCGGGCGGCATCGCCCAGGATATAGCGGTTGTAGCCCGCGAAGATTTCGTCGCCGCCGTCGCCGGACAAGGCCACGGTGACATGTTTGCGGGTCATTGCCGATACCAGGGTCGTCGGGATCTGGGATGAATCGGCGAATGGTTCGTCGTAGGTGTCGGGAAGCCCTGGTATGAGCCGACGGGCCTGCGCCGCATCGACGTACAACTCCGTATGGTCGGTTCCCAGGTGCTTCGCCACCGCGGCGGCGGCGGGGGCTTCGTCATAGGGGGCTTCGGCAAAGCCGATGGCATATGTCTGGATCGGGCGGCCGCTCTGCGCCTGCATCAGGGCGACGACCGTCGATGAATCGATGCCGCCCGAAAGCAGCGCGCCCAACGGCACGTCGGAAACCATTCGGCGTTTGACGGCGTCGCGCAGCAGCGCTTCGCCGTCGTCGACGGCCTCCTCGTCGGACAGCGCGCGCGGGTGACGTTGCCCCTCCGATGCCAGCGTTTCAAGGTCCCAGAACCGTTCAATCCGAGGCTCGCCGCCACGGGTCACGGTCAGGATCGTACCCGGCGTCAGCTTGCTCACACCGGTGTAGATCGAATAGGGAGCCGGCACATGGCCAAGGCGCATGTAGGCGGCCAGGGCGCCACGGTCCAAGGTGGGCGAAAAACCCGGATAGGCGCGAATCGCTTTCAGTTCCGAGCCGAACATGATCGCGTCGCCGCTTCGTCCCCAGTAAAGCGGTTTGATGCCGAGCCGGTCGCGCACCAGGCTGAGGGTCTTCGTCTCGCGGTCCCAGAGCGCGATGGCGAACATGCCGACCAGCCGGCGCACCGTTTCGGCGACCCCCCACAACGCACAGGCTTCGACAACGACCTCGGTATCCGAATGCCCGCGGAACCGTGATCGCCCGGCGCCCGCCAACTCGCGCCGCAATTCGTCCGCGTTGTAGACCTCGCCGTTGTAGACGATGACCATGCGCCCGCAACTGGAGACCATGGGCTGGGCTCCGGCGTCGGTCAGGTCGATGACGGACAGCCGCGTATGGCCCAGGCCGACGCCCGCCTCCGCATCGCTCCAGGTGCCGTCGCCGTCCGGGCCCCTGTGGCGCAAGGTGCCGCCCATCGCGGCCAATACGACCTCCGGCGCGGCCGGTAGGTGCCGGGTCAGGTATCCGGTCAAGCCGCACATATCGGTGTTATCCCCCCATTGGTTTGCATGGTACGGCGTGGCAGACTAGAAGTCGTCCAATGAAATCGGACGGGCAACGGGCAAAGAGACCGCCATTGGCTGAAATTTTGGTGACCGGCGGGTGCGGATTCATCGGGCGTGAGACCGTCATGCATTTGACGGCGGGCGGCCATGGGGTTCGGGTCCTCGACAATCTGGCCTATCCCGGCGCACCCGCTGCGACGGATGCCGCGGTGATGATCGAAGGGTCGGTCGGAGACCGCGATGTTTTGCGCCGGGCGCTTGATGGGGCCGATGCCTGTGTTCATCTGGCGGGCTCGCCCGTGCTTGGAAATCCCCGGCATGACCAGACCCAGGACACCGATCCGTTCCTCTCGGCCGCCGACGTGTTTTTTTCCGAAGCGGCGCGTGCCGGGGTGCCGGTCGTCTACGCGTCCTCGGCTGCGGTCTATGGCGCCGCGCAATCGGACCGGATCGCGGAAAGTCACCCCGTCGCGCCCGTCAACGCCCATGGCGCGGAGAAATGCGCCCTTGAACTCACGGCCCAACGGTATGCGGCGCGTGACGGACTCCGGTCCGTCGGCCTGCGCATGTTCAATGTTTACGGGCCCGGCCAATCTCCGAAATCGCCCTATTGCGGTGTCGTGCGGCTGTTCGCGGAAAAGATCGCTACCGGCGCCGAAGCGGTGATTCGCGGCGACGGCGGCCAGGCTCGTGATTTTGTCTATGTCAGTGACGCCGCGCGCGCCATCGGCCTGGCTCTTGATCTGTCCCTGGACGGGGCGCATGTGGTCAACGTCTGCACGGGGCGGCCGGTGACGATCATGGATGTCGTCACGCAGCTTGAGGCGGCCGCGGGGAAACCCCTTCGCCGCCGTTACGAGCCGGAGACCGATATGTCCGTCGCCATGTCCGTGGGCGACCCGGCCTTGGCGAAAGCGCTTCTTGGGTTTACGACGGAGGTGTCCTTCGACGAGGGCGTGGTGCGGATGATGCATGCGCTTTCCGGACCCTCAGCCTAACGCGCCGCTCAGCGTGCCGTAGAGATCGCGGAGCTTGCCGGCATTCGTCGCCGCCGAATAGTCGCGCCGCACGATTTGGAACAGGTGCTCGCCGCGCGCCGCCCGCATTTCCCGCGTCGCATCCCGCACCGCCCGCACGGCCTGGACAAGGTCTTCGTCGTGTCTTGGGCGTAGCAGCCAACCGGTTTTCTCGTTGACCGCATCCCGCACGGAACCGACATCGGTCGCGGCGACGGGAATGCCGCGGCTGCCGGCTTCCAGAATGACCGTCGGCATGCCTTCCTGGTGGCTGGGCAGGAACAGGGCATCGGCCGCATCGTAATAGTCGCGCAGGGCCGAATGGGCGACCGCGCCGGCCAGCCGGCAGGATGGCATGGTCTTCAACGTCTCGCGCAACGGCCCGTCGCCCACGAACAACCATTGCGCCGCCGGACCCGCGTCCGCGCCTTCGGATGCGGCGATGGCCCGCGCCAGATCGCCGACCCCCTTGGCTTCGGTTAGCTGTCCCACGAACAGGCCGACGAACCCACCGGCGGGCAGGCCCAGCCGGGTCCGCGCGGCCGTCCGGTCGCGGGGGGCGGTGAGCCAGTCCTCGCGCACGCCGTAATGCAGGATGTCCGGCAGGCGGCCGGTCATGGCTTCGGTCTCGGTCGCCAGGCGCGAGCCGACCGCGAACACGGCATCGGCGTTGCGCACGGACTGCGCGAACCGCTTGCGCGCCCCCGCCGTTGCCCGGGCAAAGGTGGTGACATCGCTGCCGATCAGCGTCATCACGTAGGGCAGCTTCCATTGCCGCGCCAATTCCATGGCGACCCAGCCATGAGGGACGCCGCAATGAGCATGGATGACCGTGGGTTTGGCAAGGCCCAGCCGCCGCGTCGCCCGGAGCATGAACCGATGGGGTATGCCGATGCGGTTCTCGCGGGGATGAGCGAAATATCGCGGGCGGTGAACGGTCAGGTTGCCGTCCTGTTCGACCGCCGGCATCTCGGCGATGCGCCGCCAGCGTGCCGATAGGTTTCCAAGTCCCCATGGCATTGCCGACACCGGTGTCACGATATCGAGATGGGCCAGGTTGGGTGCGAGGGCCTGCGCCTGGACCTGGACGAAGGCGCCCAGGCCGGGAAACTGGGCGCTGGGATAGCCATGGGCGACCCAGAGGACGCTTGCCCCTCCGTCCCGCAGGTCCGTATGTGGCGGTGTGTGTTCAGGCATGGTGGGCGGGTGGTTCGGCCCGGCGATCGCGACGCAGGCTGTGGGCGGCAAGACATATCGCCGTTGCGGGTGCGCGCCGCAGGGCGCGGATCAGCCAGCCGGTGGCATCGAGAAGATGCAGCTTGCGGAACGACAGGCGCGCCAGTCGCAGGCAAAGGCGAGTGGCGTGATCCCGTGCCCGGCGACGCTCGGCGGCCGTCAGAAAGGAAAGGGTCCGGGCCGCATCGGCGACGCGCAGAATCTCCCGGCTGCGCGGAATCTGCCAATCGGGCGCGCGGGTGATCTGGTTGCCGTGGATGCGGACGGCGACAAGCGGCTCCTCGATCACCGCCAGACGGTGCGTCGCCGCGATGCGGAAATACAGATCGTAATCCATGCAGTAGGTAAAGGTCTCGTCATAGCCGCCCAAGGCGGCGGCGACATCGCGGCGAAAGGTGATGGAGGAATGGGTCAGGACGTTGCGTGTCGCAAGGGCCGTCAGGATCGCCCCATGATCGAGCGGCGGCACCGGCCCGGGGACCATCTGGGCGATTCCGTCTTCCCCGAAAGTGGTCCAGGCGCTGGCGACCAGCGCCACCTCGGGCTGGGCATCCAGGACGGCGACCTGCCTGCTCAGGCGGTCGGGCAAGGCCACGTCGTCCGCGTCCAGGCGCGCGACATAAATTCCCTTGGCGCGGGCCAATCCGACGTTGAGGGACTGGCTCAGGCTAAGGGTCTGCCGATTGGTGACGGGAACGATGCGGGCGTCGTCGTAGCCGCGGATGATGGCGGCCGTGCGGTCCGTCGACCCATTGTCGACGATGATGAATTCAAAGTCCGGGAAGGTTTGGCCGAGAATGCTATCGATGGCGTCGCCAAGATAGGCCTCGCCGTTCAGCACCGACATCAGCACGGAGACGCGGGGCGCGGTCATGTGGAGGTCCCGGTGGACAGGCGGCCGTCGGTGGCGACCAGGTCTTCGTTCAAGGCGGTTTCCAGGGGCCGGGGCGTCCAGTCCAGCAGGCGCCGCGCCTTGGCGTTGTCGCCGAACGAGATCGTCGGCTCGCCGGGCCGCATGGCGCGGGCGCCAAAACGCAGCAAGGCCGGATCCGCGTTCAGCGCCCGGGCGACGGAGATCAACAAGTATCGCAGCTCAATCGCCTCGCCCGCGCAGATGTTGAAGATATCGAACCCGCCGCGCTTCAGGTCGCCGGCCAGGGCCCGCCAAGCCCGCGTCACGTCGCCGATGCCGATGAAGTCCCGGCGCTGCGTGCAGGGTGACAGATCGACCGGCCGGCCGGCGGACAAGGCCGTGACCGTTTCCGCCAGCAGCTTGCGTGGATTGTCGAGCGGTCCGAACGGAATGTAGAGGCGGCCGACCCGGCAGGGCACGGCGAACTGTTCGGACAAGCGCCGCGCCGTATCGGTTTCCGCGAGCTTCGACTGTCCGTACGGCAGCGACGGCCGGCAGAGATCGTCTTCCCGGTCCGCCGCGTCGCCGTCTGAATATTCCGCCGACGAACCGGTGATCAGCACACCGGCGCCGGTACCCGACAGGGCCGCGAACAGATCGTGCAACGGCGCGACGTTCACGGCCTTGGCGCGCGCCATGTCGTAATCGGGTGAGGCATAATTGGTTGCGTATCCCGCATGATGGACCCACACCCGCGGTGACGTCTTTTCGGCCAGGGCGCGAAGGGCGCCGGGCGCCGTGAGATCGAGTTGCGTCAGCCGGCAGCATTCCGCCGCCCGGTCCAGGCGACGGGCCTGGATGCCGTCATAGTCGGCGCGCGGGCGGCTGTGGGTGGCGATGACCTGATATCCGTCAGCGGCGAAGGCGCAGGCCAGATGAACGCCGACGAAGCTGCTGGCGCCGGTGACGACCGCGGTCGGGCAGGGGCTGTCCGTCATCGCCATCGATAGGGAATGCGGTCCGTGTCCTGCGGCAAGCCGTCGGCCTCGCCCGGATCGTGGGGGATCGAGGCGCAGTTGGCCATCAACGCCGGTGTCTCGCCTTCGCAGGTGAACCCGGTCCACAGGCCTGGCGGGACGGTGACCAGAACATAAGTGTCGGCTGCCGACGGTGCCATGACGATTTCCTGGAGATGGCCCCGGCTCGGGCTGTCGGCGCGGTCGTCGAACAGGACAAGGCGGAGCCTGCCTTGAACCACCGCGAGGTTGAGCGTCATTTCCCGGTGACGTTTCCAGGCTTTCACGGCGCCCGGATTAACGGCCGAGAAATAGATTTCCCCGAAGGAACGGAAATGGGGCGCGTCGGCGCGCAGCATGTGCATCACCGCCCCCCGGTCGTCGGCGATGATCTTCAGCGGCGTGACGATGACGTCGTGGATCGCGGACGGGGTCATCCGGCGGCCTTTTCGTATTCGGCGATCTGTCGGCGGCACAGGTCGATCGGGTCGGCGCCGCCGTCGCAGGCCTTGTACCATTCGATGGTGCGGGTCACGCCGGTCGTGAAGTCCCAGCGCGGATGCCAGCCGAGATCGCGTTTCGCTTTGGTGCTGTCGAGCATCAGCAGGGTTGCTTCATGTGGCGCGTTCGGGTCTTGCTGAATCCGCACCGTGCCGCTGCCCCACACATCGACCGCCGTCTCCGCCAGTTCCCGGACGGGACGGACGTTTTCCGGATCGGGGCCGAAATTCCAAGCGCCGGCGATCGCGGTGTCACCGGCAAGTTGCCGCGCCGCCAAGGTCAGATATCCCGACAGGGGTTCCAGGACATGTTGCCACGGCCGAGTCGCCACCGGATTGCGGACGATGATCGCATTGCCGGCCCGCAAGGCGCGGATGCAGTCGGGCACGATGCGGTCCGCCGACATGTCGCCGCCGCCGATGACGTTGCCGGCCCGGGCGGTCGTGGCGACCAGCCCGTCGCGGCCGCGGAAGAAGGATTCCTGATAGCCGGTGAACACAAGTTCCGCCGCGCCCTTGGAAGCGGAATAGGGATCCGGTCCGCCGAGCAGGTCGTCCTCATGATATCCGCGTTCCCACTCCATGTTGCGGTAGCACTTGTCGGAGGTGATGAACACAAGGGCGCTTACCGACGGAGTCAGCCGCACGGCTTCCAACAAATTGATGCCGCCCGAGACGTTGGTGTGGAAGGTCTCCAACGGTTCGGCGTAGCTGCGCCGAACCAGGGCCTGGGCCGCCAGATGGATGATCACCTCGGGCTGCGTTCGGTCGAGCAGCGCGGCGACGGCGCCGAAGTCGCGGATGTCGATGTCGTGTTGGTCGATGCGTTCGGCCAGGCGCAGTTGGTCGAACAGCGGCGCATCCGCCTGCGGCGGCAAGGCCAGGCCCGTGACCTCGGCGCCCAGGTCGGCAAGCCAGGTACATAACCAGCTTCCCTTGAAGCCGGTCGATCCGGTGACCAGGACGCGGCGGCCTTTGAAAATGGGAAAATCGGCCATGGTGTCAGCGACCCGCCAGCCAGGGCGCCGTGCCGGCATCGAACAACTCGTTCAACAGCGCGAAGTCGCGGTAGGTGTCCATGCATTGCCAGAAACCGTCGTGCTTATACATCATCATCTCGCCGTCGGCGGCTAGGCGGCGCATGGGGGTCGTCTCCAGCACTTCGTCGTCGCGCCCGGCGTCCAGATAATCGAAGACGCCGCGATTGCAAACGAAGAAGCCGCCCGAGATGCGCCCGCCCGTGGCCTGGGGCTTTTCGTTGAATTCGGTGACGGCGCCGACGGCATCCACGTCCATTTCGCCGAACCGGCCCGGCGGGCGCACGCCGCAAACGGTCATCAGCTTACCGTGGGCGTTGTGAAAATCGACCAGGGCCGCGATGTCGATATCGGAAACGCCGTCGCCGTAGGTCAGCATGAAGGTTTCGTCGTCGCCGATATAGGGTTCGATGCGCTTGATCCGCGATCCGGTAAGCGTGTCCTCACCGGTTTCGGCCATGGTCACGCGCCAGTCGATCTCGTCGCTGAAGCCGTGGAATTCGAGGGCGCGATCCTGGGCGAAATCGATGGTGAAATCGGCGACCCGGGTCCGGTAATTGAGGAAGAAATCCTTGATCGCGCCGCTTTTGTACCCCAGGCACAGGACGAAATCCTTATGACCCGCAGCGGCGTAACTTTGCATGATGTGCCACAAAATCGGATAGGGACCGATGGGGATCAGGGGCTTGGGCAGGTCATCGGCGACGCCGCGAATGCGCGTCCCCTTGCCGCCGCAAAGGATGACGGTTTTCATGGGCCGGGGTTCCTTCACTTTGAACCGTGAACGGGATGAGGCGCCGCGGTCCCGCCGGTGCTGGCCGGGGCCTGACGGGCCTCAATTGCGTTGATGAAGACGTCCGGTTTGACGTCTCCGAGAATGGCGCGCAACAGATGCCGTGCCGCCGCGCCGGCGGGCTGGTCGAGCGTTCCGTTCCGCGCGGCCTCGAGGGCGCGTCGCAGATCCGCTCCGCCATGGTGGCGCGAGGCGATAGCGTCGGGGAGGCAATCGTAATCCAGCCCGATATTGCGATGGACGAACAAGGCCGGACATCCTTGGGTCAGGGCCTCGATGCAGGACGCGGAGTTGTTGTAGACCAGGACATCCGCTTCGGCGATCAGACCGTTGATCCGATCATCGGAATAGGTGATGTCGAGGGTTTCCGGCCGCCGCTTTTCGATGAACGCGATAATGTTGTCGCGAAACGGACGGTCGGCGATGGGGTGAAAATTGACGATCAGCCGGCAGTCGTCCATGTCGGCCATGGCGCGCAGGGTCGATTCGACCAAGTCGAAGGTCGCGTCGTATTCGATGGTCGTCGCGCAAAGCACGGTAAACGGCCGGGTCGGCGCGCCATCGCGGGTGGGGGGCGGGCCGTCGAGCATGCCGTCATAGCGTAAGGCGCCGCCGACGGACAGACGTTCGGCGGGGAAACCATGACGGCGAAACCATTCCGCCGCATGGTCTCCCAAGGTAATCAACATGTCGGGAATGGCATCATTGGCGAGGTCCCGCGTGCTCGGCAGGAAGCTCAGGTACAAGTCACGGCTTGGCGGATGGAAGTAACAAACGGACCGGCTGCCCTTGAGATGCTGGCGCAGGCCGTGACGAAGAACTTTCTCCCAGGGTTGGTTTTCATAGGGCATGACCACGGCCTTCGGCGCCGCCCCGGCCTTTGCCAGGCGTTCCGCCACACGGGCGAACCGGCGTGAGAACGCCGGTCGCGCGGTCGCGGCCTCGCGCCGCAGTTCGGCCCTGAGAACGGGCGTCAGATCATGGCCGCCTGCCGTAAACCGCCGTCGGATCCGGGCGAACAAGGCCCAGTTCTTCAGACTGGAGGCGATGACGTCACCAAGGGTGAGAAAATCTTCGAGGAAAAAAACCGGCTCCGACGCCTGCGCGGTGCCGGCGAGAATTTTCCGATAGTCGTTCACCCAGCTGATCGATAGGGCGACATAGGCGACCCGCATCCCCGCGTCGCCCAGGATGGTCGGCAGGCGCCCCAGGTAGACATCCTTTTCAAGCGGCCCGCCGGTGGGAAACGTGGCTGGCCCGGCCCATAGAAAAACGACGACATCGACATCGCGCAAGGCGGGGAACGGGGCCGGGTGATCGCGCCGGAACCGTCTTATCCAAACCTGCTTTTTGATGTCGAGCAGGAACCGGGGAAGAATTTGTCGGGCGATGCGGATTCCTTGCCGGACGGCGGCCATGGCCATACGAACCGGGCGGCGCGGGCCGCGTCCCTCGGGGAACCGGACGGCGAAACCGTTTCGCCGCGCCGCCGCGGCGACCTTGTCGGCAAACCACCAATCCTCGACCACGATCAGCCGGTCGCGTCCGTCTTTCAGGCATTCCATGAAATAGATATAGCGCGCCGCCCCGGCCAAAAGGTCCGTGGCATAAGGGCCCCTGTCCGCCAGGTCGCTGGCCTGCCACCACAGCGGATTTACGGCGCCGGGAACGGTTTGGGCGTCCAGGTCGATGATGTCTCGGGTGATCTCATGGCCGATTTCATTCAGGCGCGGGCCCGGTTCGACGACCGTCGCTCCCTCCGGAAGGCGCTCTCGCAGACGGACAAACTCGGTGAAATTACCGCCCAGATAAACAACGGTCGTGGCGCCGATCGCCGTCAGCCGCTTGGCCGGCATCGACATCGCCGCCTTGAAGGTCATGAGGGTGATGGTCATGGCGGATCGGTGAAATTAACAGTCACCGTTTTGCTTCAAATGACCGCGCAACTGGCGCAGGGCGCGACGGCTTGGCGATTCCCGGCCAGATGCTGGTCGCGCAAGCGCTGATAACTCTCTCCCCGCCAGATCGCGCTGATATCGGTCGTGTCGACGGTGCCCGCGCAAAGGTGCGATTTGTAGTCCACGTCGCAGGGGTTGGCTTTGCCGTCCCACCAAATGAACATTCGCCGCCACAGATCGGAACAGGGGGTGGTGATGTCGCGGGGCGGGGTGTCGTAGACGTTTTCCCAGGGGTTGTAGTCGACGAAGGCGACCTGATCGACGTATTCCGACCAGAACCCCTGCATCTCGGAAAAGTCCTGCTCGTCGGAGAAATGCACGCCCGAGGCGCGGGTGATGATCTGGCTGTCCGGATAGTGCTTTCGCCGGATTTCGGCGAACATCTTGATGTTGGCAAGAACCCGTTCAAGCTGCCCGTTGACCCGAAGGCGCGCGTAAAGTTCCGGTTCCGCGGCATCCACGGAAAACACCAGGGTGTTGAATCCGGTCTGCAGAATTCGATGGGCTAAATCTTCGGTCAGAAACCAGGCATTGGTGTTCATCTTCAGGCCCAGGAATTTGCCTTCCAGATAGGAAAGCATGTCCCCGATGCCGCGGCACATCAGGGGCTCGCCGCGAGAGGCCAAGGTCACGGCCTCGACCTCGCCTTCGATCTGATCGACGACCGACTTGAAGGTATCTAGGGACATCATGCCCATATGGCCGTGTCGCCCCTGGGTGAACGACTTATCGGTCTGATAGCAGAACACGCAGCGGTAGTTGCAGATCGACGTCGGTTCGATTTGCACGCAGGGCGGAAACGCATCGATCCGTTTGATTTCCGGATAGACGTCATAGCGATACCGGTAGAACAGATAGCGCGCCAGGTCGGCGTCGCTGATATGGCGGATTTCCTCGCAGATGTGCACCTTCAGCTCGAAGGTCGGCTCTCCCTCGGTGGCGTCGCCGGTCAAGGCCCGACAGGCCTTGTCCACAACCGCCAGGCGGTCCGGCGGCAGGTCCATTTCCGGCAGGCGCGTCATCAGATCGGCGATCCGATGTAGGGCCTCCTCGCCACCGGGCAGATGCCCGGCCAAGGTCTCAAAGCTGTTCGATTTAACGTAGATGTCGCGGGGAGGGCGTTCCATGCTGGATCGGTTCCTACGGGTTGTGTGTTATTGACGTCGGGCGCTCAAAGCCAGTCGCCCCCGGTGAGCGACATCATCTGACCGGTGATGAACGCGCCGTAACCGGACAGAAGATACACGATCAGCGCGGCCGCCTCATCGACCTGACCGGCCCGGCCGAGCGGTATCATGGCGACGCGCCGGGCGTGTTGGTCCGCCGTTTGATTCTGCCAGCGGGCGTGGAACCCGCTGTCGATGTACCCGAAGCGAATGCCGTTGACGGTAATATGGTTGGCCGCGCCCTCGCGTGCCATACCTTTTACCAGGCATTCCACGCCATGCTTGGCCACGCCATAGGCAAGAGATGTCGGACTGCCGCCGTGCAATGAGGATTCCGTGCCGTTCAGCACGATGCGCCCGGGGCCGTCGCCCATATGGCGCATGGCGGCACGGGCAAGGAAGAACGGCAAACTGAGGTTCAGGTCGATGTCGTGGCGCCAGTCATCCGCATCCTGGTCACGCCAGTGTCCGGGGTTGGCGATGCCGCCGGTCAGCACGACCAAACCGTCGATGCCGCCGACGGCGTTGACGAAATCCCCGACGATGGCTTCGGCGTCGTCGGCACTGGATGCGGCGCTGACCACGGGATGGATGTTGGGGCCGGCCGGCAGATTGGCGGCATCGCGGCCGTGAACGCCGATCACCGCCCCCGGGCTTCGTTGCAGCATGTCGACCGTGGCCCGGCCGATGCCGCCGCTGGCGCCCGCGACCAGAACCCGGAAGCCGGCGCCGACACGGGGCTCCCAATCGGGTTTCCGCCATTCTGTCATCGGTATGCCTTTTCCATCACTTGCAAACTTCGCGCGACGGCGGCCAAGGGGTCGTCGTCGCCGATCATGCGCTGTTCCAGCGACACGAACCCTTTATAGCCGATTCGCTTCAGTTGATGGCCGATCCTTGCATTGTCGTCACCGTCGGATGCCGTCAATTCACCCAGGTCCCGGGCATTCGCATGGACGTGGACCAGGGTATCCCGAACGGCATCGAACGCCGTGTCGGTGACGTCACCGTTCGCCGTCACGGCGCGGGCATCGATCTGAGTGCGCATGTTGGATCGGCCCACCCGATCCCGCAGATTTAATATCGAGGCGATGGAGTTGCAGAAATCCGTATCCGTCGGGCCGAGCGGCTCCAGGCACAGCAATGTGCGGTGATCGCGGATCCGGTCTAGACAGTCTTGAAAGAAATCGACGGCCATGTCCGCCGCCTGCGCCTCGGACAGGGGGCCCCGGCGCCGCGCCGACGGCGATCCGAAAACCAGGACACGCCCTCCCAGGTCTCGGCACAGTGACGAAAGATGGACCAGAAAATCACCGGTTCGTTTGCGGGTTTCCGGATCACCGAACAGGGACAGCGCCGGCTGGTCGAAGAACAGGGAATGCAGGCCCGTCACGGAAAGTCCCGCGGTCTCGGCGGCCTTGCGGTAGGTCTCGACGTCGGCGTGGCCGAGCCCGCCCCAGGTGTCGGGCCAGGCACGGCTTGGCGCGACTTCCAGGCCGGTAAAGCCCATGTCGGCCAAAGCCGGGAAGTAGCCGCAGTGGTCATGCGCCGGTAGGGTAATGTTGGAAATCGCGAAATCGGGCATGGGAATGAGGTTTCGACCTTATCCGAACAAGTCGCGCCTGATGAAGTGCAGGAAATGAGCGGGCAGCCGGCTGGCGTGATAGGCCAAATGGCGCGCGCGCCCTATTACGTAACGCAGCGAATGCCGGCGGAAGGAACGGCGCAACTCCCGGTGAACCGCGGCGGCGTTGACCGCCAACAGCGGTGCGGTCGCGACGTCCGGATTGGCGCGGCAAAGGGCGTAGATATTCTGTTCCGGGTTCGACCAGGGTTTGTCCTGCAAAAGGGGATAGTTGCCGATCCAAATATCGGCGACCTCAAACCCGTTGTTGGTCAGCAGGTAGGCGAGCGAGTCCTGGGTATAGGTGAAATAGTGCGTTGGGTCGGCCAGGGAAAAGCCGAAGGCATTGGGAACTTCTATATAAAGCCATCCCCCGGGCAGCAGAACATTGTCGCGCAGATGGGCGAGAAACCGGCCGGGATGCTGTAAATGTTCAAAGGCATGGATCAATACGGCGAAGCGGGCCCGTTGGGCGAAGGTATCCGTATAGATGTCCTGCGCCACACGGGAATCCGGCATGTCCAAAGCCTTGCGGGCGAACTCGATACCCGATTCGTTGAAGTCGTAGGCGATCCCGGTGCACCCCCAGGCCTGCATGGCCGCATGCAAGAACATTCCCTGATAGGCACCGAAATCGATCATGGCGTCGTCCGGTCCGGGCGTGAGGTCGGGGTAGGCGGCACGGTTACGGACGACGGCGTCGTAAAAAGGCTTGAACCGAAGGAAGCTGACCCCGCTCCAGGGAATCTGGATCGGCAGGCGCAGCAGGCCTGTTTCGGTTTCGATGTCGTAGGCGTCCTTGCGGTAGGCGCTGTTGTAATGGGCGGCCAGCCGGTCGATGTCCGGTTGCGGCCAGGGCGTGATGACGCCGCAGCCGTCGCAAATGTGATTGACGAAATCGTTGATCGCCGGGTTGCTGGACCGGGTCGGCATTACGTAGGAATCCAGGGTCACCGGCAGGAACCGCTCACCGCCGCAGATCTCGCATGTGTAACCGTCGAGGGTCGTCAGACTGGTCATCCACCCGAGTCCGTGAACCCGAGTTTTCGCAGATAGTATTCAGCCTGCGGCATCTGATAGGCGTAATCGACGTCCAAGCCGCCTTCCTGCTTCAGCGGATAAATCTTTTGCCCCATCCATTGTTGCGGCTTCAGGCCGCTCTCCAGGTCGTCGAGGTTTTTCGGCCGCACGATGGAGGCCCCCATATCGGCGAACCACACGTCGCCTTGGGAATCCCGATCACAATTGAGCGTTTTCGGGTCGCCGAAGGTTTCAAACGGCACGAAGGGCTGAAGCAGGCCGTTCTCGTCTTCGCGCCGGGCGCGCAGCGGGCTCCACATGTTGTAGCAGGACACGGTGACCGCGGAATCGTAGTCGGGATTGCGGCGCAGAACGTCAATCCCCGTCTCCAGAATATCCGCGGTGACGGTCGGGGCGTTCGCCATCAAGAGAACATAGAGCTCGGGCGTCTTTCCCTCTTCGGCCAGTTCGGCCGAGATAACCTGATGGGCATGTTGATAGGCGTGTTCGCCGAGCGCGGCCTTGGTGCACAGATGGTCGGGCCGATCAATGATCCGGGCGCCGTATTCCGCGCCGATCTCTTTCAACTTGGGTGAATCGGTCGAGATGTAGATGCGCTCGATGCTTGGTGCCTTTTGCGCCGCCATCAGAGGATAGGCAACCAACGGCCGGCCGAGGATGGGATAGATATTCTTGCCGGGAAACCCGGTCGAGCCTTCGCGACCAATTAGGATTGCACAAATCATTCTTCGGTAACTCCGTTGCCGCCGTTGTTTTGTTGACTGATCGTGTTCATGCACTCAAGTAGGCCCAATCCCAGGTCAATATAGGTTGATCGAGCGAGTTTCTTTCCCAGCCGAGGGACAAAGCTGTACGGGGTTTGTACGTAATGTCCGACGATTGATCCGTTTCCCGTTTCCACGGCCACGTCGCCGCCGGCGATTTCGGAAATCATCTCCAGCATCTCTCGGGTCTTGATGCGTTCGTGGCCGGTGAGGTGAATGATCTCGCCTTCATACTCCGGCGCGAGGATATCGACGGAACCGGCCGCCGCGTCCAGGACATGAATGTATTCACGCACTTCCTTGCCGGTGCCTGAATAGGACATTTTCCTGTTGCTCAGGGCTTCCACGATCAAGCGATGGACCGTGTTGGTCTCGGTTGCCCGCGGCCCGTACAGCGACCCGAAGCGCAGGATCGTATAAGGAAGCGCGAACCGCTCATGGTAATCCTGGACAAGCAGTTCGCTCGCCTGTTTCGAGGTCCTGTAGAATGATCCCTGGCTGCTGTAGACGTAGATTGAACTGGCCAGGACGATCCGTTTCAGGTTTTCCTGGCGCGCCGCCTCAAGCACGTGGAGGGTGCCCATGATATTGACCCGGACCGTATTTGCCGGGTTGTTCATGGCCTCGCTGATATCGGCTTGGGCGGCCATGTGATAGACCACGTCGTGGCCCGCCACCGCGTTACGCACAGCCTGTTCGTCGGTAATATCCCCAACGATCATGCGCTGCCCCTCGATGATATAGGGGGACGGCTTCATGTCGAAGATCGTCACGTCATGCCCGGCCGCCGTCAAGGCGTCGGCGACATGGCTTCCGAGGAACCCGGATCCGCCGGTCACAATGATCTTCATTTTGCCTCCATCATGTTTGCGGCAAGTTCGTATTCCGACTCAGGCACCGGGTTCCTGAAGGGTGCATTTCGAGAATACCGGATCGCCTCGTCCGTCGCTTCGATTTCCATGCGTGCCCGGCAATCCCGCGTCATCGAGCCCAGATGACAGGTCAGCACGGCGTTGTCCAATTGGGTGAGCGGCCCTGTGTAGGGTTCCGTCTCGAAAACGTCGAGGGCGGCGCCGGCGATGCGCTTGTCCTTCAGCGCCGTCGCCAGATCCCGTTCATCGATGATCCCGCCCCGCGCGGTGTTGACGAGAATGCAATCGGGTCGCATGCGCGAAAGTTCGGCGGCGCCGATGATGCCGCGTGTCTCCAGCGTCAACGGCACGTGCAGGCTGATGATGTCGCACTGTTCATAGATGGCATCCAGATCGGTCCAGGTCACCGCATCGTCGAAATCCGGATTGCGCACGGGGTCGTTGGCCAGGATGCGTACCCCGGGAAATCCGCCGTTCAGATGGCGAATGACGCGGCCGCCGATCCGCCCGACCCCGACCACGCCCACCGTCGACTGCGCCAGCCGGCGTCCCGCGTTGCGTTGCCAATGGGCGTTGCGGATCTCGTGATCGGCGCGCGAGATATGGCGGGAAAGATCAAGCATAAGGCCGACGGCCAGTTCGGCGACGGCCGCCGAGGGTGCGTCCGGTGTATAGGACACGGCGATGTTTCGTTCTCGTGCGGCCAGAAGATCGACATTATCCAGGCCGATGCCGACCCGGCAGATCGCGCGAAGATTCGGGCAGGCAGCCATCACCTCCGCGGTGATCGGTTCCGTTCCGGCGATCACGATCTCGCTGTTGCCGATGGCGTCGGCAACCTCCTCCGGCTGCAGCCGGCGGCCCAGCGGATTGATCCGAAAATCCAAATTGGCCGCGGTTAACGCGTCGACCGGTTGAGGGTCGATCGCGCCGAATGGGATGGTGGAAATGAAAACCCGGGCGGTCATGGTGCCTATATTCTTGATGTGGGATTTGCGCCGGCAGGCGGATCAATCCGCGGCTTCGATCAGCACACCGGCCGGTCCGCCGACAGGCCGCCGGAAAAGACGATGCGCGATACCTTGGCGTTCTTTCGCATGGAGACTTCGTGGAAGCTATCCCAGCCGTTGATGAACACGACCATGGTGTTGGCTTTGTATTCGACGGATTTGATCAGTTTCAATTCATGCCCGGTCAACTTGCGGCGCAGCGCGGCCTTCCAGCCAGGCGCCCGGCCTTCGTAAAGGTGAAACAGCAGATTGCCGCCCGTCGAATAATCATTGGGCAGGCGCGCGTAGAACAAGAAATTGTATATACCCCTCGGGTTGTCGCGATGAACCCGGCGGACTTGATAGGAATCACCGGGTCCGCTCAGCTTGACGAAATTGTCGCGTTTTTTCGGATCGCGGCTGATGGCGCTGATCTCCTCGACTGAGATATCGAGCCGGCCGTCAACGTAAGGCGCCAGAATCGACGTCATCTCCGCGAAAAACTCTTCCGATCCCAAATGTTCGAACAACGCCATGGTCGCCGGATACTCGGCAAGGCGCGGGTCCTCAAGAGGGTCGAAACAGGGATTGAAGACCTCGTTTTGGGGAACGCGAACGGTGGCTTCAAAGGCTTCCATTTCGCGGAGGACTTCCGCCATGAAGGACTCCTCCGCATAGTTCTCGACAATTGAATGCGGGAACGGGTCCGTCGAAAACCCATCGGCAAGCGGCTTGAACCTGACATTATTCGACATCGGTCAATCCTTTCAGCGCGTTGTTTTAAAAGCGTGAACTCTGCCGGGAACGCCTTCCAAAGCGGTCGATCTTATACCTGCAAGGCGGCGGGTCGGCCAGCGATATGGCGCTTTGCTCATAGCCCCATGGCGCGGGTGATCCGGGCCGCGCCCCGTCCGTCAACAAGCCGCCGCGCCGCCGTCGACAGGCGTTGCCGCAGGTGCGCGTCGTCGATGAGCACTCGTACGTGGTCGACGAAACCTTCCGCGTCGCCGTCAATGTCCGACCCGGAACACACGACAGCGGCCTGATCCCGTCGCAAGGTCTCGACCAGGGCGGCTTGATTGTCGACGGCATGAACGGCCATCATCGGTAGGCCCGCGGCGGCGGCCTGCCAGCAGGTTGTGCTTGCCGTGGTGATCATCAGGTCGGCCGCCATCATGAACGGCGCCAAGGTGACCGGAGCTTCGTGAACGATGAGCCGATGACGGCTGGTGAAAGGGCCACGGTCCTTGAAATAAGGTCCGACCACCAGGTCGATGATCAGGCCGGGGCGGTCGACCGCGTCCAGCAGGTTCAAAACCTTGCGGGAAAGCCCCGTGGGGTCGGCCCCGCCGAAGGTGATCAGAATATGCTCGGCCCGCTCCTTGATCTGGCGACCTTGCGCCTGTGCTGGGAAGGCCGGATCAACCAGCGCCGCGCTTGGCCCCTGTATGCGGTGCCCCGGCTGGGACGTCTCGGCGCCGGCACTTTGATTGACGATTAGATCGGCATCCATGTCGGACACGGCGCCCGCTAGGTCCTCGAACATTAGGACGCGCGCCCCCTGCTCACGCAGATGACTGGCCAATCCGGAGGCGGCCAGCACGTAACCGTCGATACATGCCCAGTCGGGCGAGAGGGCCTCCGCGAATGCCTGAATTGCCGCATCCGCCTCCGGCTCGCTTGCTGCGTCCGCCTCTATCACGGCGCCGGACTGGGGCCAACCGCGCACGGTCAACAGACCGCGTGGCCCCCGCAACGCGGCGGAGACGACGTGTCCCCGGTCCGCCAGCATGTCCGCAAGCACCCGGCAGCGTTCGACATGCCCAAGACCAACGCCGGTGCCGCCTTCCATGACGAAAAGTACGCTGCGGCGGTCTGTCATTATCGATTCTGCCGGTTTCAGATCGGCTGTAGTTCGGGCAGGCTGGCCGCGACGGCGGCGGGGACGACGGTCTCTGCCGCGGCCTGAACCCGGCATTGGCCGGCGGGATGGAGGCCGGCCGCCAATAGGTCGGGTCGCGCCGTCAGGCATTGCCCGACCTCCGCCAAGGTCGCGTCGGCGGTCGGCAGCACGGCCAGCAGTTCTCGCAGAAACACCAAGTCCGCGTCCGTGTCCAATGTCAGGCGAAGGCGTTCCCAATCCCCGCCCGGCCCGGCCACGCAGGCGCGGGAAAATTCCGACCGCGTCCGCAGCCCCGGCGTGACGTGTTCGTGCTCTTCGTCGCTGTCGGCGATCGCGGCGGCGGCGGCCAGGGCGTCCATGGTGAAGGCCTCGCAATCCAGCCCGTGCGGCCATGAGGACGGCATGTTGTTACAGGCATATTCGACCCCAAGCCGTTTCCGGACGGATAGAACCTCGGCACAAAGAGCAGGTTCGACGAGCGGGCAGTCGCTGGTCACCCGCAAAACCACATCCGCGCCGATCTCCCGTGCCGCCGCAAGATAGCGGCCGAGAACGTCCGTTTGGTCGCCGCGGTAGACATGGGCGCCGATGCGTGCCGCTTCGGCGGCCAGCTCGTCGCAATCGGGGCGATCCACGGTGGCGCAGCAAACGACGTCCACATCGGGAATTGCCAAGCAGCGGGTCAGGCACCAATCAAGAAATGTTCGCCCGGCGGCCTGTAGCATGACCTTGCCCGGCAGCCGGGTCGATGCCATGCGGGCCTGGACGATGACGGCAGTTGTCATGCGCCGAGAAGTTCCCTGACCGCCGTCGCCACCCGCTGTGCGTCCTCGTCGCGCATGCCCTGGTGAAGCGGCAGTGTCAGACATTCGGCGTAATAGGCTTCCGCTTCGGGAAACTCGCGTGCCGCGTCGGCACAAAGGTCGCGGTGCACGGGATGACGGTAGACCGGGATATAGTGTACCTGCGTGCCGATACCGC
>PALN01000045.1 GCA_002706405.1 Rhodospirillaceae bacterium | reverse complement strand
GCTCGACGCCGTCTCGGACCGTGATTTCATCCTCGAGACCCTCTCGGCCGGCGCGATCTGCGCCATGCATCTGTCGCGCTTTGCCGAGGAAATGGTGATCTGGTGCTCGCAGCAGTTCGGCTTCGCGCAGTTCACGGATGCCTTTTCGACCGGATCCTCGATCATGCCGCAGAAGCGCAATCCCGATGCCGCCGAACTGGTACGGGCCAAGGTCGGGCGTATTGCGGGGGCCTTCCAGGGGTTGGTCATTGTCATGAAGGGCCTGCCCCTGAGCTACGGCAAGGACATGCAGGAAGACAAGGAAGCGGTGTTCGACGCCGCCGACAACGTGGCCCTGGCCGTGGCGGCCGCGGCGGGCATGGTGCGCGATCTGAAGTTCAACAAGGACCGCATGGCGGCCGACGCGTCCCGCGGCTTTTCCACCGCAACCGACCTCGCCGACTGGCTGGTGCGGGTGCTGGGCATGCCGTTCCGCAAGGCCCACCATGTGACCGGCTCGCTGGTCGCCATGGCCGAAGCCAAGGGTTGCGAACTGGAAGGTCTGACCATCGCCGACATGCGCGAAGTGGACCCGGCCATTACCGAGGACGTATATTCGGTGCTCGGCGTCGAAAACTCCGTGACCAGCCGGACCAGTTATGGCGGCACGGCGCCGGACAACGTGCGCGCCCAGGCCAAGGACGCGCGCCGCCGGTTCCTGGATTAAGGGCCGGAACGCGGGTGGACATTCGGGAAGATCGGACGCGATGACACGCAGACAGTTTTTTTCGACGTTTCTTGCCGGCCTGACGGTCGCCGGATTGACGGCCTGTGGGCGCAAGAATCAGCCGAAGCATCCGCCGGGCTCGGAATTTCCCCACGACTATCCTTATGCCCCGCCGGAAAAGCGTGGGCCCGTGCCGGCCAAACCGGCCGAGGATAAGGCTGAACCCCTGGACCGGAGTCAGTTCCTCAAGCTGGACACGATCCCGAACCGCACCCGATAACATAGCCGGGCCTGTCCCATCGGGCGCGCCGCTGAACGAAAACCGGAAATCGACCCTTGGATCATTTCACCTATAAAGACGGGCTGCTGTCAGCCGAGGACGTGAACCTTGCCGATCTGGCGGACCAGATCGGCACGCCGTTCTATTGCTATTCGCGGGCGACGCTCGAACGCCATTTCCGGGCGTTCGACGACGCGCTGGCGGGGCTGGACCACACCATCTGTTACGCGGTCAAGGCCAACGGCAACGTCGCCGTCATCAAGACCCTGGCACAGCTGGGGGCGGGGGCCGACGTGGTCTCCGGGGGCGAATTGATGCGCGCGCTCAAGGCCGGCGTGCCGCCGTCGAAGATCGTGTTTTCCGGCGTCGGCAAGACCCAGACCGAAATGGCCCAGGCGTTGGACGCCGGCATCTATCAGGTGAACGTGGAGTCCGAACCGGAACTGGTCGCCCTGTCCGAAGTCGCGGCCGGCAAGGGCGTGACCGCCCATGTCGCGATCCGCATCAACCCGGACGTCGACGCCAAGACCCATGCCAAGATCACCACCGGCCGGGCGGAAAACAAGTTCGGCATCGATTGGGACCGCGCCCCCGAGGTCTATGCCCGGGCGCGCGACCTGCCGGGCATCGACGCCGGCGGCATCGCCGTGCATATCGGCTCGCAGCTGCTTGATCTGGAACCCTACCGCCGCGCCTATGAGCGGTTGCGCGACGTGGCGCTCGGCCTGCGCGCGCAGGGCCACGACATCCGCCGTCTCGACCTCGGCGGCGGGCTCGGCATTCCCTATAACGACGAACAGGCGCCGCCGCCCGCCGAGTATGGCGCCATGGTCAAGGACATCGTCGGGCCGCTGGGCTGTCATGTCACGGTCGAACCGGGGCGCCTGATCGCGGGCAACGCGGGCGTGCTGGTGACCCGCGTGCTCTATGCCAAGGACGGTTCGACCCGCCGCTTCGTCATCGTCGACGCGGCCATGAACGACCTGCTCCGCCCGGCCCTTTACGACGCCTACCATGCCATTGTTCCCGTGACGGAGCCGGCGGCGGATGCCGAACGCCATCCCGTCGATGTCGTTGGACCAATCTGCGAAACCGGTGATACATTTGCCGTGCAACGCCATCTTCCCGCCGTAAAGCCGGGCGATCTTTTGGCGATCAGGTCCGCGGGTGCCTATGGGGCCGTCATGGCCTCGACCTACAACGGCCGGCCCCTGGTGCCCGAGGTTTTGGTGTCGGGCGGTGACCACGCGGTGGTTCGCCGTCGTGTCGAAGCCGAGGAATTCATGGCCTTCGACGCGCTGCCGCCCTGGCTGATGGACTGACCGTCGGGTTCCGGCGGACGCCGGTCCTCGAGGCCTTCGGTGGGAAACGGGTTGCGGGGTGCCTTGGGCGGCCCTACCATTTCCAGGTGAACAACGCCCGAGGTTAAAAGGAGCCCACCGCATGCTGGATGCTCCGCCGCCGGCAACCGGCCGGACGGACACCGGATTGGGTCTACGCTACCGCCTGCTGCTGCCGCTGGCGCAGGCCGTCGTTTTCCTTGAAAGACTATGGCCGCTGGCTTGGCCCGTGCTGGCCGTCCTTGCCCTGTTCATGGGCCTGGCGCTTCTCGACATCCTTCCCCTTTTGCCGCACTGGCTGCACGGCATCGTGCTGGTCGCCTTCGCCGGTCTGCTGGCCCTGACCCTGCGCCGCGCGTGGGACAATCGGCCTCATGTCAGTCGCGCCGCCGCCCGCCATCGGCTGGAAGGCGACAGCGGCTTCGACCACCGCCCGCTTGAAACGCTCGACGACCGGCTGCTGGCCGGCATGGACGACCGCTTGGCGCGCCGTCTGTGGCAGCGCCACCGGGAACGCATGGCCGGGCGCATTGCCGGCATGCGGCTGGCCGCGCCGTCCCCGAATGTGGCGGGCCACGACCCGCGCGCATTCCGCGCCCCCCTGCTGGTGCTGCTGGTGCTCGGCATCGTCGTCGGCTGGAACGATGCAGGCGGCCGCCTGATGCGCGCGGTGACCCCGTTGGGGGCTGCCGCCATGGGACAGCAACTCAGCGTTTCTATCTGGATCACGCCGCCCGCCTATACCCGTCAGGCGCCGATTTATCTGGAACTGAACGGTAGCGGTAAGGTGCCGGCACCCGGCGACAGGCCGGCTGACGCCGCCATATCCGTGCCTCAGGGTTCGACCCTGCTGGCCCAGGTCGGCGGCGTCGGGCGCAGACCGGACCTGATCCTGGGCGGGCTCGAAACGCCGTTCACGCCCATCGGCAGCGGCCATGAGGCCGGCAGCTTCCGCCTGGAAACCCTGCTCGATACGCCGGGCACGCAGGATATTTCCGTGACCGTTGCCGGGCGGGGACTGGCGGCCTGGCCCCTGGTCGTGGTCGCCGACAAGCCGCCGACGGCGGAATTCATCGCCAAGCCGTCGCAGGCCGGGCGGGCGTCCTTCAAGACCGAGTTCGAGGCCAAGGACGATTACGGTCTGGCCTCCGTGGAAATGACCATCCGTCATCCCAACGGCCGCCCCGTTCCCGGCGGTGACGAGATCGTGCGCCTGGCCCTGCCGCTGGCCGAGCCTGGCACCGTGCTGACCCAGGGCGTCGGCGTCCACGATCTGAGTTCTCATCCCTGGGCGGGGATCGAGGTCGTCGGCCGCATCGAAGCCACGGACGGTCGCGGTCAGGTCGGCGCCAGCGAGGATCTGAAATTCCTGTTGCCGCAGCGCACTTTCAATCATCCGGTCGCGCGGGCATTGGTCGAACAGCGGCGCAAGCTGTCGGACTCTTCGCCCGATGTGATCATCGAGGTGGTCGAAGTTCTTGAAGACCTGCTCCACAAGCCCGACCATTTTTTCAACGATACGGTGGTGTTCCTCGCCATCAACGTGGCTGGGGCGCGCCTGCTGCACAACGGCGACAAGGATACGGAGATCGCCAGCGTCCAGAAACTTCTGTGGGACACGGCGCTGCGCATCGAGGACGGCGATTTCGCGGTCGCCGAGCGTGAGTTGATGGACCTGCAGGACAAGGTCATGCAGGCCATGCGCGAGGGAGCGGATTCCCAAGAGGTCCAGCGCCTGATGGACCAGCTGCGTCAGGCCCTCGACGAGTATCTGAAGGCGCTGACCGAACAGCTGACCCGCCAGGACCTGAAGGACCTGCCGGCCTTCGACCCCAACATGCAGTCGCTGCAAAGCCGTGATCTGCAGGACATGTTGGACCGGGCCCGCGAAATGGCGAGGAACGGGGCCATGGATTCGGCCCGCCAGATGCTGTCCCAGTTGCAGAAGGCCCTTGATCAGATCCGCCGCGGCATGGCCATGGCGCCCCAGGAACAGCAGCAAATGTCCGAGGCCAAGCGCCTGATGGACGGGCTGCGCGAGTTGACGGAACGCCAGCGCGGCCTGCTTGACGAAACCTTTCAGCGCGCCCAGCAGGACCGCCTGTCGCCGCGCGGTCGACAGGGCCCCGAAGGGCCGATGCCGTTCCAGCGCGAGGGCCAGGGCCCACAGCAGGGCCAAGGCGAGCAGCCGGGCGAAGGGCAGGGCCAGCAACAGGCCCGTCCCGGTGCGACGCCACGCCCGGGCATGGGCGGCGATCCCAATCAGCAGGGCCGCGCCCAGCAGGAAGCGCTGCGCCGGGCCCTGGGCGAACTGATGCTGCAGATGGACGAAATGCTGGGCAATATTCCGGACGAAATGGGCAAGGCCGAACGGGCCATGCGCGAGGCGTCGCGCGCCCTCGGCAAGGGCCAGCCGGACAATGCCGTGCCGAACCAGACGGAAGCCCTCGACCACCTGCAGAAATCCCAGGACCAGATGTCGCAGAAGATGGCGCAGCAGTTCGGCCCGCAGCTCGGCCTGCGCCCCGGGCGGCAGGGCCAGCAAGGCCGCGGGCGCGGCCAGGACCCGTTCGGCCGAGGGTCCGGCGGCGCATTCGGGGGCTCGGTCGACGGCGATGTCGACGTCCCGTCACGCATGGAGATGCGCAGGGCGCGGGAAATTCTCGACGAACTGCGCAAGCGCTCCGGCGAACGCCAGCGGCCGCCGCTGGAACGCGATTACATCGACCGCCTGCTCAAGCAGTTCTGATTTCCGTCGGGAATGGCCGCGACGTGGATTGGGCCGCCGCCTAATGCTGGGGTGCGGCCGCCGCGTCCTTGGGGTCGATGAAGATGACCTTGATGCGTCGGCGCAACGGCGACGGTTCGTGAATCCGGATCTTGAAGGACATCGTCTTGCCCTTCCCCAGTTCGCTCTTCAACGGTGCCGCATCGACGTGCTGGATCGTTTCCCCTTCGGAATCGAACAGGATCGCCCGCATCATGGGAACGGGGCGGGTGCCGTCGGCGACGTTCTCGATCTGACCGCGAATGACCAGGACCTCCAGGCCCTTGTCCGTTTCTTGGGCGTGTTCGACGCGCTGGATCTGCAGGCCGTCGCCGACCTGGTGGAAGCCGACCATCTTGAATACGTCGTCGAGCTGCGGGACCTTGGCGACCAGTTCGTCCTTGAAGAAGAAGGTGCCGGCAAGCAGTCCGCCGATCAGCAGCACGAAGAACACG
Organism: Rhodospirillaceae bacterium; assembly: GCA_002706405.1. GTDB lineage: Bacteria > Pseudomonadota > Alphaproteobacteria > Rhodospirillales > Casp-alpha2 > UBA1479. The sequence continues at coordinate 89,561 of PALN01000045.1, read as the reverse complement.
GCGATGACCTTGCCCAGGATGCTTTTCTTCGGCAGATCGTCGTCCGGATCCTGTTCCTCGGCCGTGAACACGTCGGGAATGTAGTCCGAGTCGTCCATCTGGTCCGGGGACTCGATGGAGTCCAGGTCGTCTTCCTCGTCGTCGTTGTTGATCAGGGATTCGAACGGCTCGATGTCGTCGTCGTCATCCTCGAACATGGCGTCGATGTCGTTGGGCAGGACGCCCATGTCGTTGTCGTCTTGCGCGTCCTCGATCAGGTTGTCGGGCTCGATGATGGGATCGGGCTCGTCCGCCGGTTCCGGCGCCGGGGGCGGCGGCATGGGGGCCGGCTCAGGGGCCGGTGGCGGGGGCGGTGACGGTGCGGCCTGCGGCGCAGGGGGCTGTGCCGGCGCATAGCCCTGCGGCGGATAGGGCGCGGGTGCCGCGCCATGGCCCGGCTGCGCGTACATCTGTTGGTGGGGCGGATAACCGGCGGGCGCCGCGGCGCGGGGGGGGTCCGGCTGCGGATCGGGCAGCGCTTCACGCGGGTCGGCGAACCACACATTACTGCAGTTCGAGCACCTTACATTTCGCCCCTGCCCAAGCTGCGCGGGTTGCAGCATGTAGCGCGTGCGACAATTTGGACAGGTAACCAGCATATTTACCCCGATTCCACCCATGGACTTTATATGCGTCGGCAAATAGGAAAGCAAGCCAAGCAAACCCAAGGGCTTTTGCCCCTTCCCTGGACGCCGGCGCGGCCCCATGGCATTGTTCCTTAAAGGGAATAGCCGGTTATTGGTGAATTTTTCCCTAAAGTCCCCGAGAGCCCGATCAAGGTGCCCCCAAAGGTGAGAGACAGCGATCCCGAAAGCATCGTCCGCTTCGAAAACGTCGGACTGCGCTATGGACTGGGGCCCGAGGTGCTGCAGGACATCACCTTTGCCCTGGGACCATCGTCCTTTCGCTTTCTTCTGGGCGAAAGCGGCGCCGGCAAATCGTCTCTGCTGAAGCTTCTCTACATGGCCCTGCGGCCGACGCGCGGGCAGATTTCCTTGTTCGGGCGCAACGTGGCCAGCATGTCGCGGAGCGAATTGCCGCGTTTGCGCCGGCGGGTCGGTGTGGTGTTCCAGGAATTCCGCCTGCTCGACCATCTGTCGGCGTTCGACAACGTGGCCTTGCCCATGCGCGTAGCGGGTGCCCGGGAAAGCGACGTGCGCCGCCACGTCGAGGAATTGCTGTCCTGGGTCGGATTGAAGGATCATCTGAATTCGCGCCCGCCGACCCTGTCCGGCGGCCAGCAACAGCGCATCGCCATCGCGCGGGCCGTGATCACGCGGCCCAAGCTTCTGCTGGCGGATGAACCGACCGGCAATGTCGACGACAAGATGGGCCTGCGCCTGATGCATTTGTTCGAGGAACTGAACAAGCTGGGCACCACCGTGATCGTCGCGACCCACAACCTGGGAATCGTGCGCCAGATGGCGCACCCCGTCATGCGCCTGGAAAACGGGCGCCTGAACACGGACGAAGCGGAAATCATTTCCGACCTGCGCCTGGACGAACCGGGCATCGGCGCCGGCGCCGCGTCGGCCGGCCCCGGCTTCACCCGAATTCATTGACGCAAACCGATATGCTCCGCCGCCGCTCCGACCTGCCGATGAACGAAGATACCCTGGGCCGATTCCTGCCCTGGCTGATCGCCTTCATGGTGTTCCTGTCGGCCTTGGCGCTGGCCGGGATGCTGATCCTCAACGACGCGGTCAAACGCTGGGACACGGGGCTCAACGCGACCGTGTCGGTTCAGGTGCCGCCGGGCGCCAATGCCCGCGAGGACGAGCAGCGCCTGGGCCAGGTGCTCGCCGTGCTGGCCGCCAAGCCGGGGGTGGAACGCTACGAAACGCTGTCCAAGGACCGCCTGTTCGACTTGCTGAAACCCTGGATCGGCGACACCGGACAGGCCCAGGACCTGCCGATCCCCATGCTGATCGACGTCACCGTGGACCGTGATGCGGATTTGGACGCCCAGAGCTTGGCCAAGGAACTGCAGGCCCGCGTGCCGGGGGTCTCGGTCGACGACCACCGGGTGTGGCTCAGCCAGCTGGTGCGTCTGGTCACGGTGATCCAGGTTCTTGCCTGGGCCGTGCTGGGCCTGATCGCCTTGGCGACCATCGGCACCGTCGTGTTCACCACCCGCACGGGCCTGGCCATCCACCGCGAGGCCATCGAAGTCCTGCACCTGATCGGGGCCCAGGACGCCTATATCGCGCGCCAGTTCGCCGCGCGCGCGCTCGGTCTGGGGCTCAAGGGCGGGTTTCTCGGCCTGGCGCTCGCCGTGCCGACCCTGGCCGGGATCGGCTATCTGGCATTGGAAACGGGGGCGACAATGGTGCCGAAGCCTGACTTGGGCGTGCTCAAGGCGATGGGATTCCTGTTCCTTCCCGTGGCCGTGGCGCTGCTCGCCATGCTGACCGCGCGGTCGACCGTCATGCGTAACCTCAAGAGGATGTCCTGATGAGCCGGCGCCCGCGCCGCAGTACCCCGGTGGGGATGGGCCGTCTGCTGGCCATGCTGGTCATCGTCGTCATTATCTGGGGCGTCGGCCTGTTCCAGTTCGCCGATACCATTCCCCTGAAGGTCGAGGACCCGGGCACCCGCACGGATGCCATCGTCGTGCTGACCGGCGGCAGCGGGCGGCTTGATGAAGGATTGGACCTGCTGGCCCGCGATCTTGCCGGGCAGTTGTTCGTGTCGGGTGTTTATCACGGGCTCGATGTGGAACGCCTGGTGCAGATTTCCAAGCGCGAACCCGAAGGCCTGGAGCCCCGCATCGGCATCGGCAACGCCGTCAACACCGTGGGCAACGCGGCCGAGACGCGGGTTTGGATGGCCAAGCGGGGGTTCACATCGCTGCGTCTGGTGACCGGGGCCTACCACATGCCGCGCTCCTTGGCCGAGTTCCATTTCTTCATGCCGGGGGTCGAGGTTATTCCCAATCCCGTGTTCCCCGAGCATGTGAAGCAGAAGTTCTGGTGGGCCTGGCCCGGCACGGCCAGCCTGATCGTGTCCGAATACAATAAGTGGCTGTTCGCCCGCGCCCGGCATTGGGTGACGAGCCTGTTCGCGCCCCGGCGCCCGATCGTCAAATGAGAGGGCCGACGATGATCCTCGTCCGCTCGATCCTGTTCGGGGGGCTGTTCTTTCCGTGGAGCACGCTGTGCTCCATCTTCGTGCCGATCTCGTTGATCTTCCCGCGCAAGTTCATGCAGACCATCGTCAAGGTCTGGGGCATCGGCGTGCGCTTCCTGTTGAAGTGGGTGGTCGGATTGAGTTGGCGCGCCGAGGGTCTGGACAACATTCCGCCGGGCCCCTGCGTGATCGCCTCCAAGCATCAAAGTGCGTGGGACACCATGGTGTTCCATGTCCTGCTGCCCGATCCGGTCTATGTCGTGAAGAAGGAACTGACGCGCATCCCGTTCTGGGGCTGGGGCTTTTATAAGGCCGGCTGCGTCGTGGTCGACCGCAAGGCCGGGGCCAAGGCGCTCAAGCATCTGGTGGTCGGCGTGCGGGAGGCCCTGGCCCGCGGCAGCCAGGTCGTGATCTTTCCCGAGGGTACCCGCACGGCCCCCGATCAAAAGGTCGACTACCACCCGGGCATCGCCGCGATCTACCGCGACACGGACGTGCCCGTGGTGCCGGTGGCGCTCGATTCCGGCCTGTTCTGGGGCCGCATGGCGGCGCTCAAGTATCCCGGCGAGATCACCATCCGGTTCATGGAGCCGATCCAGCCGGGCGGCGACCGCCGCGAATTCCTGGGCCTGCTGCAAGGCCGGGTCGAGGGCGAAAGCGCCAAACTGATGGCGGAAAAGCGCGCCCGCTATCCCTGGCTGCCCGCCCCCCGCCCCGCTGTGGAAAACGGGTAAAACTTCTCAATCGCCTGCTCAGTGCTATGTTCGGGGCGGCCTTCCTGTGGGCCGTTCTGGGGGCGTTTTGGTGCGGCCTGTGGGAAACATAAAGAGAACAAAAAATTGACCCCATGGGGCTAACCACCTACACTTATTGAAACTTTCCATCACCAAAGGATTACGGGCCCGTGTCACAACCGCCTGCCACGCCGAATGCGCCGATCGCCGCCATTTCCCAGCAGATCTGGGACATGAAGTACCGGTTGAAATCACCGGAAGGCCGGCCCGTGGACAAGACCATCGACGACACCTGGAACCGGGTCGCGACGGCCTTGGCGGCCAAGGAAGCCGATCCCGAGGTTTGGGCGCCGCGCTTCAAGGACGCCCTCACCGGGTTCAAGTTCCTGCCCGCCGGGCGCATCATTTCCGGTGCGGGGACGGAGCGCATGGTGACCCTGTTCAACTGCTTCGTCATGGGCGAAATCCCCGACGACATGTCGGGCATATTCGACAACCTGAAGGAAGCGGCCCTGACCATGCAGCAGGGCGGCGGCATCGGTTATGACTTCTCGACCCTGCGTCCCAAGGGGGCCCTGGTCAAACGCGTCGGCGCCGACGCCTCGGGTCCGCTGTCGTTCATGGACGTGTGGGACAGCATGTGCCGCACCATCATGTCGGCCGGCTCGCGCCGGGGGGCGATGATGGCGACCATGCGTTGCGACCATCCGGATATCGAGGATTTCATCGCCGCCAAGCGGGAGCCCGGGCGACTGCGCATGTTCAACCTGTCGGTCCTGGTGACCGACGACTTCATGCGCGCGGTCAAGGAAGACGGGCCGTGGGAACTGACCTTCGGCGGCACCGCCTATCGCACCCTGCCGGCCCGGGAGCTGTGGGACAAGATCATGCGCGGCACCTTCGCCTATGCCGAGCCGGGGGTGATCTTCATCGACCGCATCAACGCCCGCAACAACCTGAACTATTGCGAAACCATCCACGCCACCAATCCCTGCGGCGAACAACCGCTGCCGCCGTATGGCGCTTGTCTGCTGGGCTCGATCAATCTGGCGCGGCTGGTCGACCGGCCGTTCGAGGACGGCGCCGGCGTCGATGCCGCGGCCCTGGATACCCTGGTCCGCACGGCCGTGCGCATGATGGACAACGTGGTCGATACCTCCAATTTCCCGCTCGAAGCTCAGCGCCAGGAAGCCCAGGCCAAGCGCCGCATCGGGCTCGGCGTCACGGGTCTGGCCGACGCGCTGATCATGTGCGGGGCGCGGTACGGTGGATCGCAGGCCGTGCGCATGACCGAACAATGGCTGCGCGCGATCCAGCGCGCGGCCTATCTCGCCTCCGTCGATCTGGCCCGTGAAAAGGGCGCCTTCCCGCTGTATGACCGGGACGCCTATCTGGCCGGCGAGCATATCCAGACCCTGGACCAGGATGTGAAGGACGCCATATCCCAGCACGGCATCCGCAACGCGCTGCTGACCTCCGTCGCCCCCACGGGCACGATCTCGCTGTTTGCCGACAACGTGTCCTCGGGGCTGGAGCCGGTGTTTTCCTTCAAGTACACCCGCCACGTGCTAATGCCCGACGGCACCCGGCGCGAGGAAGAAGTCACCGATTACGCCTATCGCCTTTACAAGCGCATGCGCGGCGAAGACGCGCCGCTGACCGACGCCTTCGTCGACGCGCAAAGCCTCAGCCCCAACGACCATCTGGTCATGCAGGCGGCGGTGCAGAAGTACATCGATTCCTCGATCTCCAAGACCATCAACGTGCCGGAAAGCATCGACTTCGACGACTTCAAGGACATCTACATGCAGGCCTACGATCTGGGCTGCAAGGGTTGCACGACCTACCGGCCCAACGACGTCACCGGGGCGGTGCTGGAGGTCAAGGACAGCCAGAAGACGGCGGCGACGGACGAACCGGAACTGCCGCTGGAGCCGGCGACGCGCAAGGCGCTGCCCGTGGACGAAGGCGACTCCGGCTCGGTCGTGCGCATGTTCCAGCCCCTCGACCGGCCGGGCGAGCTGCCGGGGCGGACCTATAAGGTGCGCTGGCCGGAAAGCGATCATGCGCTCTACATCACCATCAACGACGTGATGGACGACAGCGGACGCATCCGCCCGTTCGAGATTTTCATCAACTCCAAGAACACGGAACATTACGCCTGGACCGTGGCGCTTACGCGCATGATCTCCGCCGTGTTCCGGCGCGGCGGCGACGTCAGCTTCGTGGTCGAGGAACTGAAGGCCGTGTTCGACCCGCGCGGCGGGCAATGGATGAACGGCCGCTACGTGCCGTCGCTGCTGGCCGCCATCGGCGGGGTCATCGAACAGCACATGATCCAGTCGGGCTTCCTGCCCAATCCGGACAAGGACAAGCGCGACACGGACACCCAGGAACTGCCCAAGGCCGTGGGCCAGGACAGCGCGCTCCTGACCGGCGGTGCTCCCTTCCGGCAATGCCCGAAATGCGCCCAGGCCTCGCTGATGCGCCAGGAAGGCTGTGATACCTGCACGTCTTGTGGTTATTCAAAGTGCGGCTAGCCTATAATTTCACTTCAAAACGTGAGTTAGAGGAACGCGTCGATGGCAGATAACCCTCCTTACATGAATGCGTATGGTTTGATTAGCAAAATACTCACGCGCATACAGGAAGCTCAGACGCCTCCTCGGTTTACTTATGATTTTTTGAGCACCAAGCTAGGTATAAAATCGAGCAGTGCTCGGGCAGTTGTAAGGCTATTAAAACGTATCGGTTTTATCGGCCCCGATGGTGTTCCAACAGAGCGATATGATCAGTTTAAGAATCCCCAAAAAAGCGGAATGGCAATGGCCGCGGGAATCAGGCAAGGGTATCCGGATCTGTTTTCACGACATGAGTATGCCAATCAAATTAACAAGAATGAACTTGAAGGATTGGTGCTTGAAGTTACGGGCTTAGAAAAAAAATCTCAGGTTGTTGGTGCGATAATTGGTACTTTTGAAGCTTTAAAAGCATTTGCTGATTTCGAGATAACCGATGATCAATTGGGTGGCGCAGAACAAGAACCAGAGAACATTAAGGAAGATGTTCGGTCATCTGACGGTCGGGCTGACTTTCAATTTGGACTTGGATACACGGTAAATATCAATCTTCCAGAGACAACGAACGTGGCAGTCTACGACGCAATCTTTAAAAGCATCAGTGAACACCTTGTTAAAAGGAAAGGTTGATGCTTGACGACAGGTTAAAGTTATTTGCAATGACAAATTTAATGTTTGAGGAAGACATTAAGGGAATTGAACGGCAATTCGATTGTAATTTAAGGCTTAAATCAAGAATTGATACAGAAAAAGATAATATTTATTATCCGCAATTCGATGAAGATGTTCGAATTGAAGCTGCGTCAATGGCGCGTCATTACGAAGTTTTTTACTGCTTAGAAAAGACGATTCGTGAATTTATACGAGACCGGTTGTATGACGCAAAGGGCGGTGCTTGGTGGGAAGAATGCGTGCCGCCAGAAGTGCAGCAAAGTGTTGAAAAAAACATTACAAAAGAGATGGATGCTGCTGTTACTTTAAGGTCTAAAGAAAATATAGACTACACGACTTTTGGTCAACTTTCTGATATTATAATTTTTAACTGGACTATATTTGGTGATACGTTCAATAGCAAAAAAGGTCTTCAGAAGGTTTTTGCAAATTTGAACGTATTGCGCGGGCCGATTGCGCATTGTAGTCCTCTACAGGAACGTGAGGTTCTGCGTTTAAGGCTTACGATCGAGGACTGGTTCACGTTGATGGAGTAATTGGCCGACCTCGCGCAGCACCCGCTCCAACCCCTGATCCCGGATGCCCATCTCGCGCAAATGGGCGACGGTGTTCTTCAGGTAATCGACGCAGGCGCCGCGCCGGCCGTGGCCCTGGGCGACCATGCGGGCCGCTTCGTCCGGGGGACGGGGGCCCGCGTAATAATCATTGGCGTGGTTGACGACGAAGGCCGCCCCGGTGACGGTCTCCGCGCCGACGGTCATTTTCAGCCAGCGCAGATGGTATTCCCCTTCCGAGGTTTCGCGCTCGTGCAGATGGGCCATGACAGCGTCCCGGTCGCGGCCGCGAATACGAAAGCCGAGCCCCCGGCACGACCCGCCCCGGTCGAGCCCCAGAACCAGCCCCGGCACCTCGCGCGTGCCCCGGTAGTCGAAGGAATAGAGGCAGAGGGCGCGGTGATAGCCGTACAGCCGCGCGGGCCGCGTTTCCGCATGGGGGAAATCCGCATCCCACATCAGCGAGCCATAGGCGAACAGCCAGAAATCGTCGGTCGGTGTCGGCATGGCCCATTGTTAGCCGCAGCACCCCTTGGCCGCCAGGGAGAATCCTGTCCCCCTCACCCCGGCCCTCTCCCAAGGCGGGGGAGAGGGAGAAAGATTGCGGAACCAATTCCCTCGCCCCCTTGGGGGAGAGGGTTAGGGTGAGGGGGGCTGAGTGCGGCCTCTTTCGTGTCCTTGCCCATTGCGCCTATAACCATGCATGGCTTTCACCCCACGCCGATCCCTGGACCGTCTCCGCGCCGCGCCGCCGCTGGCGCGCCGAGTCGCCGTGGCTCTGCCGCTGGTGGCGATCCTGGGCTATGTCGTGTTCTGGTTCACGGTCGCGGGGGTCGCGGAAAGACAGGTCGGCGCCTGGATATCAGCCCAGGCCGAGCACAAGATCACCATCACCCATGGCCCGCTGACGACCGGCGGCTTTCCCTTTCGCATCGCCGTCCGCATCGACAGCCCCGCCGCCGAATGGCCCGGCGGGACCTGGGCCGGTCCGACCCTGACTTTGTCGGCGGCCCCCTGGGACTGGCGGCGCCTGAACTGGCGCGCCGACGGCGTTCATCATCTCGGCTGGACCGGAAGGGACGGTCAGGTCCGCCAGGCGACGCTCACCGCCCGCCATCTGGAAGGTTGGGGGGAGGCATCACCGGGCGGCCTGCCGCGCATCGAAGCCTGGCTGACCGACGGTGCCCTGGAACTTGCCGACGGCGGCCTCGGCGGGCCGGTCACCGCCCGCGGCGTGCTGGCGCAGATCCTGCCGCCCCGCGCCGACGACGGGGAGGCCGCCGGTGACGGCACGCCCCGCCTGCCTCTTTCCCTTGATGCCAAGGCCGTGTCCCTGCCGCCGGGCCTGGGCACGGTCCTCGGCAATACGATCGACCGGCTGGCCTTGGAGATGTCCCTGAACGGGCCCATCGGTACGGGGCCCTGGCCCGCCCCGGCCCTGGCTTGGCGGGATGCCGGCGGCGTGCTCGAGGTCAATCAACTGGGCCTCGTCCACGGGCCGCTCAACATGACGGGTGAAGGCACATTGGCCATCGATCCCGCGGGCCAGCCCGAAGGGGCCTTCACCGCCCGCGTCACCGGCTTCGCGGAAACGGTCGAGGCGCTGCGCAAGGCGGGCATCGTCGAAAACCGCGCCGCCGACGCCGTGCAGATCATTCTCGGCCTATTGGCCAGGGGGCCGGCCGGCGGGCCGAAAACCCTCGACGTGCCGATGACGCTGCAGGACCGCACGCTCAGTCTGGGCGCGGTGACGCTGCTGCGCCTCAAGCCGGTGGACTGGTTCCGTCCCCCCGGGTCGTGATCGGCCCCGCGGTCTGCTATGCTGGCCCTCATGCGCCGCGTCTTGATCTTGATGGTTCTGCTCCTGGCGGCCGCCCCGGCCGTTGCCGGTGATGCGGCCAAGCCGGCGGCGCCCGCCCCGCAGAACGGTCCCTACTATTCCGGCCAATTGCTGGTCGCCGGGCCGACCATGCCCGACCCGCGGTTCAAGGGGGCGGTGATCTATCTCGCCGACCACGACGCCGAAGGGGCGTTCGGCCTGATCGTCAATCGGCCCGTGGGCGAGGGGCCCGTGCTTGATTTCCTGATCGGCCTCGGCATGACGCCGGACCCGTCGGAAACCTTCACCGGCGACGTGCGCATCCACGCCGGCGGCCCGGTGGAGCCGGGGGCGGGCTTCGTGCTGCATACCAACGATTATCAAACGGAAACCACGGGCATGCTGCGCGGCAAGGTCGCGGTGACGGCGAGCCTGCGGGCGGTCAAGGACATCGGCTTGGGCAAGGGGCCGCGCCGCTATCTGATCCTGCTGGGCTATGCCGGTTGGACATCGGGCCAACTCGAGGCCGAGATGCGCCGGGGCGATTGGCAGATCGCGCCCTATGACGAGGACACCGTGTTCGCCACGGACGACGCCGGCAAATGGGACCGTGCGCAAAAGTCCGCCGGAATCCCGATGTAAGTGGGGCTTATTCGCCCTTTCCCAGCGGCTTCCTGACCTGGCAGTACACCCGGGCGACGCGCAGATCGTCGAGCAGGCGTTCGCCGACCGCGCGGAAATCGGCGTCCGTGAACCGAAGATCTCCGGGGCGCGGCGTCGGCGTTTCGCCGGCCGCCTCCAGGGCCTGATGGAAGGACCGGGGCAGGCTGGCGATGACGCGCCCCCGCCGGTCCGAACCGGCGATGGAAATGCCGATCACCCTGCCGTCGGTGGAAAACACGGGCCCGCCGCTGATCCCGGCAAAGCCGGGAAGGTCTTTGGGAAAGCGGGAAATCACACCCCAGACCGCGACTTCCTCGTCATTGCGGAACCGCCCGAAACCGACCAGTCGCCAGCGCCCGAGGTAGGCGGAATGCAGGACCGCACGGCGGCCTTTCGGATACCCCACGTGAAAGGCTTGGGACTCGCCGTCAAGCACGGCGGCGAGGGCGACCGGCCTGGGGTTGCCCGGCACACGGCCGGACAGAACCGCGACGTCGGCACTGGAATGAACCGCGCGCAGGGTTGCGCGCCCGGCCCGTTTTGCCTTGTGGTCGTAGATGATGCCGACCCGGTCGCAACCGTCGACCACATGACGCGCGGTCAGCCAGGTTCCGATGTTGTCCACGGCAAAGGCCGTTCCCGCCGTCGACCGGGACTTCATCTTGTGCTCGACCCGGGTCAGGGGCAGACCGTGCGGCGGCGCTTGCGGCATGGGGGGCGGCGCGACGACGGCGGGCGGCGGCCGCCGGGGGGCTTCCGTGACGGGGGTACGGCGGTCGTCGCCGGTGAACAGGCTGTACAACACAAGGGTGATCAGCAGGATCGTCGCGAAATAGTCCCAGCGCCGCATGGTCCGCCGCCCGGATCAGCCGACGACGGCGGCGGCGTTGATGGCGGCCGTGCCCAGCTTCACCGACGCCAGGAAGGTCGCGGCGCTGATCTCGCCGTTCTGGATGCGCTGGGGCAAGCCGCGCAGCAGCAGATCGACGACCCGGTAGGCGACCAGTTGCAGGAACAAGGTCACGGCCCCCCATACCACGATGTCCCAGACACTGACGCTGGTCGCCATGCAAAAGGCCAGCGGCACGGCAAGGCCCAGCAAGGCCGCCGACAAGGACACGGCAACCGCCTGATTGCCGTCGCGGATCAGGGCGATGTCGTCATAGGGCGTGATGCGGATATAGACGACGACGGCGACGGCCAGCATCGCCAAGGTCACCGACGAATGGAGCATGAGAACGGGAAATCCGCTCAGGAAACTTTCGACAACGGCGTGCATGTATTCTCCCCCAAAGTGGACCCGGGCGCACCCGGCGGCGAAAGACTACCCCAGGTCCTTGGTGCTTGGCGACAGGGGGCGGGTGCGGTTGACTTGCGGGGGGCGGGACAGTAGCGTCGCCGAAAATGAGGGGGCTGCCGGTGACGGCTTTGTTCACGAAATCAGGGATAGGTACACGCCGCCGCGCCACGGGCGTGGTGTTGGTCGCCTCTCTCTGGCTCAAGGTCCTGGTGCTGGCCATCGGCCTGACCCAGCCGGCCCAGGCCGCCGAGGCGGCGCCCCCGTCGCCGGAACAGGACCTGCTTGCGGCCCTGCATGTCATCTGCACCTCGGGCGGGGTCAAGGTTCTCGGGACACCCGCCGACGACGGTCAGACCAAGGATGGTGCCGCCAAATCCGGCCTGCTCGACTGCGCCCGCTGCTGCTGCACGCCGAATGTTGCCGTGCCGATGGCGCTCGGCGCCTGCCTCGCGATGTCCGTCTCTTTCATCGCCGCGCCGCCGGCGCCGCAGATGATGCATCCGGCGGCGCTTTCCCAAACCCCCGTCAATCCCCGCGCCCCACCGCTGTCGATCCTCGTCTGACGCCTGACCGCTGGGTCCGGATTCGCGCGGCGACCGCCGCCGTTCCTCCGGTCCCGCGTTTTCCTGTCATACTTCAAGGATCGACCAATGAATGCGACGACTTTCCGCCGGGTGGCGCTGACCGCCCTGATTTTCGGGCTTGGGACCTCCCTGGTCCGGGCCGACGATCTGCCCGCCGACATGCCCAACATGCTGTCCCTGGGCGGTAACCTGCATACCAAACACACCGCCGTGGAAGTGGCCCATGACACCATGTCCCACAGCGCCAACGGGCCGCTGCGCGCCGACGGCCATGCGCCCATCGGGGTGATGGGCGACCATCTGCACAAGGCCGGCGAATGGATGCTGTCCTACCGTTTCATGGCCATGTCCATGTCGGACAACCTGAACGGCACGGATAACATCAGCAACGAACAGATCGTCACCACCGTTGCCAACCGGTTCGGCTCGCCCACCTATCTGCGGGTCGTGCCGCGCGACATGACGATGAAGATGCACATGGCCGGCGCCATGTACGCGCCGACGGATTGGCTGACCCTGATGGCCATGGGCGGTTATGCGTCGAAGTCCATGTCCCATACCACCTACCAGGGGACGTCGGGGACGACCGTGCTGGGCGATTTCGACGTCCATACGTCGGGCCTGACCGATACCCGCCTGTCGGGTCTGGTACGGCTTTACGGCGGTGGCGGCCACAAGCTGCACCTGAATTTGGGCATGAGCCTGCCGACCGGATCTTATAAGGAAAGCGCGCAGATTTTGGCGCCCAACAACACCAAGCCTTACCTGCGGGCACCCTATGCCATGCAGCTCGGCTCCGGGACCTTCGACGCCATGCCGGGCATCACCTATTCCGGACGAGCCGACGACATCAGTTGGGGGGCGCAGGCTTCGGCCTATCTGCCCCTGGGCAAGAACGACGGCGGCTATTCCCTGGGCCGTTCGGTGCAGCTGACGGTATGGGGGGCCTATCAATGGCAACCCTGGATTTCCACTTCCCTGCGGCTGACCGGCCAGGCGGCGAACCAGATCGACGGCATCGATTCCGCCATCGCCGTGCCCAACCAGACGGCGGATCCGGACAACTACGGCGGCGACCGTCTCGACCTGTCGATCGGTGTCAACCTGATGGGGCAGTCAGCGGGCTTGCGCGGCCACCGGCTGGCGGCGGAAGTTACCGTGCCGATGCATCAGGACCTGAACGGCCCCCAACTCAGCCGTGAAATTGCCTTCACCCTCGGCTATCAGAAAGCCTTCTGAGATTCCCGAAAGGAATTCCAATCATGAAATCCACGTACAAACGCCCCATCGCCGCCCTGGCGGCGGTCCTGATGTTGGCCCTCGGCATGGCATCCGCCCATGCCCATGACGACAAGGACCACGGCGCCATGGCGCAATCGGCCATCACCGTGACCGGTGCCTGGGCGCGGCCGACCATCGCCAAGATGCGCATCTCCGCCGCCTACTTTCAGGCCACCACCACGGGCGGGGAAGACAAGCTGATCGCCGCCAAGACCGCCAATGCGGACAAGGCCGAACTGCATCAGCACATCATGGAGAACGGTATCGCCAAGATGCGCCCAGTCGACAGCGTCGCCATCGCCCCGGGTACGCCCGTGGTGTTTCAGCCGGGCGGTTATCACGTCATGATCATGGGCCTGAAGGGGCCCTTGAACGAGGGCGACAGCTTCCCCCTGACCCTGACCTTCGAAAAGGCCGGCGACGTCACCGTCCATGTCACGGTGATGAAGAAAGCGGCCCAGGGTCACGGAAACATGGACCACGGCGCCCACAAGCATTGATGCCTGAACGCCGCCGCCGGGGTGTGGGGATTACGCCTGCTTGGCGTCGATCACGCTCCGGCGCACGGCGCGGGTGCGGGTGAAGACTTCTTCCAAGCCGTCGCCGTCGCCCTTGCGGATCATGCGCTGCATGGCGGTCAGGTCCTCGGTAAAGCGGCCGAGAATTTCCAGCACCGCTTCCCGGTTGGTCAGGAAGATGTCGCGCCACATCACCGGGTCGGAGGCCGCGATGCGGGTGAAGTCGCGGAAGCCCGTGGCCGAATATTCGATGACTTCTTCCTGCAAATCCGTGGACAGCTGCGTCGCCGTGTCGACGATGGTGTAGGCGATCAGGTGCGGCAGGTGCGAGGTGATGGCCAGGACCTGATCGTGATGGGTCGGGTCCATGACCTCGACCTTGGAGCCGGCGCGCTGCCACAGTTCGGTCACCTTGGCGACGGCGGCCGCGTCCGTTCCGGCCTCGGGCGTCAGCAGGTGCCAGCGACCTTCGAACAGTTCGGCAAAGCCGGAGTCCGGGCCCGAATGCTCGGTCCCCGCCAGCGGGTGGCCCGGCACCAAATGCACGCCCGCGGGCAGGTGCGGCTTGAGGGCGGCGATGGCCGCGCCCTTGACCGAGCCCACGTCGGTGACGATGGCGCCCGGCTTCAAGGCCGGGGCGATGGCTTCCGCCACGGCGGCATAGGCGCCCAGCGGCGTGCAGATCACGACGATGTCGGCGTCCCGCGCCGCGTCGGCCGGGTCGGTCGTGACCTGATCGGCGAGACCAAGGCGGGTGGCGGCGTCCAGGGTTTCCTGGCGGCGCGCGGCCACGGCGATCTCGCCGGCCAGGCCGTCCCGGCGCACGACGCGGGCCAGGGACGATCCGATCAGCCCGATCCCGATAAAGGCCATGCGGTTGAACATTGGCGTGCTCATGTGTCGGCCCCCATGAAGTCGCGCAGTGCCGCGATCACCGCTTCCATCTCGTCCGCCTTGCCGATGGTGATGCGCAGGCAGTCCGGCAGGCCGTAGCCCGCGACCCGGCGCGCGATGATGCCGTTGGATTTCAGATGCTCGTCGGCAGCCTCGGCCGTCGCGACGTCCTTGAACCGGACCAGCACGAAGTTACCGACCCCGTCGGGCACGAACAGGCCCAACTGGCGCAGCGCGTCCTGGGTGCGTTTCAGCCATTCGTCGTTATGCGCCCGGCACATGTCGGTGAAGGCCGTGTCGTTGAAGGCGGCCAGCCCCGCCATCTGGGCCGGGACGGAGACGTTGAAGGGACCGCGCACGCGGTTGAGCACGGCGGCGACCGCTTCCGGCATATAGGCCCAGCCCAGGCGCGCTCCGCCCAGGCCGTACATCTTCGAAAACGTGCGCGTCATGACCACGTTGTCGGCGCCGCGCACCATGTCCATGCCGTCCGTGTAGGTGGGCGTGCCGGTGACGTATTCCGCGTAGGCGGCATCGACGATCAGCAGAATGTCGTCGCGCAGGCCGTCGCGCAGGCGCGCGAGTTCGTCCGCGGTCAGGAAGGTGCCCGTCGGGTTGTTGGGATTGGCGATGAACACAAGACGCGTGTTGTCGGTGACCGCCGCCAAAAGGTTGTCGACATCCGCTTTCAGGTCCGTTTCCGGTGCCTTCACGGGTGTCGCGCCCGCGGCCATGGCGGAAATACCGTACATCAGGAAGCCGTGTTCGGAATACAGAACCTCGTCCCCCGGGCCGACATAGGCCTGGCACAGCATGTTGATGATCTCGTCCGATCCGGCGCCCAGCACGATGCGCGACGGCTCCAGGCCGTATCGCCCGGCGATGGCGGCGCGCAGGTCCGGGGCGTGCCCGTCGGGATAACGGTGGATGTTCAGGGCCGCCTGCTCCAGCGCCTTGACGGCGGCCGGGCTGGGGCCGAACGCCCCTTCGTTGGACGACAGCTTGATGACCTTCTCGGTACCCGCGATCTTGCTTTCACCGCCCTTATAGGGGGCGATGTCCAGGATGCCGGGTTGCGGCTGGGGCGTGGTCATCGCTTTTTTCCCGGGTCCAGTTCCTGCGGGCCGAGCGGCGTGGCGCAGGCACCCAAGTGAATGACCCGGCTGACCTTGCCGTTGACGTTTTCCTTCAAGGCGTCCAGATGGCCCTTTTCCGGATCGACGAAGCCGAACACCTCGACCAGATGAATCCAGGCCGCCGGGCGTGCCGGTTCGTGCCAAAGCTGGTTGTACACGGGCGAGAAGCCAAGCCCGTTCAGCGCCTTGGCGATGGTGCGGAACGGGATGTCCTCTTCGCATTCGACGGCCAGATAGGTGCGGTCGCGGCCCGTCGGCTCAGGCTTGACCAGGGGGCAGATGACGAGGGATTCCAGGCCCTGGGCCTCGAACCCGTTGCCGTGCCCGGCGAAGGGCAGGCGGGCGATGACGCGGGGCGCGTCTTCCGCCGTCGACACCAGATGGCGCCACCATTGGTCGGAATCCTGATCATTACGCGGCAGGGGCAGCACGCCCAGCGTGTATTCCTGGCGCTGCACGGCTTCGATCACCCGGGCCGAGGTGGTGAACCGGCGCATGGGCGTGAAGCTGCCGTACTGATCGCGTGCCATGTCCCAGAACCCGGTCTGATTTTCCGGAACCATGACGGCCACGGAAAAGGGGCCTTCGAAGCTCAGGGTCGCGACGATCAGTTCACGCCAGATGCGCGTCAGTTCGCGGCGCGGGAAGGGGCCCTTGTGGCGCTCCATCAGGCGATAGATGATTTCCGCCTCGCGCGCCGGGCGGATCTTGACGCTTTCGCCCTTTTTGATCTCGCGCACGTTTTCCACCACCTGGGTCCGCTGCATGATCAGATCATGGAGCTGCTCATCGATTTCATCGATCTGCTGGCGCAGGTCGGCAAGCGTGGGTTTGCGGGGCTTTGTCATGGTGTTGCAGGTCGCTGGTGGTGGCGGGGAGTTGCGTAGTGATACTGGGATGGCGGGCGGAAATCAAAGGCAAATCAGGTGTTAGCGAGCCCCTGGCCCCGGTTTCAGGCGGGCCCGTCCGGCGGCCGCCCCCCGCCGCTCGGGCATGGGAAGATAGGCGCGCCGTCCCCGGGTCTGATGGGCCGGGGTGGCGGCATAGATCTGTTTGACCGCCTCCATGGCGATGACGCCGGCAAAGGATCCCCACAACACGGCGCCCGCGCGCTCCCAGGCCGGGGCCGAGCGGACCAACAGGGCCGTGCGGAACGGCGGCATGTAAAGGGCGCGTTCCGTGGTCAGCGGCGTGAACATGGATTCCCGAAGCAGGCGCGATAACTGGCGTGGTGAAAATGGCCGGCCATGGCCGAAGGGCGTGCGCTCGAACCGGGCCCACAGACCCGACCGGTTGGGCACGATCACCATCAGCCGCCCGGAATCGCTCAGCACGCGCCAGATTTCCCGCATCAACGGCTCAACTTGTTCGGCGCATTCCAGGGCATGAACCAGGATGATGCGGTCCATGGACAGGTCGGGAAAAGGCAGTTCCAGTTCATCCACCAGGGTTGCCTGGCCGCCGCCCTGGGCGGGCCAGCGCAGCACCCCCTGGCGGGCCGGCATGGCGGCAATGACGCGATCGGCCTCGTCGCGGAACCCTTCCAGATAGGGCGCGGCATAGCCGATGCCCAGAATGCGCTGGCCTTTCATGTCGGGCCACATGGCGCGCATCTTGCGCCGGATCATGCGCCGCGCCGCCTGCCCCAGGGGGGCGGCGTAAAAATCGCGCAGGTCTACAACGTCAATCCACATGGGGCGGCAGCATAGAGCATTCGCGGCCCACTCAAAACGCCCAGTACAGGTTCATCCGGCGTGGCACAGGGCGATGGCGGGTGTTATTGTCGCGGCCAAACGACCACCCTTATCCCGGAGACATCCATCCATGAAACTTCGCTATTCCCCGACTTCGCCTTTCGTCCGCAAGGTCATCGTCACGGCCATCGAAACCGGCCTGGATAACCAGATCGAGCGCATCAACACCAATGTTTGGGCGCCGGACACGGACATCGGCACGGACAATCCGGTCGGCAAGGTCCCGACCCTGATCACCGACGGCGGCGAAATCCTCTATGATTCCTCCGTCATCTGCGAATACTTGGACAGCCTGCACGACGGCCAGAAGCTGTTTCCCGCCGTGGGCGGGGCCCGCTGGCAGGCGCTGCGCCTGAACGCGCTGGGCGACGGCATGGCCGAAACAGGCATCCGCCGTCTGCTCGAAGGCCGGTTCTGGAAGGAAAGCCCGCGCCAGGATTGGATCGACCGCGCCAACAAGGTTCTCGGCCGCTGTTTCAAGGCGCTTGAGGATGATGCGGGCGCGCTCGCCGGCCCGGTCACCATCGGCCAGGTTTCCATCGGTTGCGCCATCGGCTGGCTCGACATGCGGTTCAATGATCTTGGCTGGCGCGACGATTGCCCGGCGGTCGCCGATTGGTATGCCGGGTTCTCGGCCCGCCCGTCGATGACGGCGAGCGAGCCCAAGGAATAACCGAACCTGTCCGGATTAAAGGGGGCAAGCGCCATGAAGGCCGCAGACGTCATCAAAGCCCTGGGCCTTGCCCCCCATCCGGAAGGCGGTCATTTCCGCGAAATCCACCGTGATGCGCCGCCGGGCGGCGGGCGCGGGGCGGTGACCAGCATCTATTACCTGTTGGCGGCGGGCGAACGCTCCCATTGGCATCGGGTCGATGCCGTGGAAATCTGGAACTTCCACGCCGCGGGCGGGAGTGGGGCGGCCGGCCTGGCTCTCAGCGTTTCGCCGGACGGCAAGGTGGTCGAAACCCATCTACTAGGAGAAAACCTGACCGCCGGGCAATCGCCCCAGGCGGTCGTGCCCGCCGATTGGTGGCAGGCGGCGGCCCTTGCCGATGCGTCGTCAGATGGCTGGGTCCTGGTCGGCTGCACCGTCGCCCCGGCCTTCGATTTCGCCGGGTTTGAAATGGCGCCTCCCGGATGGGCGCCGACGGACTGGAAATCCTAGGGCGCCGGCCCTAACGTAAAGCCGATTGACAATTTTGTGGTGGAGGCCGCCATGGCCGCCGACAAGACCCTGCACGGTGGAGGTAATCTGGGGGCCCTTCTGGTCCGGGCCTTCCGCTGGTTCGAAGACGGCCTGGCGTCGGACCCCGACACGGCCCATCTGCCGCGCCTGACCGGCACGCAATTCATGACTTTGGTGTCCCTGAACGACGATGGCACCTCGATCGCCGAGCTGGCGCGCCGCGTCGGCGTGACCCGCCAGGCCATGCATCAGCAGATCGGCGAGATGGAAAAGGCATCCCTGGTGGAACTGGTCGGTTCGCCCACGGACGGGCGGGTCAAGCTGGTCAAGCTGTCCCTGCTTGGCCGCACCTTGGATCAAAAGGCGGCCGCGGCCATCGATTCCTTGGAACGCGAACTGGCGAAACGCATCGGCACGGCCGCCGTGTCGGACCTGCGCGCGACCCTTGCGGCCGATTGGGGGACGCCCGGCAAACACGGCCGGGACTAGCGTCCCGCATTCGCCTCCTCGATGAGCGCGATCAGGAGTTTCTTTTCGGCGTCGGCCCGAGCATCTCCTTCGACGCCACCACGGCACCCCCGACGATCAACAGGCAGCCCAAGCCCAGGGATAGCGTCGCCTGCCCCTTGCCGAAGGCGACCAGCAGCACGGTCGAGATCAGGGGGGCGGCATAGGCCAACGCCCCCAGGACCTGGATGTCGCCATGCTTGGTGCCGTGGTCCCAGGCGAAGAAGGCGGCGCCCACGGGCATAAGCCCCAGGCCCAGAACGGCCAGCCACTCACCCGCATCCGCCGGCCAGACCGTGGTCTCGAAGGCGAGGTGGCAGAGGAGCGCCAGCACTGCCGTCACGGCGCAGAATCCGCCGACCGTGTCCGTCGGCACGGCGCGGAAGCGCCGATTGACGACGGAATAGGCGGACCAGGTGAGCGCACAGGCCCCGGCCATGACGTAGCCCAACGCATGGGCCGACTTGAAGCCGTCCAATCCGCTGCCGTCGGTCACCAGGATCACCGTGCCGGCCAGCCCGGCCAACGCCCCGGCCACATGCCACCAGCGCAGCCGTTCCCCCGGCAACAGGGCGGAGAACACCACGATCAACAGCGGCCACAGATAGGCGATCAGCCCGGCTTCGACGGGCGGCGCGTTGCGCAGGGCCATGAAGTAGAAAAAGTGGTAGCCGAACAGTCCAGCCACGCCCAAGGCCCAGGCGCCCGGCGGTTGGCGCAGATAGGCCAATGGCCGCTCGCCCCGGATCATCCATTTCAGGGCGATCATCGCGGTGGCGATGGTGAAGCTCAGGGCAACGAGCTGAAACGGCGGCACGGCCCCGGTCAGTGTGGTCAGCAGCGCCAGCATGCCCCACATGAGCACGGCCGTTGCCCCGACGAGGGTGGCCTTCAGTTTGCTGATCTCCGCGGCGCTCACGGCTGGAAGGTGACGACCTTAAGCCGCCCGCCGGGTGCGATCACGACTTCGGGCCGCCCGTCGTCGTCCAGATCCTGGGCCAGCACGGCCAGCTCGATCGTGTGCGCATTGGCGACCTCGGCCAGGTCGCGGAAACTGCCGAAGGCAAAGGTGACGACGCGTAAATTGCGCCGCTCTGCGTCGGGGATGATCAGGTCGGGAATGCCGTCGCCGTCCATGTCGGCGATATCCGACAGGCCCAGTTCCCGCGAGCCGATGGCATGGTTGGAAAAGCCGGGGGCTTCGTGATCGACCTCCAGCCGCTCGCCCTTCCATTCATAGAGTTTGAGGATCGCACCGGCATGGGGCGTGACCACGGCGGCGATTTCCTTGCGCCCGTCGCCGTCGAAATCGCCGACCCCGACCGGGTTGAGCCAGCGGAAGGGCTGGCCGATGGGCTCCGATTCCGCGGCCCAGCGCAGGCCCCGGTCCGAGGTCTCGATGACCGCCAGCGCGGCCCCCGCCTTGGTATAGCTTTTGACGGCCAGGATTTCGTCGACCCCGTCGCCGTCGATATCGACGATGCGGGGGCTGCGGTCCTCGAACACGGCCTGGGTGGTCAGGTCGAGGGTTTCCAGGTAGCCGCCCTTGAGCCGCAAGGCCAGCCCCCCGGCCTCGATGGCGTCGCCCAGCACGCCGTGGCCGTAGCGGTCCGTCGGCTTGCGGTACCAGGCGGCCTGGATGTTGCGGGTGCCGGTGACGACGATCTCGTCGGGCATGGGGGCGCTGTCGTTCGATCCCACGGGGGCCAGGGGCTCTGGGCGCGGCGTGAGGGTCACGCCCTGCGCGTCCAGGCCGACCGTATGGTGGCTGCCGTCGGCGAGCCGGATCACGGCCGCGCCGTCGATACGCCCGATCCAGGCGACCGGATGGGGCAGTTCCGCGCCGAACTCGCGCACCTCCATCGCTTTGACGGAGGCGGCGGCGCTGAGGACGGCACTGAGGGCGAACATAAAAACGGCGCGTACCATGACGCGCCGTCTTAACCGAGGAACCTTGAAAGGGCCAGCATGTTTGAATGGTGCCCTTGCGCCTCGCTGCGGGTGGCGGAGACTGGATTCAGATCGGTATGAATATATAATCATTATATAGGATAATTTTCCTTGTAAAAGTTCTTCTGAGGTTCTATCCTTGAAAACGCTTACGCAGCGCCCGTCGTGGGCCGGGGGCTCCCCCGACAACCCGCATACGCGGACAACGCTCCGAGAAGACCGAAACGTCGTTCAGCGCCCTACCTTGTGGCGCTGATCAGACCTGCGTGTTTTCCGGGAGCGATCCCGTTCCTGGAACGCTGAGAGGAACGACTGATGCCAAACCTGTATCAACTGAAGTCTTCCATCGACGAAAGCGCGAGCGCCGACGAAGATGATGTCTTGGCTGTGAAAACAGCCCTTAACCGCATCGGATATTATGACGATCCGGGATGGGGCATTTCGTCTTACCCTGATCGCAACCTGTTCGATGCCATCCAAAAATTCCAGACCGATTTCGGTTTGACCTCCGACCGTGTCATGAAGCCAGGGGGGCCAACAGAAAAGGAACTCGCGGCCCGTTCGCCGATTTATAGGTGCGTCAGATGTGGTGGACCTCATGGCGGCGTGTACGGACCGATATGCCACAAATGTCTGGAGAGAGAACAAAACAGCTAACCCCGGGATAATGAGGACGGCCAATAAGGACGTCCTCATTTTTCGGGGCGAAAAAATCGGTCCAAAAATACTTGAATATCGGCATCATCATAACCCAGCAACCGACCCGTCTCGGTTTCCAGTTCCGGCGTGGTCGGGAGATGTTGCTCTATTAATCCACGCAGAATTTCAATCATCCGAGCCGTCCGCCACTCCTCGCCCGGCAAGGCATAGAAGTAGTAACGCAAGCGTTCATTTTTGAAGCCCGGTGCAGGCATGACCACCTCGCCTTTCGCGAACCTGCCTTCAGCCATGTACGGGTCGAAGGCGATCTCAGGCGGCTCCATACCTTCCGGAAGGTCATCATTGAACATGGCGAGCGGCTTCTCGCCAGCGAGCATGAGTTCCAATTCCCGCCCCTCATGTGGGCCGATACCGGCGGGTAACTCATCATCGTATGCGTCAGATTGATCCATGAACTCAAAAATAGCAGAGCGGAAATTGATCGAATAGGTGATGAATCCAGCCCGGTTCGCGCGCTATGCCTCATGGATAGCAGGGCGAGCGGAACCGGAAGCCGGAAGGAGAATGATGTCTTCCTCGGGTCGAAGTTGCCAGCCCGAAGTCGGGGCTTCGAGCAGGCGACCTTGGGGCCTGGGGCGACGGGAACAGATAGAACAGGGCGTTTACGCCATGTACTGCCCGCCATTTGCCGACAGGGTCGAACCGGTGATGAAGCCGGCTTCGTCCGAGGCCAGGAATACCACGCAGCGGGCGATTTCCTCGGCCTGGCCCAGGCGGCCCACGGGAATCTGCGGGATGACCTTGGTGTCCAACACTTCCTTGGGCACGGCCATGACCATTTCCGTGGCGATGTAGCCCGGCGCGATGGCATTCACCGTGATGCCCTTGGACGCCGTTTCCAGGGCCAGGGCCTTGGTGAAGCCCAGGTCGCCGGCCTTGGCGGCGGAATAGTTGGTCTGTCCGAACTGTCCCTTCTGCCCGTTGATTGAGCTGATCGACACGATGCGCCCGAAGCCGGCCCCCCGCATGTCGTCGATCACGTTGCGCGACAGGTTGAACAGGCCCGACAGGTTGGTGTTGATGACCGCATCCCACTGTTCTTTCGACATCTTGTGCAGGGGCACGTCGCGGGTGATGCCGGCATTGTTGACCAGCACTTCCACCGCGCCCACATCGGCCTTGATCTTGGCGACCGCGGCGGAGACGGCGTCGAAGTCGCCGACGTCGAACTTGTAGACGGCAATGCCCGTCTCGTCCTTGAACTTGACGGCGGCTTCGTCATTGCCGGCGTAATTGGCGACAACGGTATATCCGGCTTCCTTAAGGGCTACGCTGATGGCCTTGCCAATCCCGCGTGTACCACCCGTTACCAATGCGACGCGTCCCATGTCACTCTCCCTTGAACTTTATGGCGAAAAGGGGCGCCGCCTCCCCTGCCGATCGGCGCCCCTTGATTTCCGGTCTGCTAGTCGCGTTCGACGCACATGGCGATGCCCATGCCGCCGCCGATGCACAATGTGGCCAAGCCCTTCTTGGCGTCGCGCTTCTGCATTTCATACAGCAGCGTGGTCAGCACCCGCGTGCCCGACGCACCCACCGGGTGGCCCAGCGCGATGGCGCCGCCGTTGACGTTGACCTTGGCGGTGTCCCATCCCAGGTCCTTGTTGACGGCGCAGGCCTGGGCGGCGAAGGCTTCGTTGGCTTCGATCAGGTCCAGGTCGTCGACGGTCCAGCCGGCCTTTTCCAGGGCGGCCCTGGAGGCCGGGATCGGGCCCGTGCCCATGACGGCGGGATCGACGCCGGCGGTGGCCCAGGAAACGATGCGGGCCAGCGGTGTGATGCCGCGCTTCTGGGCATTCTCCAGGGACATCAGAACGGTCGCGGCGGCGCCGTCGTTGATGCCCGATGCGTTCCCGGCGGTCACCGTGCCTTCCTTGTCGAAGGCGGTGCGCATGCCGGCCAGCGCTTCGGCCGTGGTGCCCGGCTTGGGATGTTCGTCCGTGTCGACCACCGTCTCGCCCTTACGGGACTTGATGGTGACGGGGCAGATCTCGTCCTTGAACTTGCCGGCTTCCATGGCGGTGGCGGCTTTCTGCTGCGAGGAGAGGGCGAAGGCGTCCTGTTCCTCGCGCGTCAGCTGCCAGCGCTGGGCGACGTTTTCCGCCGTATTGCCCATGTGATAGCCGTGAAAGGCGTCGGTCAGGCCGTCCTTGATCATGCTGTCGACCATTTCGGCCGATCCCATCTTGGTGCCGTTCCGCAGGTTCATGACATGGGGAGCCTGGCTCATGCTTTCCTGGCCGCCTGCGACGACCACGTCGGCGTCGCCCAGTTTGATGGCCTGGAAGCCGAGGGCGACCGTGCGCAGGCCCGAGCCGCACAACTGATTGATGCCGTAGGCCGTGGCTTCCACCGGAATGCCGGCGTTGACGGCGGCCTGGCGGGCCGGGTTCTGACCGGCGCCGGCCGACAGAATCTGGCCCATGATGACTTCGTTGACGTCCTCGGGCGCGACGCCGGCGCGTTCCAAGGCGGCGCGGATGGCGACTTCGCCCAGATAATGGGCGGGAACGGAACTGAGGCCACCGTTAAAGGCGCCGATGGCGGTGCGTGCGGCGCTGGCGATTACGACTTCAGACATTCTTCTCTCTCCTCAATATGAATACATCCTCCCGGCATGGACCGCGGCCCCGCGAGGTGGTTGCAAATACGCGGTTCACGGTACCGCGCTGAAATGAAACCGTTTGGATGTTTGCCCTGGCGTAGCTGCTTCTTGGCGGCTTTCGTCTTCTGTCGGTTATATGGTGCATCCCTGATGGATACAAGGATGATCCCGGGCGTACCTTGACGCAGGTCAACTATCCGGCGTCGGGGTTGCCAAAAACCAATCGGCCAGGGGCTGGAACAGCGTTTCATCGGCCCGCCCGGCGGAGATCAGGCCAATATGTCCGGCATCCACCGACAGGACCTGGCCATGGGGCAGACCGTCCGCCAGCGCGCGGCACGATGCCGGCGGCACGATATGATCCTGTTCCGGCACCACGACCAGGGCCGGGCAGGTAATTTGATCGGGGCGGATGGCCTGGCCGGCGACGACCCATTCCCCCCGGGGGGGCGTGTTCTTCAGATGCCAGTCGCGGAAGCATTCGAGCGCCACCGGTCCGGCCAGCACGACACCGTCGTTCAGCCAATCTTCCAGCTGCACGAAGCGCTTGGCGGCCAGCGTGTCCGGGTCCATGGCGGCAAAGCGGCGGAACTTGGCGGGCGTCATATAGGGATCCAGGGCCGCGAACATGGCCTGCATCATGTCGACGGGCAGCACGCCGGCCTTGGCCACGGTGTCTTCCAGCCGGGGCATCATGCCCGCCAGCACGCGCACCAGATCGCCATAGGCGATGTGAAAATCCCAGGGTGTGGCCATCAGGGCTAGCGCGCGGACATCCTTGAGGCGAAGCTGGGCCAAGGCCAGGGCCAACAGCCCGCCCATGCAGTAGCCGGCCAGGGCCACCGGCCCACCGTTGAGCGCGACCGCGGCGTCGAGGGCGCGGGCGAGCCGCCCGGCGATGTAATCGGTCAGGGTGAACCCCGTTTCCTCGGCCCGGGGCGCGTCCCAATCGATCACCAGGGGGCGCAGACCGCGCGCCGCCAGTGCGCGCAGGAAGCTCTGATCCCGGTCCAGGTCGAGGATCCAGAACCGGTTGACCAGGGACGGAACCACCAGGACCACGGGACCGTCCGGATTGGTTGCCTCCGGCACGGCGCCGTAATCGAGCAGGCGGGTCGAGCCTTCGCGCCAGACCACCGCCGGTTCGTCCGGCCGCGCCGTGCGGGGGGCCGTGCGGTACTTCCGCACGCCCTGGGTGAATTGCTGCAGGCGGTTGCGTGCCTCGGCCGTCACGGCCTTGTAGAAGGCGTCAGCTGGAACGTTTTGAAGGGCTTTTTCCAGATTTCTTGCGCGGGCCGCCAGGTCCGGCCTCAAGGGCGGCAAGCCGCCGTTCGATGCCGTCAAGGCGGCGAGCGAGCTCAGCCATGTCGATGTCTGAATCGCCATGTGCAGCGCCAGCGGTCGGGGCCCCGGGACCGCCGGGGGGCGGGCCGGCCGGGGCGCGTCCGTCGTCTGTTTGGTCATGGGTCGGTTCCGTGCTGGGGCCAGGTGCCGTGGGGCCAGGGGCCTGCTTGCCGGCGTTGAGCGCCTGCTGCGCCAGGGCCGCGAAGGCCGTGGCCGAGCCGGTCATCATCTGCGTCATCTGCGACATGGTTTCCGTGACCTGGGGATCGGCGGCCATGGACTGCAGGTGGTCCTGCCACAGGTCCAGGTACTGTTTCGCCAGGTTGTCCAGGTCCGGTTGATCGGCCATGGCGGTTTCCTCGTTTCCGCGCGTGTCGCTATGGGCGTTCGGCGGGTCTTACTATAACGGCCGCCCAGGGGGCGGGGAAACTTTCATTGCGGCGCAGCAAGGGACGCGGTAATTTGCCGCATCGCAACGCGTTTACCTGGGGGAGACCCATGGCGGAAAAAAAGCCTGCCGAGGGCGAGCCGATCGTCATCAAGAAGTACGCCAACCGGCGGCTCTACAATACGGCGACGTCAAGCTATGTAACGCTCGATTACCTGTCGCAGATGGTCAAGGATGGTGACGAATTCGTCGTCAACGACGCCAAGACGGGCGAAGACATCACCCGACAGGTTCTGACCCATATCATCGTCGAAGAGGAAAGCAAGGGCACCAATCTGCTGCCCATCAGCTTCCTGCGTCATCTCATCAGCTTCTACGGCGACAGCCTGCAGACCGTGGTGCCCAATTATCTGGAGCACACCATGCAGTCCTTCGCGACCAATCAGGAAGCGCTGCGGAAAACGATGGAAGACGCGCTCGGGGGCTTCAATCCCTTCGGCCAGTTCGAGGAAGTGTCCAAGCAGAACATGGCCCTGTTCGAGAACGCCATGAAGATGTTCTCGCCGTTTCCCATGCCCAATCAACCGACCGGCACGCCGCAGGGCGGGGCCGCGGAAAAGGGCGGTGCCGCACCGAAGGGCGCCGGCGCGCCGAAAAGCGAGGCCGACATCGACGACATGCGGGCCAAGTTGGCGGAGATGCAGCGTCAGCTTGATACCTTGTCCAGCGACAAGAAATAGCCGCCCGTTCCATTTGTCTTAATTGTCAGGCCGGGCTTTCAACTCAGTCGAGTTCGCGCACGACCCTGAAACTCAGCCAGTAGCTCTTCACCGCCGCGGCGTTCTTGGCGCGGGAGGAGGAGCGCGACTGCCGGGAAAAGTAATACCAGGACCCGCCGCGGATCACCCGGATGTTGCAGTCCCCGTCGGTCCGCGCCGAGCCGTCGCGGGGCGCGCCCTTGTAATGCGGGGCCCAGCAATCGCTGACCCATTCATAGGCGTTGCCGTGCATGTCGTAGAGCCCGAAGGGGTTGGGCTTGTACTGGCCCACGGGGGCGTTGCGGTGACCGGGCACGGCGCCCGTGCATTTCCGGCAATTGATCTCGCCGTCGTCCGGATTGTCGCCGAACCAATAGGCCGTGGTCGATCCTGCCCGCGCGCCATATTCCCATTCCGCTTCCGTCGGCAGACGGTACTTGTGCCCGGTCTTCTGCGACAGCCACTTGGCGTAGTCTTCGGCCATGTGAAAATCGATGTTCATAATCGGCTGGCGGCCGCGGCCCCAGTTGTGGTCGTGCGGGTTGTGCGTGCAGCCCCGTTCGGCCAGGCAGGCGTCCCAGTTGTCGAAGGTGATTTCGAAGCGGCTCATGGCGAAGGGCTTCTTGATGAACACGGGATGCTTGGGCTGTTCCGCCGGCAATAGGTCGCTGCCCATGATGAACGCCCCCTTGGGCAGGACGACCATTTCCGGACACAGGTCGCAGTCCTTGAACACCTTGGGGGCTACGGCGGCCGGTTTCGCCGCCGGCTTGGCGGCCGGGGCCGCCGATGTCTGCGCCAGGGCGGGGGCGGCGAGCAAGGCCAGAGCCAGGAGCAACGCCGCGCCGGGCCGCATGGGGAACGAAAGCGTGTTCATGTCGTATTGATTTGCCCAAAAGTGGAATCTGGTTCTGCTAGGATAATCCGATACGGCCGTGCGGTCGATGGCGGCAGGGGATTTCCCGCACGGGCCGCTGAACAATGAGGTTTTGAAGGCATGACGACTGCGAGTGACGAAGGATTTGTGTTTACCGGTGTCCTGGACGGCGAGGGCGGGGCGCGTCTGCTCGATGTCGACCAGCTTGCCGTTCAGCAGGAAAAGGGCCGGGTCGAATGGGTGCATCTGGACATCACCAAGGAGCCCGCCCGCCAATGGCTGCACGATCAGCCGGGGCTGCCGGAACTGGCGGTCGAAGGCCTTTTGGCGCCGGATACGGAACCGCGCTACGCCGAACTGGATGACGGCATCCTGCTGATCCTGCGCGAGGTCAACACCCACGAAAGCGCCGATGCCCACGACATGATTTCGCTGCGCCTGTGGGTCGGGCCGGCGCGCATCATTTCGGCCCGTCTGCGCCATCTTGCCGCGATTGAGGACATCAAGGTCGCCCTGGCGAAGAAAACGGGGCCGGGCTCCGTTTCCGAATTCTTGTGCGCCGTCGGCCGCAACATGGCCAAGGAGAAGGCTCAGATCCTCGCCGGGGTGGCGGAAGAATTGGACGAGATCGACGAGGACCTGGCCCAGGCCGACGACACGAAGACCCTGCGCCCGCGCATCGCCGGGCTACGCCGCCGGGCCATTCAACTGCACCGCTTCTTCAAGCCCCAGCGTGCCGCCTTTGCCGATATCGCCGAGCGGCGGCCGGCCTGGGTCGATGATTCGGCGGCGGACGAGCTGGCGGAGTTGTCGGCGGAATTCGGGCGCCTTGCAGCCGATATCGAAGCCATCCTCGGCCGCGCCCAGGTCACCCAGGACGAATTGCGTTCTTTGGAAAATCAGCGGGCCACGGACATCACCACGACGCTGACCGTGGTCGCGGCGATCTTCCTGCCGCTCGGTTTCGTCACGGGGCTTCTCGGCATCAACGTGGGCGGCATTCCGCTTGCGGAATCAAAGACCGGGTTCTGGGCGATCTCAATCGGGCTGGCTGTGCTGGGCGTCGGGCTCTGGCTGTACTTCCGCAACCGCCGTTATCTCTGATCCTCGCCGGACCTCAGCCGGTCATAGGCCCAGCGCGCCGCCCCTGCGACCAGATCGGACGCATCGCCGGTCAGGTCTTCGGCCAGCGGCGCCAGCGCCGGATCGCCGGAATTGCCGACCGCGATCAAGACGTTGCGCAGGAACCGGTCGCGCCCCGTGCGCTTGACCGGTGAGCCCGCGAACATCGCGCGGAAGGCCGTGTCGTCCAACCGCGCCAGATCGGCGAGCGCCGGCCCGTCCAGTCCGGGCCGGGGGGCGAAGGCGGGTTCGTCCGTCGGGGCCGCGAACTTGTTCCACGGACAGGCCGCCAGGCAGTCGTCGCAGCCGTAGATGTGGTTGCCCATGCGTGCCATCAATTCGGGTGCGATGGCGCCCTTGTGCTCGATGGTCAGGTAGCTGATGCAGCGCGTCGCATTCAGGCGGTAGGGGGCCGGGAAAGCGTCCGTCGGGCAGGCCCGGAGACAGGCGTCGCAGGACCCGCAATGGTCGGCTTCGGGCCGGTCCGGCGGCAATTCAACCGTGGTCAGAATTTCACCCAGGAACAGCCAGGATCCGTGGCCCCGCGACACCAGGTTGGTGTGCTTGCCCTGCCAGCCGATCCCGGCCCGCTGGGCCAGGGGCTTTTCCATCAGGGGCGCGGTATCGACGAAGACCCTGACGTCGGGCGCATCGCCCTGGTCCTTGGCGGCTTCGGCCTGAAACCAGCGGGCCAGCTGCTTCAGGCGCTTCTTGACGACGTCGTGGTAATCCTTGCCCTGGGCATAGACGCTGATGGCCCCTTTGTCCGTCTGGCCGGGGACGGTCATGGGGTCCGTTGCCG
This sequence comes from Rhodospirillaceae bacterium, assembly GCA_002706405.1. Lineage (GTDB taxonomy): Bacteria > Pseudomonadota > Alphaproteobacteria > Rhodospirillales > Casp-alpha2 > UBA1479. The sequence continues at coordinate 59,646 of PALN01000045.1, read as the reverse complement.
GGCCGTAATTTCGCGCCAGCACGATGGCCGTTCGGGCCCCCGGCACCATGGCCTCGGCATCGCCGCGCACCGCGCCGCGCGGGCCGTCGCCCATCCAGGCCATGTCGCCGTGGTGTCCGGCCTTGAGAAAGGCCTCCAAGGCCTGGCGGTCCCGGGGGGCGGCGCGGGTGTCCGTCACCCCGACGGCGTCGAAGCCAAGGGCCCTGGCCTCATCGACCAGGCGGCGTTTCAACATCTCTGGTGACGATTGGTTCATCCGGTTCTCGTGCGCGTCGCGGCAATATGCTAGGCAGGGGCACACTAGCACACAGACATACCTGGAGAATGACCCCGTGGTGAACGGTGAAACAGCCGTGGTTCTGTTCTCGGGCGGACTCGATTCCACGACCGTCCTGGCGATCGCGCTGGCCAAGGGCTTCCGCGTCCAGGCCCTGTCCTTCCGCTATGGCCAGCGCCATTCCGTGGAACTGGACGTCGCCGCGCGCGTCGCCCGGCGGATGGGCGTGGAACGGCATGCCGTGGCCGACATCGACCTGACCATTTACGGCGGCTCGGCCCTGACGGCCGATATCGACGTGCCCAAGGACCGCGATGGCGATGCCATGACCGACGGCATTCCCGTAACCTACGTCCCGGCACGCAACACGATCTTCCTGGCCCATGCCCTGGCCCTGGCAGAGACCAGCGGTGCCCGGAACATCTTCATCGGCGTCAACGCGCTGGACTATTCCGGCTATCCCGATTGCCGCCCGGCCTTCATCAAGGCGTTCCAGCGCCTGGCCAATCTGGCGACCAAGGAAGGGGTCGAAGCCGCGGCCCAGGGCGCGGACGCGCTGTTCCAGATCCAGGCGCCGCTCATGGAAATGACCAAGGCCGAGATCATTCAACAGGGGATGGCTCTTGGCGTCGATTACGGGATGACCTGGAGCTGCTATGACCCGCACCCGGGAACCGGCGACACCACGAACGCGCCGGTCCATTGCGGGCGTTGCGATTCCTGTCAGTTGCGCAAAAAGGGATTTGCCGAAGCCGGGGTCGCGGACCCCACGACCTACGCCGTCTAGAACTGCCCGCTGCCGCCGGCGGAGAGGGCGAGCGTCAGGCAAAGCGCGGCCCCGATGCCGAGAAGCACCACAATCAGCAGTTTGCGCAGGGTGGATGACTTGAGACCGGGCATTACCGCCTCCGAAACCCAAGAAGTGTAAATCGTATTTTTCTAAATTATCTTTAATGTCGGACCCGGTCCGTGACCAGGGTCACAAAACTTGGAATTTTCGCGCCGAGGGGCGTATAGGAACGCGGCCCGCCACGATGGCGGGCGCATGAATCGGGACCGGCGATGACCTATAGCGTCAAGGAAATCTATTTCACGCTGCAGGGCGAAGGGGCGCAGACCGGCCGCCCGGCCGTGTTCCTGCGCTTCGCCGGCTGCAATCTGTGGTCCGGGCGGGAACAGGACCGCGCGACGGCGCAATGCCGGTTCTGCGACACGGATTTCGTCGGCACGGACGGCCCTGGCGGGGGCGCGTTCAAGGATGCGGACAGCTTGGCGGCGGCGGTGGCGGCGGCCTGGCCCGGCGGCGGGGATCCGCTGGTCGTCTGCACGGGCGGCGAGCCTCTGTTGCAGGTCGATGGGACCCTGATCGCGGCCCTGCACGACGCGGACTTCCGCGTCGCCGTGGAAACCAACGGTACCCTCAGCGCCCCCGACGGCCTCGACTGGATCTGCGTCAGTCCCAAGGCCGGGACCGAGGTCGTGCAGCGCCGGGGAAACGAGCTGAAGCTGGTGTTCCCCCAGGCCGGTGCCGCGCCGGAAGCCTTCGCGGATTGGGCGTTCGATAATTTCCTGCTGCAGCCCATGGACGGCCCGGAGCGGGATGCGAATACCCAGGCGGCCGTGGATTACTGCCTCGCCCACCCCAAATGGCGCCTGTCGCTGCAGACCCATAAACTTCTGGGAATTCCCTGAGGCGATAAAATTTCATCGCTCCGTCACTTGAATAGCGGGCATGAAGGCACCATTTCCGGCCCGTACCAGAATAGCCATTCTGTTGAGGGCGGATGACCGCCCCGGCGTCATCGGGGGCGCCGAACCGAAATGGCGCCAATCCGAATGGGGAAGTAAAAAAAATGCCGAAACTGAATATCAACGGCGTCGACCATCAGGTCGATGCACCGGATGACATGCCGTTGCTTTGGGCGATCCGTGATCTTGTCGGTCTGACCGGCACCAAGTTCGGATGCGGCCAGGCGCTGTGCGGTGCGTGCACCGTGCACCTGGACGGCCAGCCTGCCCGGTCGTGCCAGACCTTCGTGGGCGATCTTAAGGGGGTGAAGGTCACCACCATCGAAGGCGCCCAAGGCAAGGTCGCCGAAACGATCCGCCAGGTCTGGACGGACATGGACGTGCCGCAATGCGGTTACTGCCAGTCGGGCCAAGTCATGGCCGCCGTGGCCCTCCTGGCGGAAACGCCCAAGCCCACGGACGACGACATCGACGCTGCCCTGGACGGCAATCTCTGTCGCTGCGCTACCTATCACCGCATCCGGGCCGGCATCCACGAAGCCGCCCGCCGGCTGGAGGCATAAATCATGCTGCCAAAGATCATTGACCATCTCGCCCCGGCGGCCTCGGTGAAAACCAGCCGTCGAGCCTTTTTGGTCGCCTCTGCCGCCGCCGCGGGCGCCTTCGTCATCGGCTTCGGCGCCGGCCCCGCTCGGGCGGCCGGCGGTGCCGCCGCCGCCCCGGCTCAGCCCGTTCCCTTCGACGCTTATTTGAAGATCGGCGCAGACGGAAAGGTCACTATCCTGTCGTCGCAATTCGACATGGGCCAGGGTTCCTATCACGGGCTCGCCACCCTGGTGAACGAGGAATTGGGTGCTTCCTGGGACCAGATCGCCGTTGAAGGGGCGACAGGCGACCTGAAGCTTTACGGCAATATCGTCTGGGGCGGGGCCGTACAGGGCACGGGGGGCTCGTCCTCCATAACCACGTCGTTCGACCGCTACCGCAAGGCCGGCGCCGCCGCGCGGATGATGCTGGCCGCCGCCGCCGCCAAGGACTGGGGCGTGCCCGCCGCTGAGATTTCGGTCACGGACGGCCGTCTGATGCATCCATCGGGCAAGTCTGCCGGGTTCGGCGGGATGGCGGCCAAGGCCGCTCTTCTGCCGGTTCCAAAGGATGTCCCCTTGAAGGATCCCAAGGACTGGACCCAGATCGGTAATGCCAAGCTGCGCCGATACGACAGCAAGGCCAAGACCGACGGCACTCATCCCTTCACCATCGACGTGAAACTGCCCGGCATGTTGACCGCCGTGATGATCCATCCGCCCCGCTTTGGCGGCACGGTGAAATCTTTCGACGGATCCAAGGCAAAGGCCATGAAGGGCGTGGTCGACGTGGTGGCGACGCCGCGCGGTGTCGCCGTGGTCGGCGAACATATGTGGGCGGCGTTGGCCGCCCGCGACGCGGTGCGCGTGACCTGGGACGAGACCAAGGCCGAAACCCGGGGCTCGGCGGCGATCCTGGCCGAGTATGAAAAGCGCGCCGCGGACAAGCCGCAAGCCACGGCCCGCAATGACGGCGATGCGGCCAAGGCGATGGCGGGCGCCGCCAAGACGGTGGAGGCGATCTTCCGCTTTCCCTATCTCGCCCATGCGGCGATGGAGCCACTTAACGCGGTAGCCCGCATGAACGGCGACGGCACCCTGGAACTTTGGGCGGGGCACCAACTGCCCGGCCTGTATCAGGCCATCGCCGCCGGCATCGCTGGGATCAAGCCGGAACAGGTCGCCCTGCATATCATGAAGACCGGCGGCGGCTTTGGCCGCCGGGGTACCCCCGACGGCGACATCGTGGCCGAAGCGGTGATGGTCGCCAAGGCCATCGGTTACAAGGCCCCGGTCAAGGTGCAATGGACCCGCGAGAACGACATGCGGGGCGGGCGGTATCGCCCGGCCTATGTCCATCGTTTGAAGGCGGGCTTCGATGCCGCCGGAAAGCTGGTTGCCTGGGATCATCATATCGTCGGCCAATCAATCGTTGCCGGCACGCCCTTCCAGGGCCTGATTCAAAACGGTATCGACCAGACCTCGGTCGAAGGGGCGTCCAACCTGCCCTATGCCGTGCCCAACCTGCATGTCGGCCTGACGTCCACGGAGGTCGGCGTGCCGCCCTTGTGGTGGCGGGCCGTCGGCTCCACCCATACCGCCTATGCGACCGAGGTTTTCCTCGATCAGGTCGCGGCGTCGGCGGGGGCCGATCCGCTGGCGTTCCGTCTGGCCTTGCTTGAACATCACCCGCGCCATGCGGCGGTGCTCAAACTGGCGGCGGAGAAGGCCGGATGGGGCAAGCCCCTTGCCAAGGGCCGGTTCCTGGGATTGGCCGTGCACGAAAGCTTCCACACCTTCGTGGCCCATGTCGCCGAAGTGTCGGTTTCGGGCGGTGAGGTCAAGGTGCACCGAGTCGTCGCTGCGGTCGATTGCGGCACCGTCGTCAACCCGAACGTGGTCAAGGCGCAGATCGAAGGCGGCACCGGATTCGGCCTGGGTGCCATCCTGGCCGAAGAACTGACCCTGGGCGCCGACGGCATGGTGGAGCAGGGCAACTACGACAGCTATACGCCGTTGCGCCTTTCGGCCATGCCCGACATGGAAGTTCACATCGTTGCGTCGGACGCCCCGCCCACCGGCGTGGGCGAACCCGGCGTGCCGTCCATCGGCCCGGCCGTAGCCAGCGCCGTCGCCCGTGCAACCGGAAAATGGATTACGACCCTGCCGCTTACCCGAGGCATGCAGTCGTAGGACCGGAGACCGCCCGCCCTCGGGCGGGCGGTTTTCTTCCGGCGGGAATTAAATGGAAAACGTCAGGACGCGCATTTGATGCATTGCGCCGCATGGGGCACGGCTTCAAGCCGCGCCGGGGAAATGGTGGCGCCGCAGGTCACGCAGTCGCCGTAGCTGCCGTCGGCGATCCGCGCCAAGGCGGATTGAATCTGCGCGATTTCCGTCAGCGCCGCATTGCCCAGATCTTCGAGCACCTCGTCGCCTTCGTTTTCCGTGGCGCGCTCCTCGAAGTCCTGGCTGTCCGGTTCGCGCAGCGTCTGGTCGATGTCCTCGATCTCTTCCTTCAGGACCGCAAGGCGCTTTTCCAGGACCGGCTTCATCTTTTCCCCTAGGCTCATGGACATTCCCTTTCGATTTGGACGCGGTTGATCGGCGGCGACTGATGTTCGCACCAGCATAGTCGAAAAGTTCGGCCATGACCGCCTTGAGTTAGGTCAATTATCTGGGGGTAATTCGGCGGCGGCGCAACCGGGGCACGGCCGGCCCCCGGTTCGGGGCTTTCCTCACCCCCAAGAATGCTCTAGGAAACCGGCCATGGAACGGTTCATGGATTTCACTTTCGTGGCGGCCCAGCGCCTGACCGGCGTCGGCGCCGACCATCCGGCGGCGGCCCTGCACGGTCATACCTTCAACGGCACCCTGCGGCTGAGCGCGGAACCCGACGCGGCCCTGGGCTGGGTGATCGATCCGGCGGACCTGAAGCGGGAGATCGATGCCGTCCTGGCCGACATAGATCACCAATATCTGAACGAACTGCCCGGCTTGGAGAACCCCTCGACGGAACGCCTTTGCGCTTATCTGCGGGACCGCCTGGGCGATCGCCTGCCGGGGCGGGTCGCGGTCGAATTGTGGGAAAACCCGGCCGTGGGCTGCATCACGGAAGGATCACCGGCATGAGCACCGCCCCCGGTACGATGACCGTCTACCATGGCTTTTCCTTTGAAAGTGCGCGCCGCCTGCCGCGCCTGCCGGACAGCCATATCTGCTCGCGCCTGCACGGCAATACCTTCCTGTTGCGCGTCGCCGTGACCGGCCCGGTCCGCGAATCGGAAGGCTGGGTCATCGATTTTGCCGAGGTCGCGGCCCGCGTCGAACCCGTTCTGGCGGAAATCGACCATCATTATCTGAACGAGGTTCCGGGCCTGGAAAATCCCACCACGGAAAACATCGCGGTGTGGCTTTGGGATCGAATTGCGACTCATCTTCAAGGGCTTAGCGAAATCGAAATTCGCGAAAATGCCACCACCGGCTGCGTCTACCGGGGCGCCTGAGCCCGGTTATCCCCATCCGCCGGCGCCTGCCAGGCGGCTTTTCCTTGCCCGATTCTTGTTGTTATTACAAAATCTTGGCCGACGGTCTTGCATTCGCGCAACATGTCGGGGGCTCCCCCAAATGTGCGTCTGCGGGCCGATGCGGCAACGAGGAGACGTCCCATGGAATTCCTGATCCTGCAGTCCAAAAAGGACCCGGATTTCTTTATCATCACCGACGAGCGGAATTTCGACCGCGCGATGCAGGAATATCAGGACAGCCAGCCCGGCGACGTCCTGACCCCCGTTGCCGAGGGCGCGGGTGGTCCGATCCTGTCGTCGATCCCCAACCTGTCCGTGGTCAAAAGCTTCATCGACCTGATCGGCTACTTCGGCCACGCGGTCGAGGTCCCCATGGCCTGGCCGACCCCGGTCAAACAGGACGACGCGGCGGCGGGCTGACCGCGGGGCTTCAGCCGCGCCCCTTGTAGGACGCCACACCCTGATCCGGAATCCATAGCCCCTTGGGCGGCTCACCCGTCTGATGAAACACGTCGATGGGGATGCCGCCGCGCGGATACCAGTAGCCGCCGATGCGCAGCCATTTGGGCGCTGCCGCCTTCTTGATCTTGGCGGCAATATCCAGGGTGCATTTTTCATGAAAGCCGGCGTGATTGCGGAAGCTGGCGAGGTAGAGCTTCAGCGACTTGCTTTCGACGATCTTCCGCCCCGGCACATAGTCGATCACCAGATGCGCGAAATCGGGCTGGCCGGTGACGGGGCAGAGCGACGTGAATTCCGGGCAGGTGAAGCGAATCAGATAGGGTGTCTTGGGGTGCGGATTGGCGGCGCATTCCAGGATCGCCGTCTCGGGGCTGTCCGGGATCGCCGAGGCCGCGCCCAGTTGGGTCAGTGTCTTTTCCGTCGTCTTCGCCATGGCTAGTCGCCCTCAATCGCTGGAATGTCGCCCGCCGCCTGCTGCGCCTCGAACGCGGCCTTGAAATCGGCGAAGGTCCCGCTTTCGATCGCGTGGCGCATGCCCGCCATCAGTTCCTGATAGTAGTGCAGATTATGCCAAGTCAGCAGCGTCAGCCCCAGGATTTCCTTGGACTGCGCCAGATGGTGGAGATAGGCCCGGGAATAGTTGGTGCAGGCGTAGCAGGAACAATCCGCATCGAGGGGCCGGGGGTCGTCCTTGTGGCGGGCGTTGCGGATGTTCAGCTGGCCGCGCCGGGTGAAGGCCTGGTCGGTGCGCCCGGACCGCGTCGGCAGCACGCAGTCGAACATGTCGACGCCGCGTTCCACCGCTCCCACCAGATCCGACGGCTTGCCTACCCCCATGAGGTAGCGGGGCTTGTCTTCCGGCAGGTGCGGGGTGGTGACGTCGAGGGTCTGGAACATCAGGTCCTGGCCTTCGCCCACGGCCAGACCGCCGATGGCATAGCCGTCAAACCCGATGTCGACCAGCGCCTTGGCCGATTCCGCGCGCAGGTTGGGATAGACGCCGCCCTGGACGATGCCGAACAGGCCGTAGCCGGGGCGCTGTTCGAAGGCATCGCGGCAGCGCTGGGCCCAGCGCATGGAGAGCTCCATGGAGACGCGGGCTTCGGCCTCGTCCACGCCGAAGGGCGTGCATTCGTCGAGCACCATGGTGATGTCCGCATCCAGATCGTTCTGGATCGCCATGGCGCTTTCCGGCGTCAGTTCGTGCTTCGCCCCGTCAATGTGGGATCGGAAGGTGACGCCCTTTTCCGTCAGCTTACGCAGGTCCTTCAACGACCACACCTGGAAGCCGCCGGAATCGGTCAGGATCGGCCCGGGCCAGTTCATGAATTCATGGAGGCCGCCCAGCCGGCGGATGCGCTCCGATCCCGGGCGCAGCATCAGGTGATAGGTATTGCCCAGCACGCATTGCGCGCCCGTTTCGGCCACGGCCTCGGGCGTCATGGCCTTCACGGTCGCGGCCGTGCCGACAGGCATGAAGGCCGGGGTTTCCAGCGGGCCATGGGCGGTGTCCAGCCGGCCCCGGCGGGCCCGGCCATCCGTGGCGCTGACGGTAAATTGCATCTGTTTTTTCATGGCGCGGACTATGATGGGACCGGCGCCCACAGGCAAGCGTCCATCCGCCCCTTTTTGGGGGGCGGATGGGGTTGCGTCGGCTCCTCAAGAATGCGGATCAGGCGGCGCGCAGGTCCTGCAGCATGCCCTCGATGGCCTGTTTCAGGTTGTCGGCCTGGTTTGACAGGTTGGCGGCGGCGGTCGAAACCTGGCCGGCGGCGCTGCCGGTTTCTTCGGATGCGCTGCGCACGGCGATGATGTTGGTCTTGACCTTATCCGTGTGAACGGCGGCGTCCTGGCTGGAGCGCGCGATTTCCTGGGTCGCGGCCGATTGTTCCTCGACGGCGGCGGCGATCGCTTCGCTGACCGAATTGATTTCGTCGATGGTCGCGGAAATGCCCTGAATTTCCCGTGCCGCGTCTTCCGACACGTTCTGCATGGTGGCGATTTCCCCGGCGATTTCCTGGGTCGCCTTGGCGGTCTGATTGGCCAGGTTCTTGACCTCCGACGCGACCACGGCAAAGCCCTTGCCCGCCTCGCCGGCGCGGGCGGCCTCGATCGTCGCGTTGAGCGCCAGCAGGTTGGTCTGTTCGGCGATGTCGTTGATCATTTCCATGACGTTGCCGATCTTGGCGGCGGCGTCCTTCAGGCGAACCATGGTCTGATCCGTTTCGCGCGCCTTGCGGGAGGCCTCCTGCGCCACGTCGTGGGCGCGGCCGACCTGGCTGGAAACTTCGGCCATGCTGGCGGTCATTTCCTCGGTGGCGCTGGCAACGGTCTGTACGTTGCCGGTGGCCTGTTCGACGGCCGCGGCCGTGTCGCCCGACCGTTCGAGCGCCTGCGCCGCCAGCCCCGACAGGTTCTTCGACACGTCCGACATGCTGCGGGCGTGGTCATTGACGCTTGCCACGATGGGGCCGACCTGATGCTCGAAACGGGTCGCCATGTCGAGCAACAGCTTGTGCTGATCTTCCTGATTGGCGCGCTCCAGGCGTTCGCGTTCCTGGCTCAGGTGTTCGATTTCGGATTTGGCTTCCTCGGCGGCGGCGACCGCTTCGGCGCTCTGCCGGAACCCGCCGACCAGACGGAAGGTCAGCCAGCTCAGGACGATGGTTTCCATGACGACGATGACGGCATGGAGAACGACCCGGAAGAAATCGGCGCCATCGGGGAAGATGGCATAGGGCAGGGTGAAGTTGAGGACCAAATGGTGTACGGCGACCGTTGCGGCGGCGACCAACACCGTCTGCCAGCAGCAGAAGGCGGCGACCATCGCCAGCACGGCGAAGAAGTACATATGCACGTCGATCTGCCAGGCATGACCCGCGAACAGGTACAGAAGCGCACCGATGTTGATCATGGCGCCGGCGGCGATCAGGAAACGGGTCGCGGCGGCGTCCGGTTTGACCCGCCAGGAGACGGTCGAGGCCAGGGCGACGGCGGCGATGATACCTGCGCCGGTGGTGATGTCGCCCCCGGTCAACCAGAAGGCCAACCCCGCCAACGGCAAATGCGCCCAGGCGAACAGGACGAAAAATCGGGTTGAATTGATGCGGAGCTCGGTAAGGGCTTCCATGGTTGGATTCCTTTGAGTGGTCGTCAGTATGCGGTCGGTCGGGTGAGACAACTGCCGAGGGCCAGCGGATTGACGGTGAACAGGACGCCTCGGTCGCGCAGGCGGGCCAGGGTTTCCGGGCGGTCAAGGGCGACGACGGCAATGAACGGCCAAGCCCCTTCGCGGACCAGGCGTCCGCCCGCATCGGCGATGCGCGCCAGAACCTGGGTCCCGGTGAGGGATGGCGGGAAGACCACGCCGACCTGCGATTGACCCGCTTGCGGGCGCAGAGTGGCGACGGCCAGCCAAAATATACAGACACCGACAAGCATCATCGCCGGCGCCAAGTCGCGAACACGCATGGGTCGGTGGTCCTACGGGGATATTCCCCTACGGTTAATTATCTGTGACCCCAAGAGCCGGCTCAGGAAAACATAAATTTATTTGAATGTGTAGCCGAACGATCAAAAACCATACGTAAGTATTAGTTGCGCGGATCACGCGGCATCGTCGTTCCGGTGGAGCAGGCAAGCGTCGCCGTAGGAATAGAAGCGGTAAGCTTCGGCGACGGCATGGGCATAGGCGCTGTGCATGCGCCCGAGACCGGCGAAGGCCGAGACCAGCATGAACAGGGTCGAGCGCGGCAGGTGGAAATTGGTCAGCATCAGGTCCACCGCGCGGAACTTGTAGCCGGGGGTGATGAAGATGTCCGTGTCGCCCTTGAAGGGGTGAATCTGGCCCTCGGCGTCGGCCGCCGTTTCCAGAAGCCGCATGGCGGTGGAGCCCACGGCCACCACGCGGCCGCCCGCGTCCCGCGCCTGATTGATGAAATCGGCGGCTTGGCGGCTGACCTCGCCCCACTCCGCATGCATGACGTGGTGGCGGGTGTCGTCCTCGCGCACGGGCAGGAAGGTGCCGGCCCCCACATGCAGGGTCAGGCTGACCCGCTCGACCCCGCGCGCATCCAGTGCGGCCAGCAGGTCCGGCGTGAAATGCAGGGAGGCCGTGGGGGCGGCGACCGCGCCGTCGCGGGCGGCGAACAGGGTTTGGTAATCGTCCTTGTCGGCGTCGTCGCCTGCGGCGTCCCGCTTGATGTAGGGCGGCAGGGGCATGACGCCGAACTGTTCCAGCGCGTCCTTCAGGTCCGGTCCCGCCTTGTTGAAGCGGAGGGTCACCTCGCCGCCGTCGCCCTTCGAGATCACGTCGGCGGAGAAGCCGGGGGCGAACACGATATGATCGCGCGGGCTGAGCTTACGGGCCGGGCGGGCGAAGGCCCGCCACAGGCCGTCGTCGTCCCATTTGTGCAGGGTGACCTCGACCTTGGGCCCACCCTCGGGCGGGCCGGGGCGCGAGGCGTCGCCGCGCCGCCCGGTCAGGCGCGCCGGGATCACCCGCGTGTCGTTGACCACCAGCACGTCGCCCGGGTTCAACAACGACGGCAGGTCGCGCACCCCCCGATCGATCAGGGCGTCGGGCATGACCTCCAACAGGCGCGCCGAATCGCGCGGGCTCGCCGGTTTCTGGGCGATCCGTTCCGGCGGCAGGTCAAAATCGAACAGGTCGGTTTTCATCGATAAAATCCCGAGCGGCCCCATGGGGCGCGCCGACGTATTCTTTTGAAATTCAGAAGGAACGGAACCTAGGTCAATGGGCGGCGATTGTCAGGCCCAATTGTCAGACGACCATCGGCGGGCTAACGTTGGTTCTTCATCAGGTCCTTGGGGGACCAAACGGAATAAGGGGTTTTCCATGGTCAGACTGATTCTTGCGATTTTGATTCCGTGGTTCGTGTTCTTCACGATCGGCCGCCCGATCCAGGGCATCATCTGCCTGATCCTGCAGCTGTCGCTGATCGGCTGGATTCCGGCCGCGATCTGGGCCGTCTGGGCACTCAACAACTTCAACACGGACAGGAAGATCGCCCGCGCCGGCATGGGCGGCATGTCGGGCGACGGCGACAGCTGATCAGGCCGTTGCCAACGGGTTAGGGGCGGGGGCCGAAAATGTCCCCGCGCCGCAGCCGCGCCATATGTGCGGTCGCAGCACCTGCGAAACGGCTCAGGACCATGCGCAGCACCCGGCTGACGATCACGAAGGCGACGGGCGGCCAGATATAGGGCTCCCACCATTCGATGATGTGGGGCGCACCGCCGAATAGGGCGATCTCCTTACGCACCGACAGGATGCCGTATAGACCTGCGGCCGCGGCCGCCGCCACGGTCCAGGCCACATAGCGCCCGTATCGCATCACTTGGCGCATCAGGAACCACATGGCCTTTCGTCCTCCTTGGGGGGCGTCTTGTCTAGATGTCCTTCAACTGGACCGGCTGACCGCTTGCCGCACCTCGGATGACGGCTTCCAGCACAGCCGTGCCGTGTACGGCCTCGGCCGGGGGCAGGGGATAGGCGGCCTTGCCGGTGCAGGCATCGGCGAAGGCTTCCAGTTCCGCCCGCTCCATGTCGAAGGGGCCGTATTCGGTCATCTCTTCCTTGCCCGGCGTGCCGTCGGCCGCGACCTTGCAGACGAACAGGCGGTCATAGCTGTGCATTTCCGCCCAGCCGCCGGTGCCGAAAACCTGAATGCGCCAGGTCGGTGCCGTCGCCGTCAGGGTGCCCAGGTAGCCCGTGGCGCCCGAGGCGAAGCGCAGCATCACCGAGGTCGTATCGTCGGTGGGGATTTTCAGGAACTGACGGTCCGACCGGGCGGTGACCTCGTCGACCGAGCCCATCAGATAGATCATGGCGTCGACGACGTGGATGCCCATGGGGGTCATGCCGCCGGCCGGGCTTTCGTCGACCTGGGCGCGCCAGCTGTCCGGCCCGTAGCGCAGACCGCCGGAGCCGCTCAGGTTGCCTTCGATATGAAGAATCTGGCCGAGCTCGCCGCTGGCGATCATGTCCTTGATCTTCAACGTGATCGGATGAAAACGCCGATTGTGGCCCAGCGCTAGAACCACCCCCGCGGCCTCGGCCGCATCGGCGGCGGCCTGGGCGCTGGCGCGGTCCAGGGTGAAGGGTTTTTCGATGAAGATCTGCTTCCCCGCGGCGGCGGCGGCGATCACCTGGTCCGCGTGCTGGCTATGCGGGGTGGCCAGGATCACGGCGTCCAGGTCCGGGTCGTTTAACAGGTCGGCCAGACCGTCGCGCAGGTCGATGCCTTTCTCGGCACAGAACGCCTCGGCCCGAGCCTTGCGGCCCGTGCAGCCGGCGGTGATGGTGATCTTGTCGCTTTTGCCGTGAACGGAATTGACGAGAGTCTGGCCCCAACGGCCCAGTCCGGCGATGCCTGCTTTGATCATGGTGACGGTTCCCTTCCCCAAGGATTGTATGCAATTGGCCCCATATCGGGGCGACGACCATATTGCCAGACCTCGACCCGCGTCTATAGTGAAGCCATGGCGACGACCCCGGACCTCAGCGAACATCTGACACCGACAGGTCTCCGGAAGGTCGACAACTTCCGGGGCATGCTGTTCATGATGGTGGGGGCTGGGCTGATTGCCTGCCTGCACGCCCTGGTCCGCGACGTCACACAGGAACTGCACCCCTTCGAAGTCGCTTTTTTCCGCAACGTGGTCGTGCTGATTGCCTTGACGCCGCTGTTGCTGCGCCAGGACCGGCACGCATGGAAAAGCAAGCGGCCGGACCTGCAGTTGGTGCGCGGCGTGGTCGGTCTGGGTGCCATGCTGACTTGGTTCTATACCCTGTCCCTGGTGCCTGTCGGCGACGCGACGGCGCTCAGCTTCACGGTCGTGCTGTTCACGTCCCTGGGCGCCGTGGTCATGCTGCGGGAAAAGATGGGTATCCGCCGCTGGGGGGCCCTGTTCGTCGGCTTCATTGGCATGGCGATCATCATCCGCCCCGGGTTCCACGAGATCAGTGCGGGATATTTGTGGGCGCTGGGGTCGACGGTGCTGTGGGCCTGGGCGCTGCTGCTGGTGAAAATCCTGTCGCGCTACGATTCCCCGGTCACCATCGTCTTCTATTCCTCGGTCTATTTCACGCCGGCGACGCTGATCCTGGCGCTGTTCGTCTGGGAATGGCCGACCTGGGCGCAGTTTGGCGAACTGATCGCCATTGGGCTGATCGCGGCGCTGGCCCATCTCGCCATGGCCAAGGCCATGCAACTGGGCGAAGCGACCGCCGTGCTGCCGGCCGATTTCACGCGGCTGCTGTGGGCGGCGGGGCTCGGCTACGTGATGTTCGGCGAGTTTCCGGATCTGTGGACCTGGATCGGCGGCACCGTGGTGTTCTGTTCGACCCTTTACATCACCTATCGGGAATCCCGGGCGAAGGGACCGGCCGAAGGGGTTACCCTGAAAACCACCGAAGGCTAGGTCGGCCCTAAGTCGGCCACGCGGGCGGGTGGGTGCCGAGGGGCGCCGCCGGCAGGTCCCAGCGCGGCGGCGTTTCCGACATCCGCACGACCGGCTTCAGGTGTTCCATGGGCCCCCAGGCGGTGTCGTGGATTTCCATCAAATCCTTGACGTCGTCGTAGCCGGGCTCGGTCCGTTGCTTGGCGGCATCATCGCTGACCCGGCCCAGATGGTCGATCCAATGGCCGCTTTGCGCCAGGGACAGGCGGACCAGCCAGCTGCCGCCGATGGTGGCGCGGCGGCGCAGGGCCTCCATGGCGCCGAAGGCGGCAAGATATCCGGAGACATAGTCGAGCGCCTGCGCCGGCAGATGGCGGGGCGTGTCGAGGCCGCCGTGCTCCGCGGCGATGCCCATGGCGCATTGGGCCAGGGAATCAAAGCCCCGGCGATGGGCCCAGGGGCCTTCGTGGCCCCAGGCGCTGAGGCTGACGAAGACGATCCCGGGTCGCAGGTCGGCCAGGCGCTCCGGTGCCAGCCCCCGCCCGGCCAGGGTGCCCGGGCGGTGGCCCTGGGTGACCACGTCGGCTTGTTTGATCAGGGCGTCGAGGGTATCCGGCGCACCGGGGTCGCGCAGATCCAGATTGGCGGCCAGCTTGCCGTGGCCGGTGTCGCGCAGCAGGCTGTCGTCGTCCGGGCGGTCGGGCCGGCCGATGCGCATGACCTGCGCCCCGTGCTCCGCCAGGGTGCGCCCGCAGACCGGCCCGGCGATGACGCGCACCAGTTCCAAGGCGCGAATGCCGGACAAGGGCCGGTCGCCGGTCGGCATCGGCTCCGCCGGCGCGTCGCCGATCTTTTCGATGCTCATCAGCGGCAGGCCCGCGACCGCCTCGCCCTGGGGATGGGCGGCCCATTCATCCTTGCTGCGGACCATGAAGGCGCAGAGATTTCGTTCCGCCACGGCGGCCTCGAACGCGGCGGCGTCCCAGGTGCCAAGCGCCGCGGTGACGGCCGCCCGGTCGGATGAGCATCCCAGGATGTCGAGAATACCCTCGGCCAGCCACGGGTAGTTGCAGTGAAGCTGGACCCAGCGTCCGTCGGCGCAGCGGTACAGGCCTGAGATGTCCGCCCAGGCGGCCCCGAAACCGGCCGTTCCCACGCGGACATGGCGATTGGAACGCATGGCCAGCGCCGCCGCGCGGAGATCCACGGCGATGTCCTGCGTCCGCCCGGTCTTCAGGCGCCACAGGGCATCGGCGGCCAACCCGACCGCACCCAGCACCGCCGCGCCGGCGGTGGCGAGGCGGAAAGTCGAGGGTAGTTGGGGGTCATCTCCGCTGAAGGCGAGGGTGTCGGAAGCCCGCCCTTCCCAGCTCACGGCATCTAGAATTTCGGCCAATGCTTGCTGGGATAAAGACGGCGTTGGCGTAGCTTCGAACATGTTTTTGGACTCATTAAGGATGCACATTTGGGTACTTATACATCCTTGCATTCATGCGGCCTATGCTTTGAAATGCATTCAGCCTCTCATGACAGGGACGGCCAGGATTGCCGGCCAGAAGTTACAAAGGCGTAAGCCAAGGGCGGCAGGGAATTGAACCAAGGGAGGACGAAATATGTTTCGTCAAATTTTGAAGGGCCTGCCGATCGCGGCGGTTGCGCTGGGTATCAGCGCGGGCGCGGCACTCGCCGGCAAGGCCAATGATACGCTGACCTGGGTGACCGACCGCGAATCTCCTGTCGTCGATCCCTACTACAACCGGACCCGTGAGCTGGTCATCATCGGCAACACGGCCTGGGACGGCCTGCTGTTCCGCGATCTCAAGAGCGGTAAGTTCGTGCCCCTTCTGGCCAAGTCCTACAAATGGGTCGACAACGTGACCCTGGACTTCGAGCTGCGTGAGAACGTCAAATTCCACGACGGCTCCAGCTTCGGTCCGGAAGACGTGGTCTACACGGTGGACTTCACCACCAACAAGGACAACGGCGTCGTCACGCTGAAGAACGTCAGCTGGATGAAGTCGGCCGAGAAGACCGGCCCGAACAGCGTCCGCATTCATCTGAACAAGCCATTCCCGGCGGCGTTGGCGTACCTCGCGCAGGCCGTTCCCATCCTGAAGGCCGGCCATTACGACAAGGCGCCGATGACCAAGGACGGCAAAAAGGACTTCGGCGCGGTCAAGCCGAACGGCACAGGCCCCTACAAGATCACCGAGATCGTGCCGGGCGAGAAGATCGTCATGGTCCGCAACGACGATTATTTCGAGGGCAGCCCCAAAGGCAAGCCGGCGATCAAGAATCTGGTCTATCGCACGATCAAGGAAATGAACACGCAGATGGCCGAACTTCTGACCGGCGGCGTGGACTGGATCTGGGACGTTCCGAAGGACCAGGCCGAAAAGCTGAGTGCTTCAGGGCAGGTGGATATCGTGAACGCCAAGACGATGCGCATCAGCTATCTGGCGTTCGATGTCGACGGTTCGTCCGACGTCAAGGCGTTCAAGGACCTGCGTGTGCGTCAAGCCATCGCGCATGCGATCAACCGCGAGTCCATCGTCAAGAACCTGGTCGGCGAAGCGGCGGCGGTGATCAACACGCCCTGCCACCCGGATCAGGTCGCCTGCGCGCAGGACGTGTCCGGCTATGAATACGACCCCGCCAAGGCCAAGAAGCTGTTGGCCGAAGCCGGTTATCCCGATGGGTTCGAATTCGACATCTACGCCTATCGTCAGCGTGAATTCACCGAAGCCGTGATCTCCGATCTCGCCAAGATCGGCGTCAAGGCGAAGCTGAACTTCATGCAGTACCGCAAGCTGCGCGGTCTGGCGCAGAACGGCGTGACCCCGGTCCATCACATGACCTGGGGCTCCTACTCGATCCCGGATGCGTCGGCCTGCGCCAGCGTGTTCTTCTCGGGCGGTAAGGACGATCCGGCCAACGACCCGAAGGTCAATGAGCTGATCACCAAGGCCGGAAACCTGACCGATCAGGGCGAGCGTGAAAAGCTCTATAGCGAGGCGTTCAACATCATCGCCAAGAACGTCTATTGGCTGCCCATGTTCACCTACGCCAAGAACTACGCCTACAACAAGGATCTCTCCATCGAAACGACGTCGGACGAGATCCCGCGCTTCTACACCGCGAAGTGGAAGTAGCTTTCGTCTGAATGGCGATATCGCCCGGCGGTCCCGTATGGACCGCCGGGTCGCCATTCGAATTCCAGGGGGGCGGTACGGATGGGCGAAACATGCTGAAATATATTCTGAAACGGTTGGGGGTCGCCTTCATGGTGGCGCTGACCGTTTCGGTTATCACGTTTTCATTGATCTATGTTTCCGGCGATCCCGCCGTTGCGCTTGCCGGCGAGGCGGCGTCGAATGACGAAATCGAACATATCCGCAAATCCTACGGATACGACCGTCCGATCCCCGTGCAATACATGGATTGGCTCGGCCGGGCCCTGCAGGGCGACTTGGGCCGATCCCACTATCTAAAAGAAGACATCTCCGACGTCATTCTGACCCGCTTGCCCAACACGTTGATCCTGGCCGGTTGTGCCATCGCCTTCGCGCTGATCCTGTCGATCCCATTGGGCGTGGCGGCGGCGATCCGTCCGAACTCGCTGATCGATCGCTTCGCCCTGACGCTTGCCGTGGTCGGTCAGGCGCTGCCGTCGTTCTGGTTTGCGCTGATCATGATGTTCTTCCTGGGCATTCAACTGCGCTGGCTGCCGATTTCACGGGTCGAGACCTGGCAAGGCTTCATCATGCCGTCCATCGCGCTGGGCTATTACGTGACGCCGGGCGTCATGCGCCTGACCCGCGCCGGGATGCTCGAGGTCCTGCAGTCGGATTACATCCGCACGGCCAAGGCCAAGGGCCTGCGTCCCATGGTGGTCCTGTTCAAGCATGCGCTGCGCAACGCCATCATTCCGGTGGTGTCCTTGGCCGCCGTGCAGTTCGGCTTCATGCTCGGCGGCTCGATCGTTATCGAAAGCATTTTCGCCATCAACGGGCTCGGCTTCCTGGCCTGGGAGACCATCCAGCGCGGCGATCTGCCCATGATGCAGGCGATCGTGCTGGTTCTGTCGCTGTTCTACATCGTCATTACCTTCCTGGCTGACATGTTGAACGCCTTCCTCGATCCCCGAATCAGGGTGACCTGACATGGCCCGTCCAGAGACCCAATCAATCACCCCCTCGGGTGCCGCGCCGTCCGCCGCCGACAAAATCCTGGAACCGTCGCCCGGATCGCAGATGCGCCGGCGCATCTTCGGCCATTACGGAATCATGATCGGCGGCACGGTCCTGGCCGCCATCTTCCTGATCGCGATCTTCGCGCCGCTGTTGACGCCGTTCGATCCGATCCTCGATCAGGACTTGGCGCAGAAGCTGAAACCGCCGTTCTGGCACGACAGCCCGAAGTACGATCCGGCCCATCCGCTGGGCACGGACCTGCAGGGCCGCGATTATCTGACGCGGCTGGTTCACGGGGCCCGAATTTCGCTGCTGATCGGGTTTTCGGCGATGCTGATTTCCGGGGTCATCGGCACGGCTTTGGGCGTCGCGGCCGGCTATTTCGGCGGCCGGGTCGACATGGTCGTCAACTTCATCATCACGACGCGGCTCTCCATGCCCGTGGTGCTGGTGGCGCTGGCCGTGGTGTCGTTGATCGGATCAAGCTTGTGGATCGTGATCTGGGTGTTGGGGCTTCTCATATGGGACCGTTTCGCCGTCGTGATGCGAAGTACGACCATGCAGGTGCGCAACCTGGATTACGTGGCGGCGGCCCAGGCCTGCGGCTGTTCCACCCTGCGCATCATCATGACGGAAATCATGCCCAATGTGGTCAACCACCTGATCGTGGTGGCGACCCTGGAAATGGCCCATGCCATTCTGCTCGAGGCGGCGTTGTCGTTCCTCGGGCTCGGCGTGCAGCCGCCGGCCCCCAGCTGGGGCCTGATGATTTCCGAGGCCAAGGGCATGATGTTCTTCGATCCTTGGCTGATCGGTGTGCCGGGGGCGGCGCTGTTCGCGCTGATCCTCGCCATCAATCTTCTGGGTGACGGCGTGCGCGACGTGACCGCACCCGAGAACCGGAATTAGGAAGAGGACGAAGAACGGCATGAGCGATCTGATCCTCGAAGTCCGCGACCTGGTCGTCGACATTCCCGTCGCCACCGGGATGCTGCATCCGGTGCAATCCATCAGCTTCGACGTGACGCGGGGCGAAACGCTGTGCATCGTCGGTGAATCGGGCTGCGGCAAATCGCTGACGTCACTCGCCGTCATGGACCTGTTGCCCGGGACGGCAAGCCGTACGGCATCCGTGCTCAAGCTCGACGACGAGGACCTGCAGTCGGCCGGCGAACGGCGCATGACGGACATCCGCGGCAACAAGATGGCCATGATCTTTCAGGAACCCATGACCTCCCTGAACCCGGCCTATACCATCGGCAACCAGCTGGAAGAGGCGCTGTTGCGCCACAAGCAAGTCAGCGGCGCCGAAGCCCGCGAGCGGGCCATCTACCTTTTGGAAAAGGTCGGCATCACGGCGGCGGCGAGCCGCCTGACCCAGTATCCCCATCAACTGTCCGGCGGCCTGCGCCAGCGGGTGATGATCGCCATGGCGCTGATGTGCGGGCCGGACCTGATCATCGCGGACGAGCCGACGACGGCGCTGGACGTGACCATTCAGGCGCAGATTCTCCACCTGTTGGCGGACCTGCAAAAAGAATTCAACATGGGCATGATCCTGATCACTCATGATCTGGGCGTGGTCGCCCGTGTCGCCGACCGGGTGGCGGTCATGTACGCGGGCCAGATCGTCGAAACGGGCACCGCCAAGCAGGTGTTCGAAAACCCGACCCATCCCTATACCCAGGGCCTTCTCGAATGCATCCCGATCCCGGGCAAGACGGAACGGGGCGCACCGCTGGGCTCCATCCCCGGCATCGTGCCGTCCCTGGTGGGAGACCTGCCGGGCTGCCATTTCGCGGACCGCTGCCCCCATGTGATGGATGCCTGCCGCAGCGGGCAGGTCGACCTGCGTCCCTCGTTCGAGGACGGGCACGTCTTTCGCTGTCTGCTGACGCCGGATCAGAGTGCCGCCAACCTGAAGAAGGGGGCCGCCTGACATGGCTGACCAGGAAGACATCGTTCTCGAAGCCCGCGACGTTACCCGCACGTTCATGATCTCGGCCGGGTTCATGAAGGGCAAGAAGCCGCTGCACGCCGTCAACGGCATCAATCTCAAGGTGGCGCGCGGCGAGGTTCTGGGCCTGGTCGGGGAATCGGGCTGCGGCAAATCGACCCTGGCCAAGATGCTGCTGGGCCTATTGGCGCCGACGGCGGGCACGCTCTACGTCGGCGGCACGCCGACCAGCGAGATGGAACGCCTGGACATGGCGCGCAAGGTCCAGCCCGTGTTCCAGGACCCTTATTCATCGCTCAACCCGCGCAAGACCATCGGCGACATCATCAGCCTGCCCGTGCGCGTGCAGGGCGGGCCCGATGCGGTCGACGGCAAGGACCTGCGCACCCGGGTCGAAGAGATCATGGAACTGGTCGGCCTGCCGCGCCGGCTGTATCGCAATTTCCCCAACCAACTGTCGGGCGGTCAGCGCCAGCGCGTCGCCGTGGCCCGCGCCCTGATCAATCGGCCCGAGGTCGTGATCTGTGACGAGCCGACCTCGGCCCTCGACGTCTCGGTGCAGTCGCAGATTCTCAACCTGTTGCAGGACCTGCGCTCGGAACTGAACCTGACCTATATCGTCATCAGCCATAACCTGGCCGTGGTCGAACACATGGCGACCCGTGTCGCGGTCATGTACCTGGGCCGCCTGGTCGAGGTCGCGGACACGGACAGCCTGTTCGACAATCCGCAGCATCCCTATACCCGGGCGCTGTTGAAATCGGTGCTGACGCCGGACCCCAACCTGGACGTGCCCGACTCGGGCCTGGGTGTGGCCTATCCCAACCCGGTCGATCCGCCGTCCGGCTGCACCTTCCATCCGCGCTGCGTCGACTGCATGGACCATTGTTCCGTCGTCGTCCCGCGCACCATCCCGACCAAGACCGGTCTCGTCGAATGTCATCTCTATGACGAGAACCAGGGGAGGGGACGCCAAGCGTCGTAAGACCGCCCGGGCAAAGACCATGACCCGCCAATATGCCATCGACGCCGCGCTTGCCCATTTCGACGATCCGGAAGGTTTTTTCGAGGACCTGAAGGCGCGCGTCGCCGTGCCGACGGAAAGCCAGAACGCCGCCCGCCTGCCCGATTGCTACGCCTATCTGGAAGAAGAGATGCGCGACGCCTTCGAGGCCTTGGGTTACGCCTGCCGCGTTTATGACAATCCTTACGACGGCTGCGGCCCGATCCTGTTGGCGACGCGGTGGGAGGGCGACGGCCTGCCCACGGTTCTGGGTTACGGCCATGGCGATACGGTGCTGGGCCAGGAAGGTCAGTGGAAGGACAACCTGGACCCCTGGCGCCTGACCAAGGTCGGCGACAAGGTCTACGGGCGCGGCACCGCCGACAACAAGGCGCAGCATTCGACCCATCTGGCGGCCCTGCGGGCCGTGCTGGACGCGCGGGGAAACCTTGGCTTCAATCACAAGTTCATCATCGAGACCGGGGAGGAAAACGGCTCCAAGGGCCTGAAGGACTTGGTCGCGCGGGAGAAAGAGGCCTTTGCCGCCGATGTCTATTTCGCCTCCGACGGGCCGCGCTTCGACGTCGCCAAGCCGAACCTGACGCTGGGCAACCGGGGGGCGTTCAATTTCGATCTAATCGTCGACCTGCGCGACGGCGGCCATCATTCCGGCAACTGGGGCGGGCTGCTGGCCAACCCGGGGATCATCCTGGCGTCGGCGCTGGCCACGGTCATCGACGTGAACGGCCGCATTCTGGTGCCGGCCCTGCTGCCGCCGCCGATCAGCAACAGCGTGCGCGCGCTCCTGGCCGATGTGACCCGCGAAACGTCCAAGGGCGGGCCCGCCATCGACGACGATTGGGGCGAGCCGGGATTGACCCGGGCCGAGAAAGTCTATGCCTGGAATACCTTTGAAATCCTCGCCATGAAGACGGGCAACCCGGATAATCCGGTGCATGCCGTGCCGCCCAAGGCCGTCGCCCATTGTCAGTTGCGCTTCGTGGTCGGAACGGACTGGCAGAACATCGTCCCCAATCTCCAGGCCCATCTGGATGCGGCGGGGTTCGGCATGGTCAAGGTGCAGCCCTCGACCGGTGGTAACGCGGCCTTCTTCCATGCCGCGCGCACGGACCCGGACCATCCTTGGGCCAAATGGATGCGCGCCGCGGTGGAACGCACGACCGGGGAGAATTGCCGCATGGTGCCCAATTCGGGCGGCTCCATCTGCAACGACGTCTTTCAGGACGTGCTGGGCATTCCCTTCGTGTGGCTGCCGCTCAGTTACACCGGCTGTTCCCAGCACGCCCCCAACGAACACATCCTGTGGTCGCTGACCCGCGAGGGCATGGAACTGGTGACCGGCATTTACTGGGACCTGGGCGATCCGGAAACGGCCTACAGACTTGAAAGGAATGCGGCGTGACACGCGATGCGGTGATCGACAGCCTTGAACATTATTTCGACGACGGTGGATTTTGGGCGGACCTGTCGCGCCGCGTCGCCATCCAGTCGTGCAGCCAGGACGAACCGTTCCGGCCGGAACTGTACCGCTACCTGACGGACGAGATGACGCCCTATCTGGCGGAGATGGGTTTCGAGAGCGAGATTTTCGAAAATCCCAAACCCGGCGGCCAGCCCATCCTGGTCGCCCGCCGCCATGAAGGCGACGACCTGCCGACCCTGATGACCTACGGCCATGGTGACGTGGTGCGCGGCTATGACGATCAGTGGCGCGACGGCATCGGCCCCTGGGAAATGAAGAAAGAGGGCGACCGCTGGTACGGGCGCGGCACCGCCGACAACAAGGGCCAGCACACCATCAACCTGGCCGCCATGAAGGCCTGCATGGACGCCCGCGGCGGTACCCTCGGCTATAACGTGGTCGCCCTGATCGAAACGGGTGAGGAAACGGGATCGCCGGGCCTGCGCGAGTTCTGCCGCGATCACAAAGACCTGTTCAAGGCCGACGTGTTCATCGCCTCTGACGGCCCGCGATTGAATGCGCAGCGGCCGACGGTCTATTTCGGATCGCGCGGCGTGTTCAATTTCACCATGTCGCTGGACCTGCGCGACGGCGGCCACCATTCCGGCAACTGGGGCGGCCTTTTGGCCAATCCGGGGGTGATCCTGGCGCATGCCATCTCCACCATCGTTGACGCCAAGGGGAAAATCCTGCTCGACGACCTCAAGCCCGAGCCGATCTCCAATTCCGTGCGCGACGCCCTGTCAAAACTCACCGTCGGCGGCATGGAGGGCGATCCCGAAATCGACCCCGACTGGGGCGAGCCGGGCCTGACGGCGGAGGAAAAGGTGTTCGGCTGGAATACCTTTGAGATTTTGGCCTTCAAGACCGGCAATCCGGACAACCCGGTGAACGCCGTGCCGCCCAAGGCCTTCGCTAAATGCCACATGCGCTTCGTCGCGGGCTTCGACCCGGCCGTGGTCCTGCCGGCCGTGCGCAAGCATCTGGACGCGCTGGGCTACGACAAGGTCACCCTGACCCCCGACCGGGAATTCATGGCCGCGACGCGGCTGGAGCCGGACACCCCCTGGGCCAAATGGGCGATCAATTCCCTGGCCCGCACCGCGGGGGAAGAGCCGGCCGTGCTGCCTAACCTGGGCGGATCGCTGCCCAACGACTGCTTCGCTCATATCCTGGGCCTGCCGACCATCTGGGTGCCGCATTCCTATCCGGCCTGCTCCCAGCACGCGCCCAACGAACATATTCTGGAGCCCGTGTCCCGCTCGGCACTCCGCCTCATGGGCGGGCTGTTCTGGGATTTGGGCGAGACCGATGGATTGCCGCTGCAATGACCGAGCCTTGTGATCTGTCCGCCGTCGACCTGCGCGCCCTGATCGGGGCGAAGAAGCTGTCGCCGGTGGAGCTTGTGGAAAGCTGTCTCAAGCGCATCGGCCGCGTGAACGGCACGGTCAATGCCTTCGTGGCATTGGATGAAGAGGGGGCTCTGGCCCGCGCCCGGGAACTGGAGACCGAGATCGCCCAGGGCCGCGATCCGGGGCCGCTGGCCGGCCTGCCCGTGGGCATCAAGGACCTGGTCAACGTCAAGGGCCTGCGCACGACCTATGGATCGTTGCTGTTCAAGGACCATGTGCCCGACGCCGACGACGGCCAGATCACGCGCCTGCGCCAGGCAGGTGCGATCATCCTGGGCAAAACCAACACACCGGAATTCGGCTCCGGCGCCAACACCACCAACCGGGTCTACGGCGCCACCACCAATCCGTTCGATCCGGCGCGCACGCCGGGCGGTTCGTCCGGCGGCTCGGCGGCGGCGCTGGCGTGCTCCATGGTGCCGCTGGCCCAGGGCTCGGACACGGGCGGCAGCCTGCGCGCCCCCGCCACCTGGTCCGGCGTGGTCGGGTTCCGTCCCCGCCCGGGCGCCGTCGCCAACGAACGGCGGATGCTGCCGCTGACCTACTTTTCCGTCCAGGGCCCCATGGGCCGGTCGGTCGCCGATACGGCGCTGCAGTATTCCGCCCAGGCGGGCAGCGCCCATCCGGGCGATCCCATGGGCATTCCTTTCGACGCGGCCTCTTTCGCGACTATCCAACCGGCGGACCTGGGCACGCTGCGCGTGGCCTTTTCCGAAGACCTGGGCACGGCCCCGGTGGACGACGGGATCAAGCGCGTGTTCCGCCAGCGCGCGGGGAAAATCCGCGATGCCTTCGCCCATGCGCGGGACGACCAGCCCGACATCGCGGGCGTGCGCGAGGCCTTTTGGGTGCTGCGCTGCGTCTACTACATGGCCTATCACAAGGACCGCGTGGAGAATCACCGCGAGTTGTTGTCGCCCAACATCATCACCAATACGGAAGCGGGATACGACATGTCCCTGGCCGACGTGGCGGCGGCGGAGGTCGCCTGGCGGCAATGGTACGATCGCTTCCAGGCCTTCATGGAAGACGTCGACCTGCTGGTCCTGCCGGGCAATGCCTATCCGCCCTACCGCCTGGATACGGGCGCGCCGACGGAAATCAACGGCAGACCCATGGAAAACTACATGGACGCGTCATTGATCCGCTCGGCCCTGACGCTCACCGGCAACCCGGTGATCGCCGTGCCCTGCGGCCTGGATGAGACGGGGGCCCCCTTCGGCTTCCAGATCGCCGGCAAGCGCCATGGCGAGAAAGAATTGCTGGAGGCCGCCCTGGCCATCGAAACCATCCTGAACGCGGACGCCGAAACCGCCCGCCCGATCCCAGACCTGGAGAAACTGACATGACGAAGCCAACGACGGCGACCGAACTCTGCGACCTGACGGCGACCGAGGCCCGGCGCCTGATCGGCACCAAGGAGATTTCCCCGGTCGAGCTGGTGGAAAGCTGCATCGCCCGGATCGAGGCGGTGGATGGCGCGGTCAACTGCATGGTCACCCGCGCCTATGACCGGGCGCGCGAGGAAGCCAAGGTCGCCGAACAGATGGTGATGGACGGGGACGATCTGGGATTGCTGCACGGTCTGCCCATGGGCATCAAGGATCTGGAGGCCACGGAAGGCATCCGCACCACCTGGGGCTCGCTGCCGACCAAGGACACGGTGCCGGAGGCCGATCAGGGTTCCGTCGCCGCCGTGCGGGCCGAGGGGGCGATCCTTCTGGGCAAGACCAACACGCCGGAATTCGGCGCCGGCGCCAATACCAAGAACCGCGTGTTCGGCGCCACCGGCAATCCCTTCAACCCGGAGCTGACCTGCGCCGGGTCGTCCGGCGGCTCGGCCGTTGCGCTGGCGACCGGCATGGTGCCCATCGCCTCGGGCAGTGACTACGGCGGCAGCCTGCGCACCCCCGCCGGGTTCTGCGGCGTGGTCGGTTTCCGCCCGTCGCCGGGCACGGTCCCGGCGGAAGGCAAGGCAGCCGCCCTCATGCCCTGGTCGGTGCTGGGGCCCATGGCGCGCACGGTCGCCGACACGGCGCTGCTGCTGCAGGCGCAGATGGATGACGACCGCCGCGATCCGTTCTCGCATCTGGTCGACCCGCGCCTGTTTGCATCGGTGGACGGCCTCGACCTGGGCTCGATCCATGCCGCGATCACGCCGGACCTGGGTTGCTGCCCCGTGGACAAGGGGATTGCCGATACCTTCAAGGCGCGCACCGATCAGTTCAGGGGCGTGTTCGCCGAGGCCCAGGACAGGGCCCCCGACATGGGCGAGATCCACCGCGTGTTCGAGATCTTCCGCGGCATCACCTTCGTCGCCATGCATCAGGAGCGTCTGAAAAATCACAAGGACCTTTTGGGCCCCAACGTCATCGACAACACCACCCGAGGGCTTGAGGTCACGGCTTCGGACGTCGGCTGGGCCCTGGTCGAGCAGGCCAGGATCATGCGCAACTTCATCGACCTGTTCGACGAGGTCGATGTGCTGATCTGTCCCGCCGCTTCCGTCTCGCCGTTCCCCCACGAACAGCTTTACGTGGACGAAATCAACGGCGAGAAGATGCCGACCTACATGCGCTGGCTGGCGATTTCCTATGCGCCGACCATGGCCATGGCCTGCGCGGCCGTGATCCCCTGCGGCGTCGATCATCGTGGCATGCCCTTCGGCTTGCAGGTCATGGCACCCAACGGCAAGGACGCCCTGGTGCTGGCCGTGGCCCATGCGCTTGAACAGTATTTCGCGGACAAGCCCGATTTGATGCGGCCCGTGCCGGACCTCGCCAAACTCAAAGCCTAGGACAGAGCCATGACCAAGCGCGTTCTGATCGCCGGTTTCAAGCACGAGACCAATACCTTCTCGAAACTGCCCACGGACCTGGCGGCCTACAAGGCCCGGACCTATTACCGTGACGACGAGGTTGCGTCGAAGATGCGCGGTACGGCGACGGAGATCGGCGCGGCGCTCGACGCCGCCGAACGGCATGGCTGGTCCATTCGTCATCCGATCTATGCCAACGCCACGCCGTCGGGCCGTGTGACCAAGGACATGCACGATCATGTTACCCAGGCCATCGTCGACGCGCTGAAGGCCGACGGTCCCTTCGACGGCGTGTTGCTGTGTCTGCACGGCGCCATGGTCTGTGAGCATGACGAGGACGGCGAGGGTCGGCTGCTGCAAGCCGTGCGCGATGTCGTGGGCCCGGATGTGCCCGTCGCCATGACGCTCGATCTGCATGCCAACGTGACCGACCGCTCGGCCGAGCTTTGCGATATCATGATCAGCTACCGCACCTATCCGCATGTCGACCAGTACGAGATCGCGACCCAGGCCTGCGATCTTCTGGCGCGCACCATGGCGGGGGAAATCCATCCCAAGGTTCATGTCCGCCGCCGCGAAATGCTGGACGGCGCCGACCACGGGCGGACCACGTCGCCGGGACCGATGACGGAGGCGCTGGCGACCTTGGACAAGTTGCTGAAGGCAACGCCCGGCACCTATGCCGGGTCCATCAACGCGGGCTTTCCCTGGGTCGATATTCACGATACGGGGCCGACCTGCATCGTCACCGGCGAGGGTGACAACCCGGCCCACGCCCAGATCGCCGAACAGGTGATGGAGCAGATCTGGCGCGACCGCAACAAGCTGACCATCAACCTGCTGCGCATCGACGAGGCCCTGGCCCGGGTGAAGACCGCCCTGGCCCAGGGTGTTTCGGCGCCGATCGTGCTCGCCGATTATGCGGACAATCCGGGCGGCGGCGGCTACGGCGACGCGACCAGGCTTTTGGGCGCGATGATCGAGGCCGATCTGCCGGATGCGGCCTTCGGCACGATCTACGATCCCGAGGCGGCACTGGCCTGCAAGAACGCCGGGCTGGGCTCGACCTTCAGGCTGGAGCTCGGCGGCAAGGTCGATCCCGCCGTGCAGGGCGGCCCGCTGTCCCTGATGGGCACGGTCACCGCGATCACCGACGGCAAGTTCGCCATGGAAGGGCCGATGACCCGTGGGACGCGCGTCGACATGGGCCCGGCGGCGGTGTTCAGCGTCGGCCGCATCGATATCGTGATCGCCAGTGCCCGCTATCAGAACTACGACCGGATGTACTTCAAATCCATGGGCATCGACCCGGAGAAGAAAAAGGTTCTGGGCGTCAAGTCGGCACACCATTTCCGCGCTGCCTACGGCCCCATTTCGTCACAGATCATGGTCGTCGACGACGGCGGCGGCGTGACCTCGCGCAACTACAAGGACCTGGATTACAAGAACGTCCGCCGGCCCGTGTTCCCGCTGGATATGGATTGATCCGGCGGCGGTCTACACGGGGCCGACGACGTTGCGAAACGTCAGGTTGATGCGCGGCCCCACGGGCTTTTTCGTCTTGGGCACCCGGTGCAGCCAGTCCGCCTGGCAGCGCCCCGACATCACCAGCACATCGCCGTTGCCCAGTTCCGTGCAGACGGCCTCGCCCCGCTTGTCCTTGCGCCGCATCTGAAAGCGCCGGGGGGCGCCCAGGCTGATCGAGGCGATCACCGGAGCCGGTCCCAATGACGCTTCGTCGTCGGCATGCCAGTCCATGCTGTCGGCGCCGTCACGGTAGAGATTGGCGAGCACGGAGTTGAATGCCGCTCCCGCGATCTCCGCGCAGCGCCGCCGCAGGTCCGCCAGCACCGGCGGCCAGGGGCGGGGGTCCAGATGCAGCCCCGAATAGGCATAGGCGGCATCGCCGTACCAGGCGCTCAGGCGCGGCTGCGGGATGCGCCGGCCGAACAGGGCCAGAGTCTCCTGCTTCCAATCGACCTCGGCCATCACCCGATCGAACAGCGCGTCCGCGTCTTCCAATGCTGCGGGATAGAGGACCGCTTCCGCCGCCGTCAGGCGCACGGGCGGATAGCCGAGGGCGAGGCCGGACATGGGCACCTTAGTGAAGGTTGGGGGATTTGTAGAAATCACCGCGCGCGCAGGACTGCACGGTGACCGTCATCAGGTCGCCGTCGCGGTAGATGTTCAGGGGCACGTCGATTCCGGCATTGCCCAGCGACCACACGCCGCGAAAGAATTCGGCCATGCCCTCGACCGGCTTGTCGTCGACGCCGACCACCAGATCGCCGGCCTGGAGGCCTGCATCCTCCGCCGGACCGCCGTTCCAGGTGCCGACGATGACGACGCGGCCCATGGTTTCGGCGGTGAAGGTGCCAAGCCAGGGCCGGGCCGGGCGTCCCGTGGTGCCTGTTGTGCGCAGGGTCGGCAGGATTGCCTTCACGATGTCGATGGGCACGATCATATTACCTTCGGTTTCGCCGCTTTCCTCGCCGCGCACGTAAAGCGACCCGATGCCGCGAAGGGTTCCGTCCTCGCCGATCAGCGCCGCCCCGCCCCACAGGGGATGGGCCGGGGTGGTGAAGATGGCGTCGTCCAGCAGATATTCCCAGTAGCCGGCGAACTCCTTGCGCGCCGATACCCGGGCCTGCAGCGCGTGCTGGCGCCCGCCGCAGCCCGCGACGATCACGTCGTCGCCCGGAATCAGGTCGGCGGAAGAGCCCAGTTCGATGGCCGGAACGTCCAGGGGCTGCAAGGCCTGAACCAGGCCGAAGCCCGTTTCCTGGTCATAACCCATGACATGGCCTTCGGCGGCGCGGCCGTCGTTGGACACGAGCCAGACCTGTTCGGCCTCGACCACCAGATAGCCGATGGTCAGGACCAGGCCCTTGGGGTCGATGACGACGCCGTGGCCGCTGCGCTGGGTGCCCAGGGTGGTCGAGGTAAAGGCCGTTTCGGGAATTTCCGTGCGGACCGAGACCACGCTGCGCAGCGTTCTGTCGATGTCGAAGGAAAACCGGTCGTCGTCGGGCCGGTACGGCTCGGGGATTTCAGGATATTCCTGGTACGGATCGTCCATGCCCCGATGGTAGATCACTTCGCGGGGAAAGGAAATGCGCGCGCATGGGATTTTCATCAATTGCGGGGCCAAAGCATCGCCTATTGAACGGGCGTGCGCGGCGGCGCTAGATTGTACACAATCAGAATGAATGAACGATTTGGGAGGATCGGCCACATGGCCCAGGTAATTCAACTGCACGACGTACCGAGCCTGCGCGACAAGGTGTCGGAAGAGGAATGGGCGCTGCGCGTCGAACTGGCGGCGGTCTATCGCCTGGTGGCGCGGTTCGGCTGGGACGACGGCATCTTCACCCATTCGTCCGTGCGCCTGCCGGGCCGGGACCATCATTTCCTGATCAATCCCTACGGCCATCTGTTTTCCGAGGTCTGCGCGTCCAACCTGGTGAAGATCGATGTCGACGGCAATGTCCTGGACGACAGCCCTTACGAGGTCATCAAGGCGGGGTTCGTGATCCATTCGGCGATTCACATGTCGCGCGGCGACGCCATGTGCGTGATCCATACCCATACCAACGCAGGCATGGCCGTCTCGGCACAGAAGGACGGCCTGCTGCCCCTGAACCAGAAGTCCATGGGCTTCTATAATCGGCTCGCCTATCACGACTATCAGGGCATCTCCAACGATACGGAAGAACGCGACAGCATCGTCCGCGATCTCGGCAATCATCATTCGATGATCCTGCGCAATCACGGCCTGTTGTGCACGGGACGGACCATCGCCGAGGCGTTCCAGCATATCCGCTATCTGCAGCATGCCTGTGAGCTGCAACTGATGGCCCAGGCTTCGGGCGCCGAGTTGATCATTCCGCCCAAGGACGTCTGCGAACACGCGGCCAGCCAGTTCGACGGCGACGGCGGCCCCCGGGGCGGCGATCAGTTCGCGGCTTTCGTGCGCATGCTCGACCGGGAAGAGCCCGACTACAAACATTGACAAGAATCACCACTGAGGCGGTGAGGCCGTGAGAAGGAACGTGCGGGCTTGAAATCGCCGCCTTTCTTCTCCCTGTCTCCGTGCTTCAGTGGTTTTCTTTTTCCTGCCTGTCCGGATTCCATCAATGGCCTCAAGCGGTTCTGATGGATAACCCCTTATAAATATTGTGTCATTTGACATCCCGGGCCGGGCTGACTACCTTAGACCCATCAACACCTAACTTCTGTATCCATTTCGCCCGGCCAATGATGACCGGGACGGTGGATTTTTGTCCGTGCTCAACGCTGGGCGACGGGCGCCCGTTATGTCATCGGGCGAAATGCGCCAATAGCAATAAAGGAGCCGGCTTAGGCATGTGTGGACTTAGCGGCGAAATCAGATTTGACGACGGCGATGCCGACGCCCGCGCGGTGGCGCGAATGACCGATGCCATGGCCCCCCGGGGCCCCGATGCATCGGGCTTGTTTCAGCAAAGCCGCTGCGCCTTCGGCCATCGGCGGCTGAAGATCATCGATCTGACGGAAAAGGCGCAGCAGCCCCTGATCGATCCCGAACTGGGCCTGACCATCGCCTTCAACGGCTGCATCTACAACTACAAGGCCCTGCGCGAGGAACTGATCGCCAAGGGCTACCGGTTCTTTTCCACGGGCGACACGGAGGTTGTCCTCAAGGCCTTTGCCGCTTGGGGGGCCGATTGCGTGACGCGCCTGAACGGCATGTTCGCCTTCGCGATTTACGAGCGCGACACGGGCCGCCTGACCCTGGCCCGCGACCGCCTCGGCATCAAGCCGCTGTACCTGGCGGAAAGCGGCAAGCGTTTGCGTTTCGCTTCGACCCTGCCGGCCCTGCTGGCGGCGGGGGATACGGACACGGACATCGATCCCGTGGGCCTGCACCATTACATGTCGTTCCATGCCGTGGTGCCGCCGCCCTATACGGTGCTGAAGGGCGTGCGCAAACTGCCGCCTGCGACCTATGCCGTGTTCGATGCCGACGGTACCCGCCGCGATACGACCTATTGGTCGGTCGATTTCACCCGTTCGGCGGACGACATGAACCTGTCGGCCGAGGATTGGCGTGATCTTGTCTATGACGCCCTGGCGCTGTCCATCGACCGTCGACTCGAAGCCGATGTGGACGTCGGCGTGCTGCTGTCGGGCGGGGTCGATTCCTCACTCATCGTCGGCATGCTGGCGCGCGCGGGCAAGACGCCGCTGCGCACGTTCTCGGTCGGGTTCGAGGATGCCGGCGGCGAGGCCGGAAACGAATTCAAATACTCCGACCTGATCGCCAAGGAGTTCGGCACCGAGCATTACAAGATCCACATCGGCGCGGAGCGCCTGATGGACCTGTTGCCGGATACCATCCGGGCCATGTCGGAGCCCATGGTCAGCCACGACAACGTGGGCTTCTTCGCGCTCAGCCAGGAAGTCTCCAAGCATGTGAAGGTGGTGCAGTCGGGCCAGGGAGCGGACGAAATCTTCGGCGGCTATTCCTGGTATCCGCCCCTGATGGATTCCAACGACCCCGTGGGTGATTACGCCCGCGTGTTCCGCGACCGCGATTTCGCCGACTACAAAAAGGCCGTCTCGCCCCAGTACCACACGGCCCGCGACGAAAGCCTGGCCTTCATTGAAGGGAACTTCGCCCAGCCCGGCGCCGACCGCGCTGTGGACAAGGCGCTGCGCATCGATTCCACCATCATGCTGGTCGACGATCCGGTGAAGCGGGTCGACAACATGACCATGGCCTGGGGGCTCGAGGCCCGGGTGCCGTTCCTCGACCATGAACTGGTCGAACTGGCCGGCCGGGTTCCGCCCGAACACAAGGTGCGCGACGGCGGCAAGGGTGTCTTGAAGGACGTCGCCCGCATGGTCGTCCCGGCCGAGGTCATCGACCGGCCCAAGGGATACTTCCCCGTGCCGGCCCTGAAATACATCGAGGGGCCCTATCTGGACATGGTGCGCGATACCCTGGCGTCAAAGCCGGCGCGCGAGCGCTCGCTATTCGACCGAGGGTATCTCGACATGCTGCTCGATGCTCCGGCCGAGCATATCACGCCGCTCCAGGGCTCGAAGCTGTGGCAGGTGGCGCTCATGGAAACTTGGCTGCAGACTCACGGGGTCTGACGGCATGAACCGGCAAAAGGAAACCCCGGTCATGGATAACGCGCTTTCCTTAAAGCATTGGGGGGCACCCCCCAAGAACGGCATCGGCACGGTCGGCAAATGCGTTGCCGTGCATTGCGGCTGGGGCCGCGTGCTGTTCGGCCAGACCTTCGACAAGTCGGAGCTTTTGGCCCATCGTCTGATGGAGGAGGAAACCGGGGAACGCGACCTTGCCATCTACGTGCGCGACCCGCATGTGATCCTGTCCATGGCGCCGCAGACCCTGTTCATGGACCCGTCCCACAGTTTCCGCTTGAACCTGCGGGAACTGCCGGCCACCGCCCAGCCCGCCGACAGCAACATGTTCACGGTGCGTCCGGCCGTGGCCGAGGACGAAGGGGCGATCAACCGCATCTATACCTCGCGCGGCATGGTGTCACTCAAGCCCGGCTATCTGGCCGAGCTCGACAACCGGCAATGCGTCACGGTGCTGGTCGCGCAATCGGCCCGGGACGATGAAATTCTCGGCGTCGTCATGGGGATCGATCATGCCGTGGCTTTTGACGATCCCGAGGACGGATCGAGCCTATGGGCGCTTGCCGTCGACGGGCAGGCGGCCGTGCCGGCCGTGGGCATCGGCCTGGTGACGGCCTTGGCGGCCCATTTCCGCGCCGCCGGCCGCGCCTTCATGGACCTGTCCGTGCTGCACGACAACGCGGAAGCCATCAAGCTGTATGAAAAAACCGGGTTCGAACGGGTGCCGGTCTATACGGTCAAGAAGAAGAACCCGATTAACGAATCCCTGTTCATCGGCCCGCAACGTGTCGAGAATCTGAACATCTACGCCAAGATCATCGTCGACGAGGCGCGCCGGCGCGGCATTCATGTCGATATCGAGGACGCGGCGGCGGGCCTGTTCAGCCTGACCCTGGGCGGGCGCTCCATCGCCTGCCGCGAAAGCCTGAGCGAGCTGACCTCAGCCGTCGCCATGAGCCGCTGCGACGACAAGGCCTTGACCCATCGCCTTCTGGCCAAGGCCAATCTGAAGATGCCGGCGCAGGTGACCTTGCGCAGCCGCGACGACGTGCGGGCCTTTCTGGCGCGTTACGACCGCATCGTTATCAAGCCGGCGCGGGGCGAACAGGGGCAGGGAGTCTACGTCGACTTGTGTTCCGAGGACGACGCGATCGCCGCCTTCGACGAGGTTCGGGATCTGGCCGATCATGTGATCGGCGAGGAATTCGTCAACGGCCGGGATCTGCGTATCATCGTCATCGGTGACGAGGTCGCCGCCGCCGCCGTGCGCCGGCCGCCGCGCATCACCGGCGATGGACTGCACAGCATTCAGGAACTGATCCAGCGCCTGTCGCGCCGCCGCGCCGCCGCCACGGGGGGCGAAAGTCGCATCCCCATCGACGATGAAACCCGACGCTGTCTGCAGGCTCAGGGGTACGGCATGAACTCGGTCCTCGCCGACGGGGTGGTGCTGGAGGTTCGCAAAACCGCCAATCTGCACTGCGGCGGCACCATCCACGACGTCACCGACGACCTGCATCCCGTGCTGCGCGACGCCGCCTTGGCGGCGCGCCAGGCCCTGGGAATTCCCGTGGTCGGGTTTGATTTCATGGTTCCCCGCGTCGATGGACCGGACTACCGTATCATTGAAGCCAACGAGCGCCCCGGCCTGGCCAATCATGAGCCGCAGCCGACGGCCCAGAAATTTGTCGATTTCCTGTTCCCTGAGACGCGCAAGGAATTGGTGAAAAGCCCCGCAAGCGGGTAAGGAGTGAATGCGTGAAGTATGACCTTTTCATTGACCGTGACTACATGGTCGAAATCCTGGCCAAGCTTTTGGCCACGCCCAGCCCGACCGGCATGACGGACGAGGTCGTCGGCCTGGTCTGCGAAGAGCTGAAGGAACTCGATATCCCTTTCGAGTTGACCCGCCGGGGCGCCATCCGCGCCGACCTGAAGGGCAAGGAAGCGTCGCCGGACCGCGCCATCGCGGCCCATCTGGACACGCTGGGCGCCATGGTCAAGGGCTTCCGCCTGGGCGGGCGGCTCGAGGTCGTGCCGATCGGCCATTGGTCGTCGCGGTTCGCTGAAGGGGCACGCTGCACGGTTCATTCCGACGGCGGGCGCACGTTCCGCGGCACCATTCTGCCGGCCAAGGCATCGGGCCATACCTATAACGAAGCGATCGACACCCAGCCGACGGACTGGGCCGAGGTTGAATTGCGTCTGGACGAACGGGTCGGCTACGAACACGAAGTGCGGGCGCTGGGCATCAACGTCGGCGACACCATTTCCATCGACCCCATGACTGAGTTCATGCCCAACGGTTTCGTGTTCTCGCGCCATCTGGACGACAAGGCCGGGGTCGCCGCCGTGCTGGCGGCGGCGCGGGCCGTCAAGCGTTCGGGCCGGCTCCTGCCTATCGACTGTCATCTTCTGTTCACCATCACGGAAGAAGTCGGCGTCGGCGCCTCGGCCGTGCTGCACGGCGACGTGGCGGAGCTTGTGTCCATCGACAACGGCACCATCGCGCCGGGCCAGCACACCTCCGAATACGGTGTCACCATCGCCATGCAGGATTCCTCGGGGCCCTTCGACTGGCACCTGTCGCGTTCGCTGATCGACATGTGCGTGGGCCACGGGATCGAACATTCGCGCGACGTGTTCCGCTTCTACCGGTCCGACGCGGCGGCGGCGCTGGAGGCCGGCAACGACATCCGCACCGCGTTGTTGTGCTTCGCCCTGGATGCATCCCACGGGTACGAGCGCACGCATCTCGATTCGGTGATGGCGCTGGCGCGGCTGCTGACGCTCTACATGCAATCCAAGCCCATGTTCCTGCGCGACAAGGATGCGCTCGGGCCGCTCGGCGATCTGCCGGCGACGGAACGGGACAAGCCGGCCAAGGCCGCCCAGTAGGGACTTGCCGGGGCCGCCGGCCTGGGCGAGACTGCTCCCCTGGACATAGCGAGAGAACACGACGCCCTCAAACGAGGGACGGGGGGAACATGACGCAGGGAATGGTGGTCGCACCGCAACCGGAACCGGTTGAGGTCGGCGCAGAGGTCTTAAGGTCGGGCGGCAACGCCGTGGACGCCGCCGTCGCGACGGCCCTGGCGCAGACGGTGGTCGACCCTTTCATGTGCGGCATCGCCGGGTTTGGCAGCATGCACCTGTACTTGCCGTCCGTCGGCCAGCATCTGTGCCTCGACTTTCACGCCCGCGCCCCCGGCGCCGTCACCGACACCATGTGGCAGGACCTTCTGGAAAAAGAGGCCGAAGACGGCTTCGGCTTCATCCTGAAGGGGCGCGTCAACGAAGTCGGCTATCAGGCGATCGCCACGCCGGAAACGCTCCGCGCATTGGACACGGCGCTGACGCGTTTCGGCACCCGTTCCCTCGCTGATCTTTTGAAGCCGGCCATCGCCCTGGCGCGGGACGGCTACATGATCCGCCCGCATATGCACCGCTTTTGGACGCAGGAAGAACCGGCGGGCCGGGTGCAGCATATCGAATACCTGCGCGCCAGCCCGGCCACGGCCAAGACCTACCTGAACGCCGACGGCAGCTTGAAGACGCCGGGCATGACGATCAAGAACCCGGACATGGCGCAGACGCTGGAGCGCATCGCCAACAACGGCGCCGACGACTTCTACCAAGGGGAAATCGCGGGAAAGATCGCCGCGGACATGGCGGCCAACGGCGGGCTGATCTCGGCCGCCGATCTCGCCAATTGCGGGCCTGAGGAAACGGAACCCCTGTGGTCCGAATACCGGGGGCTTCGGGTGTCGTCCTGCCCGCCGCCGGGCGGCGGGATCATGGTCCTGCAGATGCTGAATATCCTGGAAAATTTCGACCTGGCGGCCATGGGCCACAACTCGCCCGACTACATCCGCACGGTCGCCGAGGCCATGAAGATTTCCACCGTCGACAAGGACCGGGGCGTCGGCGACCCGCGCTTCGTCGACGTGCCGGTGGCGCACTTGCTGGACAAGGGTTACGCCGCCGACTGCGCGGCCCGCATCAAGGCGGGCGAGGTCACCCATGTGCCTCGCGTCGGCCGTGATAAGGAAAGCAAGGACACGACCCATCTATGCGTCGTCGACCGGGCCGGTGATTGCGTCAGCCTGACCCATTCCCTCGGCATGCCGTCGGGCGTGACTACGGACGGGCTCGGCTTTATCTACAATGGCTGCATGGGCGTGTTCGATCCTCGGCCGGGGCAGGTCGGTTCTCTTGCCCCCGGCAAGGCGCGGTTTACCTCCATGGCGCCGACCATCCTGTTCGACGGCGATCAACCCCGCTTTATCGTGGGTGCTCCCGGCGGCACCTATATCGCCATGGGCGTGCTGCAGGCGATCCTCAACCATGTGGACTTCGGCATGGATGCCCAGCAGGCTGTCTCGGCGCCCCGGTTCTCGGCCACCAGCGACATCATCGAAATCGTCAACCGCATCCCCCGCGCGGTCGAGGCCGACCTCAACGGGCGCGGTTATC
Organism: Rhodospirillaceae bacterium; assembly: GCA_002706405.1. GTDB lineage: Bacteria > Pseudomonadota > Alphaproteobacteria > Rhodospirillales > Casp-alpha2 > UBA1479. Next base: position 22,124 of record PALN01000045.1, on the reverse strand, counting down.
GCACCCGGCGTTATCCCATCAATTTCCATTTTGCCGGCGTGCATGCAATTCGCCTGAAGGACGGCAAGGCGGACGGCGGTGCCGACCCGGGCCGCGACGGCATGGCGATGGCGGTCTAGGCCGCCCGGTTCCGCCGCTGACGGGCCGTCCGCCCCGGCCGGGTCCCCTCACGAAATCTTGAAAACCGTCTGCGCGCGCGGGTTTTCATGGCTTTAAAATACATAAATTAAATGTATTAAAAATATTAATTACAAATACATTGACGATTTTACGATTATGAACCACATTCTGATTGTGGATTAGATCATAATCTACGAATAACTTTGCGAAAATAGCTCAACGGCCTGAGTTTTCGCCAAATTCAGCGTCGCCCCAGGCAGGACAAGGTTCAAACGACTCATGCGGCAGTTTCCCATCTTCTTCGCGGTGCAGGACCGGCCCGTGCTGATCGCCGGCGGCGGTGAGGCCGCGGTGCGCAAGCTGCGCTTGCTGCTGAAGGCCGGCGCGCGTGTGACCGTCGTCGCCCCGGATGCCAATGACGAGATCCTGGATCTGGTCGAGGCGGGCGATGTCGACTGGCAGGCGCGGCCCTTAGTGGCCGAGGACCTCGCCGGTGCCGCTTTGGCCTATGGCGCCACGGGGATCGACGCCGTCGACCGTCAGGTCAGTGACGCCGCGCGCAAGGCCGGCGTGCCCGTCAACGTGGTCGATCGGCCGGAACTGTCCGATTTCATTACCCCGGCGATCATCGAACGCGATGCCATCACCGTCGCCGTGTCGTCGGGGGGAACAGCGCCTGTGCTGGCGCGGGGCGTGAAGGCCGCCATCGAGCGCCTGTTGCATCCCAACCTGGGCCGTCTGGCCCTGTTCGCCGAACGGTTCCGGGGCGCGGTAAAGGCCGTGGTGCCGGCGGGCCGGGCGCGCCTGCGCTTCTGGGACAAGTTCTTCGACGGGCCGATCGCGGCCCGTGTGCTGGCCGGTGACGAAGCCGGCGCGGCCGAGGACATGCTGTCCTACGTCAACCGCCGCGGTCGGGCAGAGGACGGCATCGTCCACATCGTCGGCGCCGGGCCGGGCGCGGCGGACCTCATGACACTGCGGGGCCAGCGGCTGCTGGAACAGGCCGACGTGATCGTTCACGACCGCCTGATCGGCGACGGCATTCTTGACCTTGCGCGGCGCGACGCGGATCGCATCGACGTGGGCAAGACTCCGGGCCATCATCCGGTGCCCCAGGATAAGATCAACGACATCCTCATTGCCCAGGCCCGTCAGGGCAAACGGGTGGTGCGTCTCAAGGGCGGCGATCCCTTTGTGTTCGGGCGCGGCGGCGAGGAACTGCAGGCTCTGACTGCCGCCGGGATCCGCGCCGAAGTCGTGCCCGGCATCACCGCCGCCACGGCCTGCGCCGCCGCCACCGGCATTCCGTTGACCCATCGGGGCCATGCCTCGGCGGTCACCTTCGTCACCGGTCATAAGGGCGACGGCGATGCCCCGGATGTCGACTGGGCGGCGCTGGCGCACTCGGGCGCCACGCTGGCCATCTACATGGGCGTGGGCGGCGCCGCAAGGCTATCGGGCGATCTCTCCCGCCACGGCCTTGCCGACACGCCCGTCGCTGTCATCGAAAACGGGACCCGCCCGGAACAGCGGGTTTTCACCGGCCGGGTCCACGGCCTGGATGCCCTGGTGCGGGCGAACGGGATCACGGGACCGGCCTTGATCGTAATCGGCGACGTCGCGGCCTTGGCCGGCGTCGTCCCTGCGGACGTGCGGCAGGTGCCGCTCGCCGCCGCGGTGTAATTCAGAAATAAGGAACGAAACGATGGTTCTACAGGTTGTTACGGGTAACCGCCTCGCCGACGGCGTCGTCATCTTCCTGGGGCAGGACGGCGGTTGGACCCCCAATATCGACGCCGCCCGTGTCGCCACGGCCGAAGAAGAGGCCGGCACTCTTCAAGAACTGGCCAAGGCCGCGGAAAAGGCCAGCATGGTGGTCGGTCCCTACCTGATCGAGGTTACCGATCTGAACGGCGCGTTGACTCCCGTGCGCTATCGCGAACGGCTGCGCGCCTATGGCCCCTCCACCCATCCCGAGTTCGGTCGCCCCGATGTGCCCGATCATCTGCGCATGGGCTCGGAAGCCGACTATGCGCACATGAACGGCGTCGCCGGCTGACCGGTCGTCCGCGACTGCATCTCGCAAGGAAAGAAGAAACGACATGTACCGTTACGACGAATTCGATCACGCCATGGTCAAGGACCGGGTCGAGCAGTTCCGCGGCCAAATCGCCCGCCGTATGGCCGGTGACCTGGCCGAGGAACAGTTCCGCCCGCTGCGCCTGCAGAACGGGCTCTACCTGCAACTCCACGCCTACATGCTGCGGGTCGCCATTCCTTACGGCCAACTCAACGCCGTACAGATGCGCAAGCTCGCTCATATCGCGCGGACCTATGACAAGGGCTATGGCCACTTCACCACGCGCCAGAACATTCAGTTCAACTGGCCGAAGCTGAGCCAGGTCGCCGATATCCTGGACGAACTGGCGAGCGTCGAGATGCATGCGATCCAGACGTCCGGCAACTGCATCCGCAACACCACTGCCGACCAATACGCGGGCGTGACGGCGGATGAGATCGAGGATCCCCGCATCTTTGCAGAGATCATCCGCCAGTGGTCGACCTTCCACCCGGAATTCACCTTTCTGCCGCGTAAGTTCAAGATCGCCGTCTCGGGCGCGGTCGGCGCCGACCGCGCCGCCGTGCGTTTCCACGATATCGGCCTGTTCATCGTGAAGAACGACGCGGGCGAGGTCGGGTTCGAAGTTTGGGTCGGCGGCGGCCTGGGCCGCACGCCCATGATCGGCAAAAAGATCCGCGACTTCGTGGCCAAGGCCGATCTGCTCGCTTATCTGGAAGCGGTGCTTCGCGTCTACAACATGCTCGGGCGCCGCGACAACATGTACAAGGCGCGCATCAAAATTCTGGTTCACGAAACGGGGGTTGAGGAATTCACCCGCCTGGTCGAAGAGGAATTCCTCGATACCCGGGGCGGCGATCTTGACCTTCCGGCCGAAGAAATCGATCGCATCGCCGCCTATTTTCAGCCGCCGGCCTACGAGGCGCTTGCCGATGATCCGCCGGCCCTGACCGCGCGCCGGTTCGAGGACAAGGACTTCAATGCCTGGGTGCGGGTCAATGTCGCGCGCCACAAGGTGGCCGGCTATGCCATCGCCAATATATCACTGAAGCCCGTGGGCGCGCCGCCTGGCGACATGTCGGCAGACCAGATGGATGCCGTTGCGGACCTGGCGGAAAAGTTCTCGATCGGCGGCATCCGGGTGACCCACGAACAGAACCTGGTGCTGCCCGACGTGCGCCAGGAGCAGCTTTACGACCTGTGGCGGGGCCTGCGCGACCAAGGGCTGGCCGACGCCAACCTGGATCACATCGGAGACATCATCTGCTGCCCGGGGCTGGATTTCTGCTCGCTCGCCAATGCGCGCTCCATTCCCGTTGCCGAACAGATCAGCCGCCGGTTCGCGGATCTGGACCGCCAGTACGACATCGGAGAACTGCGCTTGAAAATCTCCGGCTGCATCAACGCCTGCGGCCATCACCATGTGGGCCACATCGGCATTCTGGGCGTCGACCGCAAGGACCAGGAGTACTACCAGATCACCCTGGGCGGTGCGCCCGGGGAAGATGCCGCCATCGGCACCAAGATCGGCGCGGCGTTCTCCGCCGCCGAGATTGTCGATGCGGTCGAGACCGTGGTGAACACCTATCTTGCCATCCGCCAGCCGAAGGAACGGTTCATCGATACTTTCCGACGCGTCGGCGATGCGCCTTTCAAGGAGAGCCTTTATGACAAAGCTGCTTAAGAACGGGAAAACCGTTGCCGATACCTGGACCCATGTGACGGACGATGATGCGGTGCCGGAAACGGGCCCAGTGATCGTGACGCTGGCCCGCTGGCGGGCGGAACACAACACGTTGGCCGCGCGCAAGGACGGCCTGGGCATTCGCCTGGAAAGCGGACAGTCGCCGGAAGCGATCAAGGACGACCTGTCCCGCTTTGCCGTGGTGGCGCTTGAGTTTCCCAAGTTCGCTGACGGCCGGGCCTATTCCTATGCCCGCATGCTGAAGGAGCGCCTGGGATACACGGGCGAGGTGCGGGCCGTGGGCGACGTGCTGCGCGACCAATACCGCGCCATGCACCGCTGCGGGTTCGATACCTTGGAAGTCGCGGGCGACGTCCCGGCGGACAAGCTGGAAGCGGATTGGCAGGCGGCGCTTGCTGAACTGCGCCATGCCTATCAGCCGGCATTGCGGGGGCCGGAACCGGTTCTGCGCCAGCGCCACCGCGCCGCCGCCGCCTGATCGTCGTAATGCGAGAAGATGTGGCTTAGCCGGCCGCCTGAAGCTCTGCGCGCCAGACCACTTCATAAACCGGCACCGGACGCTCGATGCCCTTCATCTCGAAGTTGCCGGCTTCGCGGAATTGGATCGAGTGGCCGGTCACCAGATCGCGTACGGATTGGGTGACGAAGATCTGTTCGGCATCCGCCTTGTCGCACACGCGGGCGGAAAGCTGCACGGTCGTGCCGAAGAAATCGTCTTCTTCCTGAACCGCGGCGCCGGCGTTCAGCCCGATGCGCACCTTGACCGGCACGTTGCCTTGCGTGCCGTTGTGCTTGGCCAGTTCCTGTTGCATCACCATGGTCGAGGCAACGGCGTTGGAGGCGTTGGAGAACACGGCCATGATGCCGTCGCCGGTATGTTTGACCTCCCGACCGTGATAGGCGGCAAGGGCGTTGCGCACGATGGCGTTATGGGTGCGCACGACCTGTTGGGCGCCCATGTCGCCCAGTTCCTGGGTCATCTTGGTCGAGCCCACCAAATCCGTGAACATGACCACGACGACGCCTTGGGCCGAGGCCTTGGCCGCCTTGTTGGAGGTGAAGCTCGAAAGAATATCCGGCAGTTCGCTGAAAGCCTTGGCGTCGCCGTCGATGAAGCGCTGCATGGCGGACCGGCCGGCGTCGATCATGGCGCGGCTTTTCGAATCCTTTTCATATTCTTCGAACTTGTCGCAGAACGGCCCGGCCATGGCCTTCTTGGTGCCGATGGCGACGATGGCCTCGGAAATCATGCCGTTGCGATGGGGGGCTTCGAGGCCGTTGTGCTTGGCCAATTGGTCGCCCGCCCCGGCGAGGTACAGGTTCAGCCCGAACTTGCCCAACTTGTCGAGTTTGGCCAATTGGGTGCGGATCGTGCTCAGGGCCAGTTCAAGAAATTTGAGCATGCTCTTGCGCGGCTCCGTCGGCACGTTGTCCGGCGGATAGTCGAGCCCGGACGCCGCCTGTGCCGATCCCGCTCCCGCTCCCGGTCCGCTGTCGCCGGTGCTCTCGCCCTCGAGGTCTCCCATGGGGTCATCGCCAAGGGAATCTTCCCGCCAACTGCCGAGCCCGGAATCGTAGGCATCAAGTTCGTCGTCGTCGTCCTGCCCATCGCGACGGGCATCCTGAAAATACTGGGCCAGGGTTTCGATATCGCCTTCCTTGAGGAGAATCTTACCCACGATCAAGGCGGCGATGGCGAAGCCCAGAACAAGTCCGGCAATCATGAATCCGGGAATGTCGTAGCCGGCGGTGACCAACTGTCGCTGCAGAATCTCGAGCGGGATCTTCCCGGCAAAGGTCATGACGGCGGTGATGATGAACACGGTGACCAGGCGGGTGCCGATGGCGATGAGAGGCGACTTCGGCGGCATGTCGGCCTCGGCCTCAAGCTGCGCGGCTTCTTCCGCGGCCCGCTTGACCGAATGGCTGCCGCCGATGGCGCCGGTCGCTTCGAGATGCTGTTTGGCGATCTTCTTATAGGCTTCGCCGGCGCTTTCGGCGCCACCTGCGCGCTTCTTCCGGCGCTTCTTGCCCGGGGCGCCGCGTTCGGCGGCCGGCTGGCCGGTGGCGCCATTGCCTGCGTCGGCGTGGCCATCGCCGTTTCCGCCGCCACCGTTTCCATTGCTCCGCGGCTTGGATTTTCCGGCCCGCGGAATGCCGGTCATCCAGGAAATCGTTTCCTGCGGCGGGCGGCCGTCGGGGTAGGTGCGCCGGTTCATCAGACGCACGGCTTGCCATTTGGCTTGATCGTCGGCGTCGTGCGCAGCGGTCAGGGCTTCGAACTCATCCGTTTCAGCCCACTCGCCCTGGTGCACCCATTCGCCTTCGGGCGCCCGGCAATAGAGCACGAACGTCGTTGTGTATACGACCCTAGCGGCAGCCAACGAAGCAGCTCCTGTCTCGTGCAAACACCAAAAAACCCCTCTCGGCAACGCATCGTATATCGCGTGCCGAATCTGAATTCTAGGCAAGTTGGCGCCAAGTATGGCATTCAACACCAATGATTTGTACAGATTATCAGTTGTGAACCAATGATTTGTTGGAGATTGGTTCAATTCCCGGCAAAAGGGTATCCGTATGGGTCGGCCGATGAATAGGCAGGTGACGGTAATCTCCCGCATTGTCCCCATGATTGTGGGGATTTACGGCGCTTGTCATGCCGTGGCGCCGGCGGCTGCGGCGGCGGTGCCCGATCTGCTGGGGCATTTGACCGCCGTCTGCGCCCTGAATTCCGGCGATACCGCCGGGATGCGCCGGGTTTTCACCGACGGCCGTGTGCTAAAGGCCCGCGTCGATGGGCCGGCGGGCACACCGTTTCGGAGCTACCATCGGATTCTCATGCCGGGGGGCGGGGAATGGGTGGTCAGCCGACTGTCGCCCGGCGGCCGGCTGCGCCGCATCAGCCTGGAATGGCATGCCCCGGCCCCGGACGGCGCGCGCGCCGTCATGGCCGTCAATGCCTCGGGCGACTGCCGGGCAACCGAAGGCCGCCGCCTGGTTTATGATGCCGGCGGCCATGCGGAAACGCTGGAAATTCTGTCCGCCGATTTGACCGAGGTGGTTTTCCGCGAGCCCCTCAACCCGCCTGTGCCGGCGGACTCGGCGCCGTCGCAAGACGCCGTGCGCGTCGCCGTGATCGACACAGGCGTGAACTACACCCTGCCGCTGTTTCGGGGGCGCTTGGCGCGGAACGCTGCCGGGGACCTGTTGGGCTACGACTTTTGGGACATGGACAGGCGACCCTTCGATCTGGACACGGCGCGCTCGCCGTTCTTTCCCCTTCACCACGGCACGGCGGTGACCTCGATCATTCTGCGCGAAGCGCCCGAGGCGGCGATCATCCCATACCGCTATCCGCGCCCGGACATGACCCGGTTCGAGGATCTGGTGGCCCACGCCGACAGGGCGGGAGCGATGATCGTCAACATGGCCATGGGGTCCAACGCCGCATCGGACTGGGGCGCCTTCGCCCGGGCGGCCAAGGCGCGGCCTCACATGCTGTTCATCGTATCCGCCGGTAACGACGGCCGTGATCTGGACAAGGTGCCGGTCTACCCGGCGGCGCTTGACCTCGACAACATCCTCACCGTCACCTCCGCGGAGATCGACGGTCGCCTGGCGCGGGGCTCCAATTGGGGGGCGTCGGGGGTCGACATCATGGTGCCGGGTGAACAGGTCGCGGTGACGGACCATCGGGGGGCGGCGGGCAAGGCGTCCGGGTCATCCTTCGCCGTGCCCAGGGTCACGGCTCTGGCGGCGCGGCTTCTGGCCAGGCACCCGGATTGGCGCGGCCCCGAATTGAAGGCGGCGATCATCAAGCGCGCCCGCCTACCGTTCGGCGGCGATGAACCTATCCTGCGACACGGCTGGATTCCCGATCCGACGGATGATTTCGAAGGTTAGGCTGACCCCTTGGTGCGGTTATTTCGGCACGCCGATGCGCCGGGGCGGCGGCGGTTGCTGCATGAAGCGTTCCGCGACGGGTTTCAGTTGCGGGTGATGTTTGAGCAAAAGCGCGTAGGCCTTCTGCGCCAGGATATCATCACCGCCCCATTTCCCCGCCTGAATCGCCAGACGTAGAATCTGCGGGTCCGTCGGCAGAGCCTCAATCAACGCCTTCAGGTGAGGGATCTCGTCTTCATACCGCTGCGCCACATGCAGGGTGATCGCCATGGATAGCCGTGTATTCAGGCCGTTGGGATCCTGTTCCAGCGATTTGCCGAACAGGTCGAGCGCCTGATCGAGGAACTGCTGACGGCCGAGCGTGCGGCCTGCGTCGTCGTAGAGTTGGCGGTTGCCGGTGGCGAGGCATTGCTTGTGCAGAAAATCCACGTTGCTGGGCGCCATGCGCTGATTGCCGCCGCGTACGGTCTCCAGGGCTTCGGAGCATTTGCGGTAGGCCAGGCCGATGCGGGCACTCGGCAAGGCTTGGTCCGGCCCCGATTGGGTTTTCAGCTTGGCGATTTCGGCGATGGGAATGGCCTCGTTGCGCCCTTCGCCGCCCGACGCCACGATCGCCACCAGTGATCCGTCGCGGGCGAACAGGGCGCCGCCGGAATTTCCCGGCTGGCTGCGCGCCGAATGGTGGACGCGGGCCAGGGGCTTGTCCGCGGGCGGCACGGCGACCACACGGCCCGGTAGATAGGCGCGGATGGCGCCCCGCCCGACGTCGGCCCCCACGACGTAGACTTGCTGGTCGACCTCGGCGGTTCCCAGGGTCAAGGGCTGTTGCACGACAAGGCCGTCCAGGCGCAGCAACACCAGGTCGCCCGGATAGGACGTAGGCACGACATCGGCGATGCGCTGGCTGCCGTCGGACATGAACAACTGGGCCCGCGGATTGTCGGCAACCACATGCCGGTTGGTGACGAGAAGTCCCGGTTCGATCAGCACCGCGGTGCCGACCGCGTCGAAGGATGAAATGGCGAATACCCGCGCCGAGGCCTGACATACGACCGTCGGCGCTTTGCACCCCGGCGCCGGCCGTTGGGCTTGGGCAGGGGCCCAGGCAAACGCCAGAACGATCAAGGAAATCAATGATAAGCGGCGCATTTGGAAGCCTTGGGACATGGGAATGCGATGCCGGATTCCACCGGGTCTGTCAATCATACGCAATTTCCGACACATCCGAAAAGTGCATAAATGTATTAATTGAGACAATAAGCTCTTAATTAATGTTGAATTGACGTAAATTTGGCGTATGATCCGGCAACGGCGCTGAGACGCCTGACGTAAATGGGAATGGAAACGGATGACGATGCCCCGATCAGCGGCGATCCTCGACCATCTCTTCCGGCCTGCGGCCAGGACGGGGATGGACCATGCCTGATTCATCGCAGAACGGAACCGGGAGCGCGCTCGGCAAGGCGCTTGCGGTGCTCGAGGTTTTGTTGGACGAACCGGCGGCCCTGTCCCTGGGGGATATCGCGGCGCGCACGGATCTGCCGCGTCAGACGGTCCACCGCATGGTCAAACAGCTTGAGGAAAACGCCCTGTTGCGCCGCGATCCCGGCGGCGACAGTTATTCCGTCGGCCCGCGCATGATCGAACTGGGGGTGCAGGCGTTGACCGCCTCGACCCGCGCCGCTCCCGTGCGCCGGGTGCTGCAGAACCTGGTCGCGCGCTTGGGCGAAACCTGCAACCTGGGCGTTCTGGCGCGCGACGAAGTGGTCTACGTGGAGCGCGTGGAATGCGATTGGCCGCTGCGCATCCAGTACGGCGTCGGATCGCGGGTGCCGCTACACGCGACCGGTATCGGAAAACTGCTGCTGGCCTATCTGCCGGCTCGTGAACGGCGCCGCCTTCTGCGCGTGCTGCCGATGACCCAATTGACCGATCGCACGATCACCGACCCCGATCGGCTGGAGGACGAACTGGCCGCCATCCGGCGCCGCGGTTACGCCGCCAACGATCAGGAAAACACCCTGGGCTTGATCGGTGTGGCTGTACCGATCCGCAATCCCAAAGGGCGCGTCATCGCCGGCCTGGCCGTGCATGCGCCCGAAGCGCGTCTGCCCATGGTGCGGGCCCTTGAGCATCTGTCGCTGTTGAACGAGGCGGCGGCGGAACTTGAATCGTTTTTTGCCGAAGACCTGGAAGGTCTTCAGTCCCTTGCAGCCGAGGCCCTTGACGGCACGCGGCAGAACAACACAGGAAGGATGCAAAGATGACATCGCTTGAACAATCAATCTCCCGTGGCGGTCAGGGTGACGGCATTCGGCTGCGCCCCGTGTCGGACGCCATCGGTGCCGAGGTCTTGGACGTCGATCTGGCGGCCGTCGATGATGCTTTGTTCGACAAGATCCATGCCGCCTGGATGGATCATTGCGTGCTGCTGTTCCGCAATCAGGAGAACATGAGCGACGAGGCCCTGGTCTCCTTTTCCCGCCGGGTCGGGACCCTCGACCAGGCGCCGCCCAACGAGAACGGCAAGCGTTTCGTCGACGGTTTTCCGGAAATTCTGGTGATCTCCAACGTGGTCGAAAACGGAGTCGCCCTGGGCTCTCTCGGCGCCGGGGAATCCGTGTGGCACACGGACATGAACTATATCGAGGAACCGCCCACGGCGAGCCTGCTGTGGGGCATGGAGGTGCCGGAAACCGGCGGCAACACCGGGTTTCTCAACATGTACAAGGCGCTTGAGGACCTGCCGGCGGACCTGCGCGCGCGCATCGAGGGCCGGCAGATCAAACATGACAATTCGACCAATTCGGCGGGCTACCTGCGCGAGGGCGCGGTCGAAGTCACGGACGTCACGACCTGCCCGGGCGCGGTGCATCCGATCATCCGCACCCATCCGGTGACGGGACGTCAGGCGCTTTACCTGGGGCGCCGCCGCAACGCCTATGTCGTCGGTCTGCCGGTGGAAGAGTCCGAAGAACTGCTGGATGCGCTTTGGGCTCATACGGAACAGGAAAAATATTACTGGCACCATAAATGGCAGGTCGGTGATGTGTTGATGTGGGACAACCGTTGCGCCATGCACCGCCGTGACCCCTTTGATGCCTCGGCCCGGCGTATCATGCACCGGACCCAGATCAAGGGCACCAAGCCGGTTTGATTCCGTCTTTATTCCGGCCCATGGGCCGGATCGTCATGCCTTTAGGAGAATGCATATGACTGCCACTGCTCAACCGGCGGCCGATACCGGCCCCGAACAGGTCATCGCCGGCCTGATGTCCCGCGCCCGCGCCGCCATGGAAGCCTTCGCCGATGCCGATCAGGCCCGCGTGGACGAGGCCGTGACCGCGCTTGCCTGGTCGATCTACGAGCCCGGCCGGGCCGAGGAACTGGCGAAGATTGCCGTCGAAGACACCGGTCTCGGCAACGTCAAATCCAAGATCATCAAAAACCAGCGCAAGACCTTCGGCTGTCTGCGCGACCTGATGCGGGCGAAGACCGTCGGCGTGATCGAGGAAAACAAGGCCAAGGGTCTGGTCAAATACGCCAAGCCCGTCGGTGTCGTGGGGGCGGTCAGCCCCTCGACCAACCCGGCCGCGACCCCGGTCAACAAAGCCATGTTCGCGATCAAGGGCAAGAACGCGGTGATCGTGGCGCCGTCGCCAGCGGGCATGAAGACCACGACCATGACGGTCGATTACATGCGCGCCGAACTGAAGAAGATCGGTGCCCCGGAAGACCTGGTGCAGGTTCTTCCCGCTCCGGTGAACAAGGAACTGACCCAGCGCCTGATGGAGGCCGTCGATCTGGTCGTCATCACCGGATCGCAAAACAACGTGCGCCGGGGCTATTCCTCGGGCACGCCCTGCATCGGCGTGGGGGCCGGAAACGTGCCGGTCATCATCGACGAGACGGCCGATTTCAAGGACGCCGCGGAAAAAATCCGCATGTCCAAGATCTTCGACAATTCGACCTCCTGTTCGTCGGAGAACTCCGTCGTCATACTCGACAGCGTCTATGACAAGGCGATCGAAGCATTGAAATCCGTCGGCGCCTATGTCTGCTCGGCGGAAGACAAAGAAAAAGTCCGCAATACGCTGTGGCAGGACGGTCATTTGAACCGCCGCGTCATCGCCAAGGACCCGGATATCTTCGCCAAGGAAGCTGGCCTGCCGGAAGCGGCGGCCAAGGCCGATTTCTTCATCGTCGAGGAACCGGCGGAAAACGTCGGCAAGGAACATCCATTCTCGGACGAAAAGCTGTCTCTGGTCCTCACCGTCTACCGCGTGCCCGATTTCAAGGCCGCCAAGGCGCAGGTGCAGAAGATTCTCGACTTCGTCGGCATGGGCCATTCCGTCGGCATCCATACCAAGACCCAGGAACACGCCGATGAATTGGCCGCGGACCTGAAGGTCGTGCGCGTGCTGGTCAATCAGGCCCATACCTTCGGCAACGGCGGCAGCTTCACCAACGGGCTGGAATTCACGCTGACCATGGGCTGCGGTACTTGGGCCGGGAATTCCATTTCGGAAAACCTGAACTACAAGCACTTCATCAACATCACCCACCTGGTTCGGGAAATTCCCGAGGACAAGCCGTCGGAAGAAGAACTTTTCGGCGCCCACTGGACGAAATACGGCAAATGAACTTCGAGGAACATGCAGGTAAGCCGCTCCTGAAAGCGGCTGGAATTCCCGTGCCTTCGGGCGGGGTGGCGACAACGGCGGACGAGGCGGCGAAAATCGCCGGGCCGCTTGGCAAAGTAGCCGTGAAGGCCCAGGTGCCCACGGGCAAGCGCGGCAAGGCCGGCGGCATCAAGATCGCCGACGACGCGGCGGCGGCCAAGGCGGCTGCTGAAGCGATCCTCGGCATGACCATCGGCGAGCACGTGGTGGAGAAGGTTCTGGTCGAACAGGCGACCGCCTTCACCCGTGAATTCTACGCCGCCGTGATCAACGATCCGGAAACCAAGGGCCCGAAGATCCTGTTCTCGACCCTGGGCGGCATGGATGTGGAGGAAGCGGCGGAGCAGGACCCCAACGCCATGCGCGGCCTCGCCGTCGACATCCGCAAGGGCCCGGCCCTGGCCGATGTGAAGGCCATGCTGGCGGGCGCCGACCTGGGCGGCGTCGAGGACGCCGTCGCCGATCTGCTGATGAAGCTTTATGACGCCTATGCGGCCAACGATGCGGAATTGATGGAAATCAACCCGCTGGCCGTCACCGACGCCGGTGGCCTGATCGCGCTCGACTGCAAGTTCACCATGGACGACAGCGCGATCCCGCGGCATGAGGAAACGGCCAAGTCCGGCACCCCCGACAAGCTGACGGGCCTGGAAGCCAAGGGCAAGGAACTGGACCTCAAGTACATCGAACTGGAAGGTGACGTCGGCGTGATCGCCAACGGCGCCGGCCTGACCATGACCACCATGGACGTGGTCCGCCACCACGGCGGCACGCCCGCCAACTTCCTGGAGATCGGCGGCGAAAGCTATACCAAGGGCACGGAAGCGCTGTCCCTGGTGCTCGACAATCCCAAGGTGAAGTCGCTGGTCATCAACTTCTGCGGTGCCTTCGCGCGCACGGACGTCATGACCGACGGCATTCTCAAGGCCTGGGAAGAACTGAAACCGACCCTGCCGACATTCTGGTCCGTGCACGGCACGGGCGACGTCGAGGCTGTGGCCATGTTGAAGGAACGGATTGGGGTCGATCCCCTGCCGGATATGAGCGCCGCCTGCAAGGCGGCCGTCGAAGCGGCGAAGAACGCAGGAGATGCCAAATGATCATTCGCGGAACACATCGGGTGATCGTTCAGGGCATCACCGGCAAGCAGGGGACCTTCTGGTCCGAGCGCATGATGGAATACGGCACCAAGATCGTCGGTGGCGTGAACCCGAAAAAGGCCGGGACCGAACATATCGGCGTGCCCGTGTTCGGCTCCGCCGTGGACGCCATGAAGGGGCTGGCCGACAAAGGTGACGGAGGGGGCTTCGACGTCTCCATCCTGTTCATCCCGCCCATGGGGGCCAAGGCGGCGGCGCTTGACGCCATCGAGGCCGGGGCCAAGGCCGTGGTCTGCCTGACGGAACACATCCCCGTGCAGGACGTCATGTACATGATGGCGGCCGCCAAGGAACGCGGCGTCAAGATCATCGGCCCCAACACGGCCGGCGGCGTGACGCCGGGCGAGTGTTTCACGGGCTTCATGCCGGCCTTCAACGAAAAGATCTTCCGGCCCGGCAACGTCGGCATCATTTCCCGTTCCGGCTCGCTCGGCACCCTGATGTGCCTGAACGTGGTGCAGGCCGGGTTCGGCATCTCCGCCTTCATCGGCATCGGCGGGGACCCGATCATCGGCACCACCACCCGTGATGCCTTGGAAGCCTTGGATGCGTTCGAGAAAACCGACGCCGTGGTGATGGTCGGCGAAATCGGCGGCGCCATGGAAGAACACGCGGCCGAATATGCCGCCACCATGAACAAGCCCATGGCCGCTTTCATTGCGGGCGGGGCCGCGCCCGCCGGCAAGAAGATGGGCCATGCCGGGGCCATCGTCATGGGCAACAAGGGAACGTACCAGTCCAAGGCCGACGCGCTGTCGGCGGCGGGCGTGGCGATCCTCGATACACCCATGGATGTGGGCCCGGTCTTGAAGGAACGTATGGGTTAAGGGTAAACATCGGGGCGCGACCCGAAAATATAAAGGAAGACGCCCCGATGACCCCGCCCGATGGCCCCGGCCAGATGACCGACCACCCGATCACCTCCGACACCATCCGCGTTCTGGGTGACCGGCGCTCCATCCGTTCCTACTCGGATAAGGAAGTGACCGACGCCCAGGTCACGGCAATTCTGGAGGCCGCGCGCCGGGCGCCGACCTCGGGCAATCTGCAGGCCTATTCCGTGGTCGTCGTGCGCGATGCGGAAACCAAGGAAAAGCTGGCCAAGATCTCCGGCGGGCAGAAGCATATCGAGACCTGCCCGGTCTTCCTCGCCTTCGTCGCCGATCTGACACGGATCGAGAAAGCGTTCCAGCGCCACGACGGCAACCTGGACAACAACAATCTGGAAATGGGCCTGATGGCCTCCATTGACGCGTCGCTGGTCGGCATGGCGGCCTATGTGGCGGCGGACTCACTCGGCATTCAGGGCGTGATGATCGGTGCCATGCGCAACGATCCCGAAGCGGTCGCCGAGCTTCTCGGCCTGCCCTTCCGCACCTATGTGGTGTTCGGCATGTGCCTGGGCTATCCGGCCGAAGCGCCGAAGCAGAAACCCCGCATGGCCGCCGAGGGCATCATCCATTACGAACGCTACGACGCGGACAAGGCCCTGGCCGTGGTCGATACCTATAACGCCGAACTGAAGGCCCATTACGAATCCGTGGGCAAGCCGACGGCCGACGAATCCTGGTCCGCCGACGTCGACAAGAAGTACGCCCAGCGCCCCCGCGACCACCTGCGGGATGCCTTGAAGAAACGCGGATTCGATTTCCGCTGAATTTGATCAAAGGGTGGTGGACATTTCATCATGCCGTTCACCGTTCACAACGAAGCCGAAGGCCTATGGGTGACGCTCACGGGCTTTGCCGTGCCCTATGAGTTCCAGGAAGTGGCCCTGGCCACGGCGACCCATCCTGATCGGGCCCGCCACCGCTATCACCTGTTGGATTTCACGGATATCGACCACGATGCCTTGTTCGCCCTGACGGAGGCGATCGGCGTCTCTCACGCGGCCAAGTCGCGGGAAATTTTCGGCGACCGGGAAAACCCCAAGTTCACCGGTCTGATCTCACCGCACGAGAAGATGCAGACGGTCTTCCAGGTTTTTATCGATTCCGACCCGCGCCCGCCGGGTCATGTGATCCAGAGATTCACCACCGTAAAGCAGGCGCGGACCTGGATCAGGGAACGGCTTGCCGGGGATGGTTCCGAAAACGCGGGTTGAATTTCCTGCCCCGTGGGCCATGTTTGATCCTTCGCGAAGATCGTCATCACCCCGGGGCAAAGCATGACCGCAAACTTTCTCGTCCAGGCTGCGGTCTTCCTGGCCGCCGCCGCCATCGCCGCCCCCCTCGCCAAGAAGCTCAATATCTCCTCCGTGCTCGGCTACCTTGCCGCCGGGGTGCTGATCGGGCCCTACGGGCTGGGCTTCGTCTATTCCGTTTATCAGGTCGAAAGCATCCTCCACATCGCCGAATACGGCGTCGCCCTGCTGTTGTTCCTGATCGGCCTGGAACTTCGGCCCAAGCGTTTGTGGACCATGCGCCAATCCATCTTCGGTTTAGGTGCCGGGCAGGTCGCCCTTTGCGCCCTGTGCCTCACACCCCTGGCCACCTTGTTCGGCATTTCCTGGGACAAGGCCGTGTTCGTCGCCCTGGCGCTGTCCCTGTCGTCGACTGCCTTCGTCCTTCAGGTGCTGGAGGAAAAGGGTGAGTTGACCACCCGCCACGGCCGCGCCGCGTTCTCCATCCTGCTGTTCCAGGATTTGGCCGCCATTCCGCTGATCGCCATGATCCCGTTGTGGGGGGCGGGCGCACCCGGGTCAGGCTTGTCGCTGGTTGATGCGGCCTTTGCCATTGGCGCGATCCTGGCTGTCGTGGTGGTCGGGCGTTATCTTCTGTCGCGGCTGTATAAGCTGGTCGCCATGACCGGCGTGCGCGAGGCCCTGACGGCAAGTGCCCTGCTGACCGTGGTCGGCGTGGCGCTGCTGATGGAATCGGTCGGCCTGTCGGCGGCCTTGGGGGCCTTCCTGGCCGGGGCCTTGCTCGCCGATTCCCCCTACCGCCATCAGATCGAGGCCGACATCGCGCCCTTCGAAGGCCTGCTGCTCGGCCTGTTCTTCACGGCCATCGGCATGGCCTTGAACCTCAACCTGTTGGCCGACCAGACCCTGGTGATCCTGGCCGGCGTGGCCGGTCTGGTCGCCGTGAAGGCGGGGGTGATTTTTGTCCTGGGCCGCATGCGCGGGCTCGATACCCCGGCCGCGCGGCGGCTGGCCATGGCCGTGTCCCAGGGTGGTGAGTTCGCCTTCGTGCTGTTTTCCACGGCGCTGGGCGCCCACGTGATCGAACGTGATCTGGCCGAGCTGCTATCGGTCATCGTCACCCTGTCCATGCTGTCGACGCCGCTGCTGTTGGCCGCTGACGGCCTGATCGCCCGCCGCAGCGCGCCGTCATCGGATGCCCATGACGACATGCCCGAGGAAATGGGCCATGTGGTGATCGCCGGGTTCGGGCGGTTCGGGCAGATCACCGCCCGCGTGCTGAGCGCCCGGGGCATTCCGTTCATCGCTCTCGACAACTCCCCGCAACAGGTCGATCTCGTCGCCCGCTTCGGCAGCCGGGCCTATTTCGGCGATGCCAGCCGCCTGCATATCCTGGAAGCGGCGCAGACGCGCAAGGCGCGGGCCTTCGTGCTGGCCATCGACGATGTGGAGGCCTCCCTGCGCACGGCGGAAATCGTGCGCCGCCATTTTCCGGACGTACCCGTGTTCGCCCGGGCCCGCAACCGCCAGCACGCGCACCGGTTGATGGACTTGGGAATCAAGCACATCCGCCGCGAGACGTTTCTTTCGGCCCTCGACCTGACGCGGGAGGTTCTGGCCGGCCTGGGCATCCCAAGCGCCGAGGTCACGCGCATGACCGATGCCTTCCGCCAGCACGACGAACAGCACCTGTATGACGATTACGCCGACTACGCGGACCAACAGAAGCTGCAGGTCAAGGCGCGCAAGTACCACGAGGAACTGGTCGATCTGTTCCACCATGATGAAGCGGGCCTGGGGGCCGAGACGCCCGAGGACGGCAAGGACAAAGCCTGATCTGTCCAGAGGTTTAGTCAGGGAACTCCGGCTCCGGCGGTGTCTTACCCAGAATGATGTCCGACGCCTTTTCCGCGATCATGATTGTCGCCGCGTTCAGATTGGCCGACGGCATGTTGGGCATGATCGAGGCATCGACCACGCGCAGGCCTTCCAGCCCGTGGACCCGCAGCTGATCGTCGACCACCGTCGACTTGTCCGTCGCCGGGCCCATGCGGCAGGTGCCCATGGGGTGGAAGGTGGTGGTGGCGCGGATCTTGGCCGCTTCCATCAATTCATCGTCCGATTGCACGTGGTCGCCGGGAAATTCCTCGCCGTCGAAGTATTTGGCCATGGGGGCCGAGCGCAGGATGCGGCGGACCAGCTTCATGCCGGCGAGCAAAACCTGGCGGTCCGTCTCGTGCTCCAGATAGCGGGGGTTGATGACCGGTTTGTCGAAGGGATCGGTGCTGACGGCCTTCACGTATCCGGTGCTTTCCGGGCGCTGCTGCCAGGAGGCCACGGTCATGCCGGGGAATTTGTCGAGCACGGTCTGGCGGCCCGACACGTAGCTGGCCGGGGTGAAGGTCAGTTGCAGATCCGAATTGGCGATGGCCGGATCGGAGCGCCAGAAGGCGTAGACCATGGTCGCCTGCAGGCCGAGCACGCTGGGCTTGCCGAGCAGCCATTTGGCGACTTCGGGCACCAGACCGAGGCCCTGGGCGCGCTGGTTGAGGCTGCCCACGTTCTTGACCCGGGCGGTGAAGCGCGGCGCGTAATGGTCGCGCAGACCCTGGCCCACGGCGGGCAGGGCATGGCGGACGTCGATGCCGAGCTCGCCCAGATGGGCCGGATCGCCGATGCCGGACAGTTGCAGAAGCTGCGGCGAATTGATGACTCCGCCGGACAGGATGACTTCCTTGCGCGCGGCGATCTCCTGCGGCCGGCCGCCGCGCCCGCCCTTCAGGAAGCGCACGCCGGTGACCCGTTTGCCGTCCATCACCAAGTCCGTGGCATGGGCGCTGGTGATGACGTTGAGTTTCCCCTGTTTCATGGCCGGGTGCAGGAAGGCCCGGGCGGCGCTGACCCGCCGGCGATTGTGGATGGTGCGCTGGGTATAGGCCACGCCTTCCTGATTGGCGCCGTTGTAATCGGGATTGCGCGGAATGCCGCAGGCTTCGGCACCGTCCATGAAGGCTTCGCAGAGTTCGTGGGTCAGGTCCGTGTCGGTGACGATCAGCGAGCCGTCGCGGCTGCGGAACCGTTCATCGGCCTCGCCGATGCGTTTTTCCGAACGCTTGAAATAGGGCAGCACGTCCGCATAGCCCCAGCCCCGGTTGCCCATCTGGGCCCAGGAATTGTAGTCCTCGCGATTGCCGCGGTTGTAGACGTTGCCGTTGATGGAGGACGATCCGCCCAATGTCTTGCCACGCGGCACCGGGATGGCGCGGCCGGCGGTCCATTCCGTCGGCTCCGTCTGATAGCGCCAATTCAGGGTCTTGTGGTCCAGCAGCTTCATGAAGCCCGCCGGGATATGGATCAGGGGGTTCCAGTCCGGCGGCCCGGCTTCCAGCACGCAGACCGAATTCTTGCCGCCCGCCGAAAGCCGGTTGGCCAGCACGCAGCCCGCCGATCCGGCGCCGATGATGATGTAGTCGTAAGTGTCCATGTGGGGTCTTCAACTTGGATGAAATTTAGGACGGGCTTCGCGCCGCTTGAAGCCCCTAGAAAACCCCATCACGGCGGGGCGCGGCAAGGGGCAATTCAGCATATAGGCGTCCGGAAAGTTCCGTGCCAATATCCTGGCACCACTTGGGGGGTGCCGCCGTGCCGCCGATTTCCGACAAGAACACGCCCGTCCGTTTTGCCGATCCGCTGCCCGATGCGGCGGATGTCGTGGTTATCGGCGCCGGGGTGGCGGGCACGGCGACGGCCTATTTCCTGGCGCAGCGCGGACAAAAGGTGGTGCTGTGCGAAAAGGGCCGGGTCGCGGGGGAGCAATCATCGCGCAACTGGGGCTGGATCAGGCAGCAGGCCCGCGATCTTGCCGAACTTCCGATCATGATCGAAGCCAATCGCATCTGGCAGGGCCTGGCGGCGGAAACGGGGGAGGCGGACCTGACCTTCACCCAGGGCGGTTGCCTCTACCTCGCCACCACCCAGGCGGAAATGGCGCGCTATGAGGCCTGGCTGGAGCGGGCCAAGGTTTATCAGCTGGATACCAAGCTGCTGTCGCCAGCCGACCTGCGGGTCCTCTACCCGAACCTTCCGGGCAAATACACGGGCGGCATGTATACGGCGAGCGACGGTCGGGGTGAGCCGTTTGCCGCCGTCCCGGCCTTGGCGCGGGCGGCGCAGCGGTTGGGCGTCGCGGTGGTCGAGGATTGCGCCGTGCGGACCTTGGAGATTTCCGGCGGGCGGGTGACCGGCGTGGTCACGGAAAAGGGCCGTGTCGCCTGTGATGCCGTGGTGCTGGCGGCGGGGGCCTGGACGACCCATTTCGCCTCCAACGTCGGGGTCGACGTGCCGCAGCTGGCCGTGCGCTGCACCGTGGCGCGGACCGAGGCCGCGCCTAAGCTGTTCGACAATCAGCCCGACGTGCCCAACATCCGTGATGTGGGATTCTGCCTGCGGCGGCGGGCCGACGGCGGCTATACCCTGGCCACCGGCACCCATGCGGACCATTACCTGTCGCCGAAGTCGTTCAAGTACGCGACCAAGTTCATCAAGGCCATGGGGGCGTCGTGGCGCGACATTCGCCTGCATGCGGGCGCACCGGCGGGCTATCCCGGGGCCTGGGGCATGCCGACGCGGTGGTCCGGCGATGAGGTCAGCCCGTTCGAGAAAACCCGGGTCCTCAATCCGGAGCCGACCCCGGCCGAGGTCCGCCGCCTGCAGCAGCGTATGGCCAAGCGCTACCCGGCGCTGGCGGGTGTCAAGCTGGCGGAGGCCTGGGCCGGGATGATCGACGTCACCCCCGACGTGGTGCCGACCCTGGGCGAAGACCCCGCGCTGCCCGGCATGTTCATCTGCACCGGCCTGTCGGGCCACGGCTTCGGCATCGGCCCGGCCATCGGTCGGGTCATGGCCGACATGGTGATCGGGCGCGACCCGGGCCATGATGTGACGCGTTTCCGCGCCGAGCGCTTCCGCGACGGCAGCCCCATCGTGCCCGGGCCGTATCTCTGACTTCCTAACCGCGCGCTTTCAAATCGGCCCGCGCCTTGGCGATGATGCCGGGATACTTCTTGCCGGGATAACGCGGCGCCTTGTCCAGATCGGCGAAGCCGGGGATGGTTTCCATATGCTTGACCATGCGCTCGCGCATTTTCTGGTCGGGCAGGGGACCCTTCAGCGCGCCGATGTTTTCCGACGCATGGTCCGGGTTGGCCGTCGCCGGGATGGCCGCCGTGATCGCCGGGTGGGAAACGATCCATTTCAGGAAGAACTCGGCCCAGTTGGCGGCGAAGTCCTTGGCGAAGTCGGGCACCTGATGGCCCTCGACCAGCTTGAACAGGCGGGCCTTTTCGAACGGCATGTTGACCAGGACGGCGGCGCCTACGTCGGCGGCGGCGGGCAGGATCTTCTGTTCGGCCAGGCGGTTGAAGATGGAATAGTGGACCTGCACGAAGTCGGGCTTGCCCTTGCGGATCCAGTCATGGAGAAGGTCGAAATAGGGCGGCTCGTGATGGGTGATGCCGACGTGTTTGATATGGCCTTCCTTCTGCCAGACCTTGAGGATCGGCAGGATCACCGCGATGTTTGTCAGGCTGTGGACCTGCATCACGTCGAACTGCTTGCGCCACAGGCGGCGGCGCGATTCCTCCAGGCTGCGCTGGGCGTGGCTGTCGTCGAACAGGAACTCACCGGTCGACCAGATCTTGTTGGCGATGAACAGCTGATCGTTGATGTCGAGAGCCGATGCGGAATCGCCAAGGGTCAGTTCGCCCGTGCCGTACAGCGGCGAGGTGTCGACCACCCGTCCGCCGCCGTCGTAGAACCGCTTGAGAACCTCGCGCAGATGATTGCGCGGTTCGCCCGGGATGGTGTCGTAGACAAGGTAGGTGCCCATGCCGATGGCGGGCACCTGCTGGCCGGTCTTGCCGATGGTCTTCATGATCGCATCGGCGGGGGCGGCGGCGCGCGCCGGTTTGCTGCCGGCCGCAAGACCAGCGGGCAGGGCCGCCGCCGCCAAGCTCAGGCCGATGGCCTTCATGGCGTCGCGGCGGGTGGCGGGCGGGAACAGGAAACTGTCGGATTTCTTCATGATTGGCTACTCCCAAAGGTGAACGGTCGCGGCCGCCTCGCGGGCCGCTTCGGGCAGAATTCGACCTATGCAAAAACTGCTTAACCCCACCGGGAATATGCGCCGACTCTCGGGGCAATTCGGGGCATCTGCAAGACAAAAAATGTAACAGAACTTGTTGCGCCGCCCTCGTTTACGGGAGTGTGCAGCCCGCCTGCATACAGTCGGCCAGACCCTTCAAAAGGTCCCGGCTGAGCCGGCCGTCGGCGG
>PALN01000044.1 GCA_002706405.1 Rhodospirillaceae bacterium | reverse complement strand
GGTCAAAAACGGCGCACTTTCCGTCGCCACGGTGATGTCCCTGACCCTGGCGGTCGATCACCGCTGCATCGACGGCGCCACGGCGGCCGGCTTTGCCAAGGAACTGAAGGCGATCCTCGAAGATCCCATTCAGTTGCTGCTGTAGGCGGGGAGGGCGGACATCATGGCTGATACATCGTTCGACATCGTCATCATCGGCGGCGGGCCCGGCGGCTACGTCGCCGCCATCCGCGCGGCGCAGTTGGGTTTCAAAACCTGCGTGGTCGAGAAACAGCACCTGGGCGGCATCTGCCTCAACTGGGGTTGCATCCCGACCAAGGCGCTGCTGCGCTCCGCCGAGATCTATCACTACATGCAGCACGCGGATAACTATGGCCTGAGCGCCAAGGATGTCGCCTTCGACATCGACAAGGTCATCGCCCGGTCGCGCGGCGTGTCCAAGCAGCTGAACGGCGGCGTCGGGCATCTGCTGAAAAAGAACAAGGTGACGGTCGTCGACGGCACCGGCGTGCTCAAGGGCGGGGGCAAGGTCGCCGTCACCGGCACCGACGGCAAGGCGCTGCCGGACCTGTCGGGCAAGCACATCATCGTCGCCACGGGGGCCCGCCCGCGCGCGCTGCCGGGGTTGGAGCCGGACGGCAAGCTGGTCTGGACCTATTTCGAGGCCCTCAAGCCCGACATCTTCCCGAAGAAGCTGCTGGTCATCGGATCGGGCGCCATCGGCATTGAATTCGCCAGCTTCTATCACACGCTGGGTGCGGACGTGACGGTGGTCGAGGTCATGACGCAGATCATGCCCGTCGAGGACGCCGAGATTTCGGCCCTTGCCCGCAAGCAGATGGAAAAATCCGGCCTCAAGATCATGACCGAGGCCAAGGTGGTGAAGCTGGCCAAGGGGGCCAACGACGTCACCTGTACGGTCGAAACCAAGGACGGCAAGACCCAGGAGATCAAGGTCGACCGGGTGATTTCCGCCGTCGGCGTGCAGGGCAATATCGAAGGCATCGGGCTGGAGAGCACCAAGGTCAAGACCGACCGGGGCTGCATCGTGATAGACGAGTACGGCCGCACGGCGGAGCCGGGTGTCTATGCCATCGGCGACGTCGCCGGGCCGCCCATGCTGGCGCACAAGGCCGAGCACGAAGGCGTCATCTGCGTCGAGAAGATCAAGGGGCTGCCCAACGTCCACCCCATGGACAAGAACCAGATTCCCGGCTGCACCTATTGCCATCCGCAGGTCGCCAGCGTCGGCCTGACGGAAGCGAAGGCGAAAGAGCAGGGCTACAAAGTCAAGGTCGGCCGCTTCCCCTTCATCGGCAACGGCAAGGCGATCGCCCTGGGCGAGCCCGACGGCCTGGTCAAGACCGTGTTCGATGAAAAGACCGGCCAGTTGCTGGGCGCCCACATGGTCGGCGCCGAAGTGACCGAGCTGATTCAAGGCTTCGTCGTCGCCATGGGCCTGGAAACCACCGAGGAAGACCTCATGCACACAGTGTTCCCGCATCCGACTTTGTCGGAAACCATGCATGAATCGGTGCTTGACGCTTATGGGCGGGTGATCCACTTCTAAACAAACTCGCGCGGCCGGATTGCCGGTCGCGACGACGGTTTGTTTGAAACCAAAAGAGTCTCATGACAGAAACCAGCACCAACGTGCGTCGTCTTCGCCATCCGGAAAAAGCCAAAAATCCGGAAAATCCGCACCAGAAGAAACCGGCGTGGATCCGGGTCAAGGCGCCCACGTCGCCGGCCTATGCGGAAACCCGCAAGCTGATGCGCGAACACAGCCTGAATACGGTCTGTGAGGAAGCGGCCTGCCCGAACATCGGCGAATGCTGGGCCGTGAAGCACGCCACGGTGATGATCCTGGGCGAAATCTGCACGCGCGCCTGTGCCTTCTGCAACGTGGCCACGGGCAAGCCGGGCAAGGTGGACCCCATGGAGCCCGACAACCTGGCCATCGCTGCCGGCAAGATGGGCATGAAGCATCTGGTGATCACGTCGGTCGACCGCGACGATCTGGCCGACGGCGGCGCCGGGCAGTTCGTAAAGTGTATCGAGCGCCTGCGCGAAACCTCGCCGGAAACCACCATCGAAATCCTGACCCCCGATTTCCGGGACAAGCCGGGGGCCCTGGAATCCGTGGTCGCGGCCAAGCCGGACGTGTTCAATCACAACCTGGAAACGGTGCCGCGGCTCTATCCGTCGATCCGCCCGGGGGCGCGCTATTTCCATTCCCTGAAGATCCTGGACCGGGCCAAAGACTTGGACTCCAACATCTTCACCAAGTCCGGGATCATGGTCGGGCTCGGCGAAACCCGCTCGGAAGTGCTGCAGGTGATGGACGATCTGCGCTCCGCCCGGGTCGATTTCCTGACCATCGGCCAGTACCTGGCGCCGACCACGCGCCATGCGCCGGTCGACCGTTTCGTCACGCCCGATGAGTTCGCCGAATACAAGCGCCTGGCCGAAGCCAAGGGGTTCCTTCTGGTCTCGGCCACGCCGCTGACCCGCTCGTCCCATCATGCGGGCGAGGACTTCGCCAAGCTTCAAGCGGCCCGTCAGGCGGGCCGGGGCTAGGCGCCGGAACGGGGACCGACCCATGCCGACCCACGCAGAAATCCGCCGTTTGCCCTATCGGGCGGATCAGATGTTCGATCTGGTCGCCGATGTCGGGCGGTATCCCGAATTCCTGCCCTGGTGTCAGGCGACCCGCATCCGCGAGCGCTCGGACACGCTTTTGGTCGCCGACATGGTGATCGGCTTCAAGATCTTCCGCGAACGCTTCACCTCCCGCGTGACGCTCGATTGGGAGGCCAAGCGGATCGACGTCGCCTATTCGGACGGACCGTTCAAGTACCTGAAAAATCACTGGATATTTGTGCCGACCGAAGACGGGCAGGGCTGCGATATCGACTTCTACGTGGATTTCGAATTCCGCTCCAAACTGCTGCAATCAGCAATCTCGGTGGTGTTCAACGAGGCCGTGACCAAGATGGTCAACGCCTTCGAAAGCCGCGCCGATGATCTATACGGTCAGCCCACCCCCAAAGGTGCCGGCCAAGCTATGGTCTGATGGGCTGAGAGTCCAAACGGGAGATGGATTGTGGGAGGGGACGGCGCATATAAAGCATTCTTTTTGATCTGGGTGCTTTTGGTGGCCGGCTCTTGGATAATTTTCTTCATTAATCGCAACTACAGAATAAAAACGAAGTGGTGGGGACCATTCTGCGTTTTTTCAGCAGTCATGTTTGCCGGGTTCGTTTACAGCGTGTCTCAGTCTTTCGGAATTCTCCTCTTTATGGGCATTCCTCTGGCTTTGATTACGTACTTAAACATCAAAACTATCCGGTTCTGCCAAGCCTGCGGAAGGACTGTCATGCCTCAGATGGGGTCAGCACCAAAGTTCTGCGCGAAGTGTGGCGCAGAGCTCCTTGAGAGCAGCCGACCTGATTAACGAACGATGCGTAAAACCCAAACCGGTACGTTGGTCTTTCTCGTTTAAGTTTGACAGATCGAACCGGCCCTAGGGATCCTGTAAAAATTCAGGCGCAATGAAGGGTTAGTTGGCGAGAAACAGCAGCAGCTCCAACGCCCGTTTCACGGTCGCTGCCCGCACCGCCGCCCGGTCGCCCTCGAACACATGCCGTTCATGAACGATCTCCCGCCCGTGGCGCGCGGCACCGAAGTGGACGAGGCCGACAGGCTTGTCCTTGGTGCCGCCGGTCGGCCCGGCGACGCCGGTGACGGCCACGGCGCAGTCGACGGGGGCATGGGTCAGCACGCCCCAGGCCATGGCCCGGGCCGTTTCCTCGGAGACGGCGCCGTGATCGCGCAAAGTCGAGCCGGGCACATCCAGCAGATCCATCTTGGCGTCGTTGGAGTAGGTCACGAAGCCCCGGTCGACCACCGCCGACGACCCGGAAATGCCGGTCAGCGCCCCGGCGATCAGGCCGCCCGTGCAGCTTTCCGCCGTCCCCAGGGTCAGGCCCTGGGCCACGTAGGTTTCGATCACCCGGCGCGCCAGGTCGTCAACTTCCGCATCCGTCATGGTGTTAGAGTCCTCCAGCCAATACGTAGCCTATTCCATAAACCAGGATCGCCGCAAAGCCCCCCGCGATCAGGTCGTCGAGCATCACGCCCAGCGCCCCCGGCACCGCGCGGTCGGCCCAACTGATGGGCCAGGGCTTCCAGATGTCGAACAGGCGGAAGGCCAGGAACCCGGCGATGAACAGCACGGGATCGAGCCCCGCCGGCAGCAAGGCGATCCATTGTCCGGCGACCTCGTCGATCACGACGAAGGACGGATCCTTGACCGACGACCGTCTGAGCACCGCCGCCGTGGCGACGATGCCGAGCACGGTTGCCGCCACGGCCGCGACGGCGAGCCAGGACCATCCCCCATAGACCAGGAGTAGCCAGGCGACGGGCAGGGCGCCCAGGGAGCCGACCGTTCCCGGCGCCTTCGGCGCCAGCCCGCAACCGAACCATGTGGCGGCGATCATCGCTGGGCTGAAGGCCGGCGGGCGGCCCGGATTGCGACCGGGCACGGATGCGGGAGAGGGGACTTCGGTCAATCTAAGCTCCTTTGCGGGTAGGGCCGGGGGACCACACGTAATCGGATAGGGACGCCTGGAAAATGGCGGAAAACCAAGGGCTGGAGGGGCAATTGCAGGCCCTCCGGAAATGGATACTTGAACGCCTTAAACCTTCCCTATACCTTCGACCCTGGTAGATCGTTTTCGGGGCCGACGGGGGGTCCGGACACGGCCCAAAAGCAACAAGACTGTCTACCCGGCTCGGGCAGGAATGCCAAGGGCCGGCGGCGCCGAACCAGGACCGGAATGGCCACCATACGAGGGAAGGAATGCGGGGGAATGAATAGACGAGGACCCTTCGATACAACAACCGTGAAGCGCTTGCGCGCGCTGGTCGGGCGGTTGTTCCCTGAACGTCAGCTCGTCATGCGGACCGAAGGGCGGGTGTCCTACTTCAAGATTTCTCAGCCTGTTCAGATCGTCATGTCCGGCCTCGTCGCCGTGACGCTGTCGTGGAGCACGTTCACTTCCGTCAGCTTCCTGATGCACGATCAGGTTCTGCAGGCCAAGGACGACGAGATCGCCGGGGCGCGCCTGGCCTATCGTTCTCTGCTCAACGAAGTTGCCGAATACCAGCGCAAGTTCGCCTCGATCACCAAGGACCTCGAAGAAAACCATTCCCTGATGCTGGGGCTGGTGGAAAAGAACGCCGCCCTGCAGCGCAATCTAAGCTCCGTGTCGCGCAAGCTGGAAATCACCGCGGCCGAGCGCCAGCAGGTCATCAGCGCGCGTGAGCGGCTGAAGGAACAGCTGGCGACGCTCGAAAACGAAATGACGTCGTTGTCGGGCCGCAATTTCGCGCTCAAGGACAACCTGAATGCGGTCGAAAGCGACCTGCATCTGATCATGACCGAGCGCAACAAGGCGCAGAACGATTCATCGCGCATGCGCAACCGGGTCGAGGAACTGACCTCGCGTCTGAAGGAACTTCAGG
The DNA here is from genome assembly GCA_002706405.1 of Rhodospirillaceae bacterium. Lineage (GTDB taxonomy): Bacteria > Pseudomonadota > Alphaproteobacteria > Rhodospirillales > Casp-alpha2 > UBA1479. The sequence goes on along the minus strand of PALN01000044.1, from coordinate 42,253 downwards.
AAACCGAGGGTGAAGTCGTCCAGCGCATGAACGAACGCGCCGGCGACCAGATCGCCAGCCTGGAGAAGGTGATCGAATTGACCGGCCTGGAGCCGGACCGGCTTCTCGGCGCCACGGAATCAGACGCGTCGGGTGTCGGTGGCCCGTTCATCCCGGTCGAACCCGACGGCCTGCCCGCCGGCGACCTGAAGCTGGAACTGGCCAATCTGGACCGTAACCTGAGCCGACTTGAATCCCTGCAGGAATCAATCGCCCGCGTGCCGCTGGCGGCCCCTTTGACGACCTATTACATCACGTCCAGCTATGGGAAGCGTAAGGACCCCATGACCAACCGCTGGTCCGCCCATTACGGCGTCGACCTCGGGGGACCGATGAAGTCTCCGGTCTATTCCACGGCGGCGGGCAAGGTGACCTACGCCGGTTGGAAGGGGCGTTACGGCCGGCTGATCGAGATCGATCACGGGCTTGGCCTGAAGACCCGGTTCGCCCACCTCAGCAAGGTTCTCGTTAAGGTTGGCCAAGAAGTGAAGTTTCATGAGAAGATTGGCCTACTGGGTAGTACGGGTCGAAGCACGGGACCGCACCTCCATTACGAGGTGGTGTTCAACAACAAGACGTTGAACCCGCTCAAGTTTATCAGGGCAGGAAAGTATGTTTTCAAAGACAAGTAAGGGTACGAGCAGCCAAAGCGGCCAGCAACCTGCGGTGAAATCGGCCGGTCCGTCGATCATTTCGGCAGACCTGCGGATCATCGGGGACCTGAGCTCGGAAGGTGAAATCCAAATCGACGGCACCATCGACGGCGACATTCGCACGAAAAGCCTGCTTGTTGGCGAAACGGCCAACATCAAGGGAGAAATCGTCGCCGACCGGGTGCAAGTCCACGGCACCATCAACGGCCAGATCAAGGCCCGGTCCGTGACCTTGGCGCGCTCCGCGCGCGTCATCGGTGACATTCTTCACGAAGATCTGGCGATCGAAAACGGGGCCTTCCTGGAAGGTCACTGCAAGCGTCTGGTCGAAAAGAAGGATGTCGACGCCGTTCGGCAGACGATCGCCTCCGCCGCCGCGCCCAAGACTGCCCCCGCCGCCGCCGAATAAGGCTTCGAAGACAGCGTCGGGACCCGACCGCACCTTTTTCGTTTTAGAAGGGCAGGGGCCGTTTTAGGGCTTCCGCGTAGACGTCGGCGTCCGCATTGCCGCCGGAACAGACGACGAGCACGTTCTTGCCCTTGCAGTCGACCTTTCCGGTGATCGCCGCGGCCAGGGCCACGGCACCCCCCGGTTCCACCACCAGTTTCAGATACTTGAAGGCAACCGCCATGGCGGTCATGGCTTCGTCGTCGGTGACGCATAGCCCGCCGGTCAGCCGTTCGGCATTGACGGTGAAGGTCAGTTCGCCCGGCTCCGGCGCCAGCAGCGCATCGCAGATGGAGCGCGCGGCCGGATCGTTGGCGAGGCGTTTGTTGGCTGCCAGGGACCGCGCCGTATCGTCAAAGCCCGCCGGTTCCGCCGAATAGACCGCCGTGTCCGGCGACAGGGCGCGGACCGAGGTCGAACAACCGGCGATCAGCCCGCCGCCGCCGCAAGGGCTGATGAAGATGTCGGGCGTCCAGCCCTCGGCGGCACAGGTCCGCACGGCTTCAGCCGCCAGGGTGCCCTGACCGGCCATGATCAGCGGATCGTCATAGGGCTTGATCAGGGTGGCGCCGCGTTCTTCGCGCAGCTTGGCGCCCAGTTCCTCGCGGCTTTCCGTGAAGCGGTCGAAGGTCACGACCTCCGCCCCCCAGGCCTTGGTCAATTCGACCTTGGTCTTGGGCGCGTCCTTGGGCATCAGGATGACCGACGGCAGGCCCAGCATGGAGGCCGCCGCCGCCACGCCCTGGGCATGATTGCCGGAGGAAAAGGCGACCACGCCGGCCGCGCGCCTGTCCTGGGGAATGCGGGAAATGGCGTTATAGGCGCCGCGAAACTTGAAAGAGCCGGTGATCTGCAGCGGCTCTGCCTTGATGCGCAGGCGAAACCCCAAGGCCGCGTTGAGCAGCGGGCTTTCCAGCACCGGGGTGACCACGACCACCCCCTTCAGAACCTGGGCCGCACGTTCGATATCGGCGAATGTCAGCACTTCAGACGCGGGCGAGGACGGCATCGATGACTTCCTTGGATGGTTGTTCGCGAAGGTTGGGCGGATGGCCCACATTCGGCACCGTGGCGTGGATCAGCCCGGGGCGATCGTGGATCATGGCCTGAAGAATATCAGCGCTCAGAATATCCGACTTCGCCCCCCTGACAACCCCCATCGGCACGGGCCTCAGGGCGCGAAAGTACTGCCACAGGTCCGTGTCGCCGGGGGGCAGGGCCAACAGCGGTTTGACCAAGTCCAGGTCCCAGTCGCGGTGGATGCGGCCGTCGGGCCCCTCGACGAAGGTCGCCTGCGCTATGTCGAGCCATTCCGCATCCGTATCGCCCGGCAGATCGGGAAACCCGCGGCGCAAGGCGAACACGGCCTCGTCCCAGGTCGCCAGGGTGCCGCGCCCCCGCATGCTGTCGATGATCGGTTTCAGGGGCTCGGCCGGGACCACGGCGCCGACGTCGTTCAACACCACGCCGGCCAGCACCGTCGGCATGGCCGCCGCCATGGCCATGGCCATGATCCCGCCCATGGAGGTGCCGATCACCACGACCCGATGCAGGCCGAGCACGGCCAGCAGGTTGCGCACGTCGTCGAGATAGGTCTCGATCCGGTAATTGGCGGGGTTCGGATCGTGGGCCGAGCGGCCGCGCCCGCGCATGTCCGGGCAGACCACGCGCCAGCCCAAGCCCTGCAGGCGCAGGGCCGGCTGATGGAAGTCCTTGGAATTGCGGGTCAGTCCCGGCAGGCACAGCACCGCCGGCCGGTGATCCGGAGCACCCCCCAGGGGCGCGTAGTCGCGGAAATAGAGGTCCAGCCCGTCGCGGGCCGTGAACCGGTGTTCGCCGAAGCCCGCGGTCGTCATGCGCGGCTAGATGCCAAGCAGGTCGGGTAGACCGCGCAGATTGTCGAGCTGCGTGACGATCTTGCCCGGCAGGCGTTCCGGCGGCTGGTTGAAGCGGTTAACCCAGACGACGTTGAAGCCGAAGTTGGCTGCCGCCGCCGCATCCCAGGCGTTGGACGACATGAAGCAGATCCGCCCGGCCTCGACGCCCAGGCGGTCGACGGACATCTGATAGACTCTGGGATGGGGCTTGAAGATGCCGACGTCGGCGACCGACTGCACGTCGTCCAAGACCTCGCCGATGCCGGCGTTTCGGACGGCCGCATCCAGCATGTCGGGCGAGCCGTTGGACAGGATCGCGGTCTTCAGCCCGGCGGCCTTCAGCGCGGTCAGGACGCCCTTGACCTCGGGATAGGCATCAAGCTTGAAGTACAGGTCCAGAAGCTTCTGGCGCAAGGCGGGATCGCCATCCAGGCCAAGGGCGGCCAGGGAATAGTCCAGACCATCCTGCGTCACTTGCCAGAATTCCACATATTCGCCCATGAGCGAGCGCAGCCAGGAATAGGACAGCTGTTTGTCTCGCCACAAGGTGGCGAGTGGCGCCATCTTGTCGCCCAGGTCGTCCTTGCAATGGGCCGCCGCCGCGGCGACGTCGAACAGGGTGCCGTAGGCGTCGAACACGCAGGCCCCGATATCCGTCAATTGGTCGTGCGCCATGTCTCAAATCCTCCGAAATCCGCGTCTACGATCGCTCTCTTGTGACCCTGTCGTTATGGGCGGCGCCGAATAGCGGGTCAACAACAGGCGGCTTGATTGCGGGTCACTATCCGGTGAATGGGACGGGTGATCGGATATCCCGCCGCCGAAGGGTCAGCGCGCGAGATCGACATGGGGGGCGAAGGCGACTTCCGTACCCGACAGGCGCGAGCGGTAGACATGCAGGTTTTCCATGACCCGCTGCACGTAATCCCGGGTCTCGTCGAAGGGGATCATTTCGACCCAATCAATGACATCGACGTCCTTCTGGCGTGGATCGCCGTATTCCTTGAGCCAGCGGCGCACCCGGTGCGGCCCGGCGTTGTATCCGGCCACGGACAGCACGTAGGAACCGTCGAACTCGGTGATCAGCCCGGCCAGATAGGTCTGACCCAGGGTCAGGTTGTAGCGGGCATCGGTAATCAGGCGGCCGCGTGAGAACGGCAGGCCCTGCCGCTTTGCCACCACCTTGGCCGTGGCGGGCATCAGTTGCATCAGGCCCTGGGCGCTCGCCCGGCTGACGGCGCTGCCCCGAAAGGCACTTTCCTGACGGATCATGCCCAGCACCAGGGCCGCTTCCACGGTCGGCAGGTTCCACTTCTTCGGCAGGCGGGGCAGGGTGATCGCGGGATAGCCATGGCTGGCCAACATCAGGCCGTCGCGCAAGGACTGTTTGGCGACCCGCACGGCCAGGTCGCGGCGTTCGGCCTCCGCCGCCAGATCAGCGGTCATGACCCGCCAGCCCGGATGCTCGTAGGCCCGGTCCAATAGGGTGTCCAGAACCGACCGCAGCATGTCGTCCGCCCCGGCGGCGGCGAGGGCGCGGAACGCGCGGGTCAGTTCGTGGGACTGGAACTGGCGGACCAGTTCGGGATCGGGTTCCGGATCGGGCGGCAGGCGCAGGACCGCCGCCGGATCGACCCGTGCCAGCGACAATTGCCCGTAATAGGTCGTCGGGTGGCGCGCCGCGCGGGCAAACCAGTCGGCGGCGCGCCGCGGCTGCTTTAGGTCGTCATAGCTGCGGGCGATCCAATAGGCGCCGCGGGACAGGGAAATGGGGTAATTGACCCGGGCATACATGCGCTGGAAATGCTGAAGGGCCACCTTGGGTTCGCTCAAAAAGCGCAGCGCCACCCAGCCGGCCAGCCATTCGGCCTCGGCATAGTCCGCCCCCTCGCTGAGCCCATGATTGCGGGCAATGCGGTAGGCATCGGTGATGAAGCCCTTGCGCAGCGCCCGACGCACCAGGGTCGAGCGTTCCTCCCACCACAGCTCCGGATGGGGCTGGTCGCCCGGCAGGTAGCGCACCAGGTCGAGCGCCGTATCCTTGTTCTTCTTGCGCCGCCAGCGCAGCCGTTCGTAGATCAGGCCCGGGTCGCGCTGCAGCTTGGCGGGAACCTGTTTGACCAAGGCATCCACGTTGCCCATCTGGCGGCGCAGAGAAATACGCGCCAGACCCAGTTTCTGATAGGCCTTGGGCACCCGCCACAGATGACGGCGCACGGCCCAGTAGCGGCCTTCCCATAACAGGCGGTCGAGCCGCGCGATGTGTTCGGAGGTGCGCAGGCGTTTGCCGTGCCGGCCCATGAAGTGTTTTTCGTCGGCCTTGGAAAAATTGCCGTTGATCCAGGCGTCGCGCAGCATGGCCGTGGCCCGGGTCTCGTCCTTCTTGTAGCCGCGGTTGAGCAGCGCCACCGCGTAGCGCGCCTTGCCCAGCGCCGTGATCGGGCGGCGGCCCGTGAACCAGGACAGAACCTGTTCATCCGTTCCCGTCGCCGACAGTCTTGCTTCGGCCTTGGCGGTCATGCGCCCGGACCGGGGCCATTGCGGATTGCTGTAGAGAAAGGCCGATAACTCGTCGAACTCCGCCGGGCCGCTGTACGACGACAGCCGCCCCCACTGGATCAGCTTGCGTGCCAAAGGGGTCCGGGCTTTGGCTTCCAGGGATTTGACCTGGGACCACTTGCCCTGGTCCATGGCCTTGAAGGCCTTGGTCATGATCGTCAGGTCGCGGGCAGGGATGGGCGCGGCGCCGGCCTTGGACGCGGCCTGCGCACCGGCTGTCAGGCAGAACAAGACACAAAGGGCGCACAGCCACCGGAATATCCCCGATGGTGCAAAGCCTCCTCGTCTTGGCGGCCCGATCACGGATTGCGTGGCAATCTGCCGCATCATGGCGCGATGATACGATTTCGCGCTCCTGGCAACAAGCGACGCAATTGCGACAGGAACATCGTCCACATGACGGCGGTCCGCGCTTGCCGAGGAAGCCGGTCAGGGCTATGGTCCGCACAATCCCGAGGCCCCGCACGAGACTAAGGAGTGAACGATGTTCAAGGGCTCTTTCCCTGCGCTGATTACCCCCTTCAAAGATGGAGCGGTGGACGAATCGGCATTCAAGAACTTCGTCGATTGGCAGATCTCCGAAGGCACGGACGGCCTGGTGCCCTGCGGCACGACCGGCGAGTCGCCGACCCTCAGCCATGAGGAGCACATGCAGGTCACCGAATGGTGCATCGAGGCCGCCGACGGCCGCGTGCCCGTGATCGCCGGCGCCGGGTCGAACTCGACCAAGGAAGCGGTGGAACTGACCAAGCATGCCAAGGCCGCCGGGGCCGATGCGGCGCTGGTCGTCACGCCCTATTACAACAAGCCGACCCAAGAAGGCCTGTACCTGCATTACAAGACCATCCACGACGAAGGCGGCCTGCCGATCATCATCTACAACATTCCCGGCCGGTCGGTCGTCGACATGTCTGTCGCCACCATGGCGCGGCTGGCGGAACTGCCCAATATCGTCGGCGTCAAGGACGCGACCCAGGATTTGGCGCGGCCCATCAACACGCGGCTCGCGATCAACAAGGACTTCTGCCAGATGTCCGGCGAAGACGGCACGGCGATCCCCTTCATGGCGGCGGGCGGCCACGGCTGCATTTCCGTGACGGCCAACATCGCGCCCCGAATGTGCGCCGACATGCAGCGCGCCTGGCGGGAAGGGGACATGGCCAAGGTGATGGAGCTGCAGGACCGCCTGACGCCCGTGCACAACGCCCTGTTCTGCGAAACCAGCCCCGGTCCGGTCAAGTACGCGGCCTCGCTGCTCGGCAAGTGTTCGGCGGAAACCCGCCTGCCGATTTGCGAAATCGCCGAAACCAGCAAGACCCGGGTGCGCGATGCCATGGTCGCGGCCGGACTGCTCAACTGACCGCGCCCCTGGGCGCATGAAGGTTCCCCATCATGGCCACGAAAAAGAAAAAGGGCCCGCCCGGCAACGTGGTGGCCCAGAACCGCAAGGCGCGGCACAACTACTTCATCCGTGAGGATGTCGAAGCGGGCCTCATGCTGACCGGGACCGAGGTCAAATCCCTGCGCCTGGGCCGGGGCTCCCTGGTCGACGCCTATGCGGCCGACGAAGACGGCGAATTGTATCTCTATAACGCCGACATCCCTCGCTACGAGCAGGCCGGACCGAATAATCACGAGCCCAAGCGCAAGCGCAAGATGCTGTTGCATCGGCGCGAGATCGCGCGCCTGTCGGGGGCCGTCAACCGCAAGGGCATGGCCCTGGTGCCGCTCGCCATCTACTTCAACAAGCGCGGCCTGGCCAAGGTCCAGCTGGCCCTGGCCGAAGGCAAGCATCAGTACGACAAGCGCGAAACCACCAAGGCCCGCGACTGGGGCCGACAGAAGGCGCGCCTGATGCGCGATAAGGGATAACCCCAATGCCGGGCGGTGGTGACGACGACCGCTTCAAAGACCTGTTCGCCGGGCGCGACGGCTCACTTTTGGGCGACATGAAGGCCCTGGCGGAAAAGGACGCGTCGTTGACGCCGCCGCCGGAAAGCAAACTGACCCGGACCAAGGAACAATGGGCGCGGGACAAGCGCCTGCCCACGGGCCGGTTGGACGGGGGCGGGCGCCTGCCGCCGGGCCAACATCTCGCCAAGGACTGGCCGATCCTGGATCTGGGCCACCGGCCCCTGGTGCCGACCGATCAATGGGAAATGAAGGTCCTGGGCGCCGTCGAGCGGCCCCTGACCCTGTCCTGGGCCCGGTTCCTGGCCCTGCCGCAGGTCGACCTGACCACGGACATTCATTGCGTCACGTCCTGGTCGACATACGACAACCGCTGGGGCGGCGTCGCCGTCCGGACCCTGGCCGAGGCGGCGGGCCTGCGCGACAGTGCGGCCTTCGCCGTGCTGCACAGCCACGACGGCTATACCACCAACCTGCCGCTCGACCATTTCCTGGCGGACGACTCCCTGATCGCCCATTCCTGGGGCGGGGCGCCGCTGCCGCGCGACCACGGCGGCCCGGCGCGGGCCGTGGTGCCCAGCCTGTATTTCTGGAAAAGCGCCAAATGGCTGCGCCAGATCACCTTCCTGGAAAAAGACGCCCCGGGCTATTGGGAAACCCGCGGCTATCACAATCTGGGCGATCCCTGGAAACAGCAACGGTATGGATGAGGCGCGTCCCTAGCGCAGGGAAAACGCGACAGACACCAAAAGGATGCCGAGGCTCAAGGCCAGGACGGTCAGCAGGATGCGGTGGCGTTGGGTCATCGGGGGCCTCAATCGTAATAGAACCGCTCGGAAATGATCTGCCCATCCGGCACGCCGCGATCCAGGAGCGCCGCCTCGATCATCTCGATCATCGGCAGCGGCCCGCAGATCACGTGCAGCCATTGGCCGGCGTCGCGTCCGTCGAACACCTTGTCCAGGGCGGCTGCGTCGATCATGCCCGTCTCGCCGGTCCAGCCGGCGGGGGGCTCGGAAAGGAAATGCGTGACCTTGAGGTCGATATCCCGCGTCATCGCGTCCAGTTCGTCCGGATAGACGATCTGGTCCTCGACCCGGTTGCCGAACAGCAGAACCAGGGGGCGCCGGTCGCCCCGGGCCCGGAGCTCGCGGAGGATCGAGAGGATCGGCGCGATGCCGACGCCGCCGGCATAGAGTGCGATACCGGCGGCAGCGTGGCCGCCGAGCGTCATATTGCCGTGCGGGCCGTCGACGAAGGCGGGCGTTCCGGGCGCAAGATCCCCGAGGCTGCGGGTGAAATCGCCGACCTCCTTGATGACGAAACTCAACTGGTCGCGCGTGCTCGGCGCGGAGGCGATCGAGAACGGGTTTTCGTGCAACGAGAACGGGCTGTGACCGACGTTGAGCCAGACGAACTGCCCGGCGTCGAAGGCGAGGGCCTCGCCGTGGTTCGGGGCGACGGTGAGTTCCCAGGTGCGGTCGCCGATCTTGCGCACGGTGCGGACGGCGTAGGGATGGCGTGTCTGCCACAGCGGTTTCAAAAGATAGATCCAGACCAGCGCCAGGAGGGCCACCGCGAGCATCGTCAGCCAGAACCACCTGAGTAAGGGATGTTCGCTGTAGCGCCCGGCGTCCAGGATGTGCAGCGTACCGAACACGGCGACGATCGCCGCGCTCAGGCCGTGGGACGCCCGCCAGGCTTCGTAGCTGGCGCGTTGCTTGTTGCGGAATATCCCCGAGAGCACGAGGGCGAGCAGGGCCACCCAGGCGACGAGCCCGGTCAGCACCGCGACGAGGCTGAAATCAAGGCTCAGCTGGCGCGTCGTATCCCAGGGCATGGGATAGGCGGGGCCCCGGGTGACGTAGAGCATGGGGTGAATCAGCACGAAGACCGTCAGCGTGCGGGCCATCAGCTGATGGACCCGCATCGTCGTATCGATCCCGAGGTGGCTTGAAATCACGCGGAACCGGCCGGACAGCACGAATTCAGCCAGGATGCCCGCGAAGGCGCACATGGCGAGGCCCGACGACAGATCGTCCCGCCATGTTCGAGGCGGCAGGTCCTGGAGCCAAGCGGCGACGACCGGCAGCACGAGCAGACCGAAATACAGGGCGATCAGGATGGCAGCCCGGAGGAGGGGGGAAATCCCCACCGGGGTTGAATGGGCGGTCGATGACTGATCGTCTATCGCGCTTATACGAGCCCCTCCTGGCGCTGCCGTCGGCCCGTCACCGTCAGGATTTCAATGGCGTGCGCCCTGACGGTGACGGATCGATGGCGATCCGGCCTGTGCCGGTGATCCTAGCGTTTTGCGAACTGCTTGTCGCCGAACATCACCGCCCGTTCCTCATCGGAAAGCGGTTTGCGCTCACCGCGCGCGGCTTCCAGCACGGTCACCCCCTTGGCAACGCCCGGCCGCGCGTTGATCGCATCGGACCAGCGTTTCACGTTGGGGAAGTCGTCGAGGGAATGGCCCTGACGCTCGATGGAGCGAGTCCAGGGGAAGGTCGCGATGTCGGCGATGGTGTAGTCGGGCCCGGCCAGATAGGCCGATTCCCCGAGGCGCTTGTCCATGACGCCATAAAGCCGCCCGGCTTCCTTGGTATAGCGGTCGATGCCGTAGGGGATGTCGACCGGCGCATAGCCCCGGAAATGGTGGGCTTGGCCGAACATGGGGCCGACCCCGCCCATCTGCCACATCAGCCACTGCAGCGTGTCGTAGCGCGCCGTCGGCTCGGTCGGCAGGAATTGGCCGGTTTTTTCGGCCAGATAGATCAGGATGGCGCCGCTTTCGAACAGGGAGTAGGGCTTTCCGCCGGGCCCGTCCTGGTCGATGATCGCCGGGATTCGGTTGTTCGGCGAGATATTCAGGAACTCGGGCTGGAACTGGTCACCCTTTTGGATGTTGATGGGGTGCACATTGTAGGCAAGCCCGGTTTCCTCGAGCATGATATGGACTTTGTGACCGTTGGGGGTCGGCCAGGAATAGAGGTCGATCATTGTCGTTACAGACCTTTCTAAGGTTTCGATGGCCGCGGAAACCGGTCCGCACGTGCGAACCGGCGGGACTGGACCTTGGGTGTATTGCCCGTCCGCGGGATTGGCCCTAGTTTAGGGCAAATTCAGCCGGGCGCCAGTGAATGCGCCGGAACAACAGTTGGTCCGCGGATGAACAATCCGTGAGGAAGCATCCAGAGGCCGCCGACAAAAGGAAAAGGGACTAACCATGCCGAATGCGCTTCTGCATCTCGTTTTCGGGGGAAAGGTGACCGACCCCCAGGGCCAGGATTTCGTCGATCCGGACAATCTGGAAATCGTCGGCATCTACCCCAGCTATGCCAAGGCGTTGACCGCCTGGCGCGGCGCGTCACAGTCCCATGTGGACGATGCCAACATGAAGTACGTGATCGTGCACCTGCACCGGTTGCTGGAACCGGAAGAAGCCCACAACCATTAAGTCGGCGGCGGCCTAGTCGCCGTCAGCCCGCGGGCTTGTCGCTTTCGGGGTCGAACTGCTTGCCGTCCAGGTCTTGTTCCGAACGCTTGCGGTCCATCTCGTCTTCCCGCCGCTGGGCCTTGCCGCGGCCGAACCGGGCTCGATTCTGTTCCGCCGTGCGCGCACGGTCCTGGCGCTGCTTTTCCTTGCGGTATTGGCGTAAGTTGACGATCTCCGCGGCCATTTTGTCCCTCCGGTCGCATCCGCGCCCCGCTGACGGGGCACCTGGAAAACGATAACCCGAACAATCGCTTGTCGCCAAGCGCTTGTTCCAAAGGAGGGAATGGTGGGTCAGGCCGGCATCAGATCCGCGATCAAGGCGAAGACATCGCGGAACATGTCGGTCGTCAGGCGCCCCGTATTGGTGTTGTAGCGCGAGCAGTGATAGCTATCGACCAAGCGCCGGCCCGAGCTCAGGGCATGGCTGTTGCCGTGACCGAAGGGGAAATCCTTCTTCCGCTCGCCCAGTGTCGCCAGCACGTTGCCATGGGCCACGCCGCCCAGCGCCAGGATCACCTGCAAATTCGGCATGGCCGCGATTTCGTCCGCCAGATAGGGGCGGCAGGCCTTGCATTCGGCGCCCGTCGGCTTGTTTTCCGGCGGCACGCAGCGCACGGCATTGGTGATGCGGCACCCCTTGAGTTGCAGCCCATCATCGGGCACGGCGCCATAGGCACCGTCGGTCCAGCCGAATTCACCCAGCGTGGGATAAAGCAGGTCGCCGGCATAGTCGCCGGTGAACGGCCGCGCCGTGCGGTTGGCGCCGCGCAGCCCCGGGGCCAGACCGACGATCAGCAGCCGCGCATCCAACGGCCCGAATGCCGGCACGGGGGCATTGTGCCAATCGGGATATGCGGCGCGGTTATCCGCCCGGAACGCGGCCAGGCGCGGGCAGAGAGGGCATTCGCGGGGCGGGTCTTGAAACAGGGCTGCCATGAAGCTCAGACGACCTCGACTTCGGCCTCGCCTTCGTCGTCATCATAATCGTCGTCGTAATCGTCGTCATCATCGACCGGCAGGCTGCCCGTGGCCGGGCCGCCGGCCCGCTGAATCTGGTTCTGCAGGCTCTGCAATTCGACGAAAACATCGGCCTGGCGGCGCAGTTCATCGGCGACCATGGGCGGCTGCGAGCGTACGGTGGACACGACGGTCACCCGGCAGCCCTTTCGCTGCACGGCATCGACCAGCCGGCGGAAATCGCCGTCGCCGGAAAACAGCACCACATGGTCCAACTTGTCGGCCATTTCCAAGACGTCGATGGCCAGTTCGATGTCCATATTGCCCTTGATCTTGCGCCGGCCGGCGGAATCCGTGAATTCCTTGGTCGGTTTGGTGACCATGGTGTAGCCGTTGTAATCCAGCCAATCGACGAGGGGGCGGATCGGCGAATACTCCTGGTCCTCGACCATGGCCGTGTAGTAGAAGGCCCGCACCAGACGACATTTCCCGGAGAAAACGGCCAACAGGCGCTTGTAATCGATATCGAAGTTGAGCGCCCGGGCGGCGGCATAAAGATTGGAGCCGTCGATGAACAGGGCGACTCGCTCTTCAGGATAAAAATTCATTTCCATCAAATCCTTGGTGAAATCAAAGCGTGAAATCTTTACGTCACTGGTAATCATGAAACACTTAAGTCCCATTGTACCCAAGCGCAAGCATTCAACGCCCGGCAATCCACGGATTCCGGCGTGAGCGGACCCATCGTCATCGGCGTCGGCGGCAACCTGCCGACCGCGGAATTCGGCCCGCCGCGCGCGACCTGCGGGGCCGCGCTGCACGTTCTTTCACAACAGCCCGGCGTCGACATAACGGCGCATGCCGGATGGTATGAAACCGCGCCGGTGCCGGTTTCCGACCAGCCCTGGTTCGTCAACGGCGCCGTCGCCCTGGCCACGGACCTGGCGCCGGACGCCCTGATGGCGCTGCTGTTGGACATCGAGACCCGGTTCGGGCGCCGGCGCAGCGAGCGCAACGCCGCGCGGATTCTGGATCTGGACATGCTGACCTTCGGTGATCGCGTATTGACGGGCGATCTGGAAGTACCGCATCCGCGCCTGCACAGCCGCGCCTTCGCCTTGCTGCCGATCCGTGACGTCGCCCCCGGCTGGCGCCATCCCGTGCTGGACCGCACGATCGAAGCCCTTTGCGCCGACCTGCCGGCGGACCAGGAAATCCGCCCCCTGGCCGATGCCGACGGCTATTTGGGCACGGAGTGGCAGGCCCCCGAATAATTCGCCGAAAAGCTTGAAAAACCGTGCGCCCGGGCATATAACGCACAGCCTTGCCAATGATTGGCGACAGATATTCCTGACATTCCGACCCCGGAGGTTCCGCATGGCCCGCGTTACGGTCGAAGATTGCGTACAGAAAATTCCCAACCGCTTCGAGCTGGTGATGCTCGCGGCGCAGCGCGCCCGCCACATTTCCGCCGGCGCGCCGCTGGCCGTTGACCGCGACAACGACAAGAACCCCGTCGTCGCGCTGCGTGAAATCGCCGAGGAAGCCGTCACTTTGCCGGAACTCGAAGAATCCCTGATCAAGGGCATGCAGAAGTACGTGCAGATGGAAGACCCGATCGAAGATCTTGATCCCGCGATTCCGGAAGCCATGCAGCTGTCCGCCGGCGATGCGTCCGACGACAGCGAGGGTGACGCCACTTTGAACGTGGACGACGGCGCGGACCCTGCTACCATGGGGGCAGACGTCGTTTTCAAGGATGCGGAGATTGGGCTGGAGGACTAAAGTCCTCGTCCATGACACATTCCCGACCGGAGCCGTGGCGGTGCCGCGCGTTTCGGCGTTCTGAGGGCGGCGTCCCGTTTTTGACTGGATAAGGCGCCCCTTCCGTGATCCGCCAGTTTGAACTTGTTGAGCGGGTAAAGGCCTACGATCCCGATGCGGACGAGGTCGGGATCAACGGCGCCTACGTGTTCGCCATGAAGGCGCATGGCTCGCAAAAGCGCGCCTCGGGCGATCCGTACTTCTCGCACCCGATCGAGGTTGCGGGGATTCTCACCTCCTACCATGTCGACAGCGCCACCATCGAAACGGCGCTGCTCCACGACACCATCGAAGACACGGTGGCGACGCTGGAGGATATCCGCTCCCACTTCGGCAACGAGGTGGCGCAGCTGGTCGACGGCGTGACCAAGCTGACCCGCATCGAATTCCAGTCGGACCGGGCCAAGCAGGCGGAGAATTTCCGCAAGCTGGTGCTCGCCATGTCCGAGGATATCCGCGTGCTGCTGGTCAAGCTGGCCGACCGCCTACACAACATGCGGACCCTGCATTACATCAAAAGCGACGATAAGCGCCGCCGCATCGCCATGGAAACCATGGATATCTATGCGCCCCTGGCCGAACGCATCGGCATGCAGGAAATCAAGACCGAGCTTGAAGACCTGGCTTTCGCCGAGATCAACCCGGAAGCGCGCCGCGCCGTGGTCAAACGCCTGGACACCCTGCGCGAGCAGGGCGGTGAACTGGTGCCCAAGATCATCGGCGAACTGACGGAAACCCTGTCGGAAAACGGCATCGAGGCCGAAGTGAACGGCCGCGAAAAGTCGCCCTATTCGATCTGGCGCAAGATGCAGAAGCACGACGTGGGGTTCGAGCAGTTGTCGGACATCATGGCCTTCCGCATCACCGTCAACAGCATCGAGGACTGCTACAAGGCGCTTGGCGTGGCCCATAACGCCTATCGGGTCGTGCCGGGGCGGTTCAAGGACTACATCTCCATGCCGAAGCCGAACGGCTATCAGTCGCTTCATACCGGCGTGTTCGGCCCGCACCAGCAGCGCATCGAACTGCAGATCCGCACCAGGGTGATGCACGAAGTCGCCGAACTGGGCGTCGCCGCCCATTGGAACTACAAGCAGGGCGGGCCGGCCAAGGATTCGACGCAGTACCGCTGGCTGCGCGAATTGCTCGATATTCTGGAGCATGCCTCCGATCCGGAAGAAGTGCTCGAACACTCCAAGATGGAGATGTTCCAGGACCAGGTGTTCTGTTTCACCCCCCGGGGCGACCTGATCAACCTGCCGCGCAGCGCCACCACCGTTGATTTCGCCTATGCGGTCCATTCCGAAGTTGGCGACCACTGCGTCGGCGCCAAGATCAACGGCAAGATGATGCCGCTGCGCACGGAACTGCGGAACGGCGACCAGGTCGAGATCGTGACCTCCAAGGCCCAGACCCCCAATCCCACCTGGGAGCGCTTCGTCGTGACCGGCAAGGCGCGGGCGCGCATCCGTCGTTTCGTCCGCCTGCAAGAGCGCGAGGAATACGAGAAACTCGGCCGGTCCATCCTGCAGCGGTGCTTCAAGGAAGCGGACTATGAGCTTACGGAAAAAGGATTAAACGCCGCCCTGAAGAAGCTGACCCTGGCGACGGTCGACGACCTGTACGTCGCCGTCGGCATGGGCAACCAGAGCGGCCGCGAGGTTCTCGAGGCGGTTTATCCCCGGGCCAAGCGCAAGACCAAGGACGGCGACGACATCGTCGTGCCCTTGTCGGAAGCGCGCAAGCGCAAACGCGGCAAGGAGAAGGGCGAGGGCGGGGTTCCCATTCAGGGCCTGATCCCCGGCATGGCCATGCATTTCGCCGGCTGTTGCCACCCGCTGCCGGGCGACCGCATCGTCGGCATCGTCACCACGGGGCGCGGCGTCACCGTCCACACCATCGATTGCGACACCCTGGAAGGTTATGGCGACGAGCCGGAACGCTGGCTCGACCTGGCCTGGGACCGGGACGAAGCCCAGCACGACCTGCATGTCGGGCGCGTCCATGTCACCGTGGCCAACGCGCCGGGTTCGCTGGGCGATCTGTCGACCATGATCGCCAAGAATGAAGGCAATATCTCCAATCTGAAGATCATCAACCGCTCGACCGATTTCTTCGAGATGCTGATCGACGTCGAGGTGCGCGACGTGAAACACCTGACCGACATCATCGCAGCACTGCGGGCATCGCCCGCCGTGAATTCGGTCGAACGGGCGAAAGGCTAGGGCAGGCAAGGATATGAAGACGATGACCGGATATCTCAGGCTTGGCGTCAACATCGACCACGTGGCGACCATCCGCAATGCGCGGGGCGGGGGCCATCCGGACCCGGTGCGCGCGGCCCGCGCCGCCGCCCAGGCCGGGGCCGACGGCATCACCGCCCATCTGCGCGAAGACCGCCGCCACATTTCCGACGACGACATGGCGCGGCTTGCGGCGCAGATCGACCTGCCGCTCAATTTCGAGATGGCGGCGACGGACGAAATGCTGGCCATCGCGCTCAAGCACAAGCCGCATGCGGCTTGTATCGTGCCGGAAAAGCGCGAGGAGCGGACGACCGAAGGCGGCCTGGACGCCGCCGGCGGGTTCGACAGCCTGAAACCTTTCGTCGCCGAGCTCGGCGCGGCGGGCATTCGCGTGTCCCTGTTCATTGAACCGGACCCGGTGCAGTTGGATGCGGCCAAGGCCTTGGGCGCGCCGGTCATCGAACTACACACCGGCGCCTATTGCGACGCCGGTCCGGCGACCCAGGCGGCACAGCTGCAGCGGATCAAGGACGCGGCGGCCCATGCCGAGGCCATCGGCCTGGAATGTCATGCCGGGCACGGACTGACCTACGACACCGTGGGGCCGGTGGCGGCGATCGCCACCATTGCCGAACTGAACATCGGCCATTTCCTGATCGGGGAGGCCATTTTCGGCGGCCTGGAAAGCGCCATCAAGCGCATGCGCGCCCTCATGGACCAGGCCCGGGCCGAGGCCATGGGCGAACGCTCCGCGTGACCCCGCCGGACCGCTCCCAGCCCATGACGTCTCGCCCATGATTATCGGTATCGGCACGGATCTGTGTGACATCCGTCGCATCGAACGGACCTTGGATCGTTTCGGTGATCGCTTCGTCGACCGCCTGTTCGCCGAGGGCGAGCAGAAGAAGGCTTATCGCCGCCAGAATCCGGCCGCGTCCTTCGCACAGAGTTTCGCCGCCAAGGAAGCCTGCGCCAAGGCCTTGGGCACCGGGTTTCGGCTCGGCGTGTTCTGGAAGGACATGGTGGTCGCCAACCTGCCGACGGGCCAGCCCTATATGCTGATCACGGGGGGCGCCAAGGCCCGGCTCGACGCCCTGACGCCGCCCGGCATGACCGCCCAGGTCCACGTGTCCCAGACCGACGAATACCCCTTGGCCCATGCCATGGTGATCATTTCCGCGGTTCCCGGCCAGGAAGGCGCTTGACCTTTGCCCCGGACCCGCGTTTCATCCGCCCGCCGAACCCATCCGGCGGCCCAGCCTCGACTTCCAGGCACCACCCAAGGAAATTCACGGAAAAACAGCATATGAGCGGCGACAAACCCGGCGGCTTTTGGGACACACTGAAAACGGTCGTCTACGCGATCCTGATCGCACTGGTCGTACGGACCTTTGCCTATGAACCGTTCAACATTCCGTCCGGCTCCATGCTGCCGACGCTGCTGGTGGGCGATTATCTGTTCGTATCCAAGTTTTCCTATGGCTATTCCAAGCATTCGCTGCCGTTTTCCATGCCCTTGATTCCAGGCCGTATCTTCGAGGATATGCCGGAGCGGGGGGATGTCGTGGTGTTCAAGCTGCCGTCCGACAACAAGACCGATTTCATCAAGCGCATCATCGGCCTGCCCGGCGATGAAATTCAGGTGAAGGGCGGCATTCTGCACATCAACGGCACGCCGGTGATCCGCGAGCGGATCGAGGATTTCGTCTCGACCGATGATTTCGGCACCACCCGCCGCGTGCCGCGCTTTGTGGAAACCCTGCCGAACGGGGTGAAGCACCTGATCCTGGAAGAGACCGACAACGACCCCATGGACAACACCCGGGTCTACAAGGTGCCCGCCGACATGTTCTTCGCCATGGGCGACAACCGCGACCGCTCGAACGATTCCCGCTACGGCGACGTCGGATTCATTCCCAAGCAGAATCTGGTCGGCCGCGCTGAATTCCTGTTCTTCTCCACCTACGGCTCCCTGTGGCGCCCGTGGCAGTGGCCGTCGACGGTGCGCTTCGAGCGCATCTTCCAGGGGATTGAATGAGCGGCGGCGACACATCGACGCGTCATTCGGCCCTGGAGGACCGCCTGGGCCACCGTTTCAGCGATCCCGACCTGCTTAACCAGGCCTTCAAGCACGCGTCGGGCCAGACGGACCGGCTGAATTCGAATGAACGCCTGGAATTCCTGGGGGACCGGGTACTGGGCCTGGCCGTCTCGGCGCTGCTCTATGAGCGCTTTCCCGAGGAAAACGAGGGCCAGCTCGGCTATCGCTTCACGGGCCTTGTGCGCAAGGACACGCTGGCCGCCGTGGCCCGCGACCTCGACCTGGCGTCCTGTCTCAAGCTGTCGCCCGGCGAAAAGGCGGCCGGGGGCCGGGACAATCCGTCGATCCTGGCGGACACCTGCGAAGCCGTGATCGGGGCGCTGTTCCTGGATGCCGGCTACGCGGTCGCCGCCGACTTTGTTCAGCGCACCTGGGCACCGCTGGCTGACGCCCATACGGGGCCGCTGAAAGACGCCAAGACACGGCTTCAGGAACGCTGCCAGAAGAACACCCTGGCCTTGCCCGTCTATGCGGTGACGGAACAGACCGGGCCGGACCATGCGCCGTCCTTCACCGTGACGGTGAGCGTCGAAGGCCGCCCCGATCAATCGGGCGCGGGCGGATCCAAACAAGAAGCCGAACAGGCCGCCGCGGCGGCCATGCTGGAAAACTGGGGAACGCAATGAACGACACCAAGACCCGCGCCGGGTTCATCGCGATCCTGGGCGCACCCAATGTCGGTAAATCGACCCTGGTCAACCGCCTGGTGGGCGCCAAGGTCTCCATCGTTTCGCCCAAGGTGCAGACGACGCGGACCCGCGTGCTCGGCATCTTCATCGAAGGACCGGCGCAGGTCATCCTGATCGACACACCGGGCATCTTCGAGCCCAAGGGCCGGCTTGACCGGGCCATGGTCGCCGCCGCCTGGTCGGGTGCCCAGGACGCCGACGCCATCGCGCTGCTGATCGACGCCAAGGCCGGCGTGGACAAGCGCTCGCAGGCGATCATCGACAAGCTGGTTCTCGGCGGGCGCAAAGCCTATCTGATTCTCAACAAGATCGACCTGGTGCCCAAGCCGGTGCTGCTGACCCTGGCGGAAAAGCTAATGGGAACAGGCGTCTTCACCGATTGCTTCATGGTTTCCGCCAACACGGGCGACGGCGTTTCCGACCTGGCCAAGGTCTTCGCCGACGCGGTGCCCAACGGGCCCTGGCTGTATCCGGAAGACGAGATTTCCGACATGCCGGCGCGTCTGCTGGCGGCCGAGATCACCCGCGAAAAACTGTTCCTCAACCTGCATCAGGAACTGCCCTACAAGATCACCGTCGAGACCGAGGACTGGAAACAGCAGGCCGACGGCTCCGCCCATGTGCGTCAGGTGATCTATGTCGAGCGGGACAGCCAGAAGGGCATCGTGCTCGGCCGCCAGGGCGCCATGATCAAGGAGATCGGCGCCGCCGCGCGGAAGGAGCTTCAGGACCTGCTGGGCCACCCGGTCCACCTGTTCATCCACGTCAAGGTCCGGGGCAAATGGCAGGACGACCGCGAACGTTATGCCGAATGGGGTCTGGATTTCGATGCGTAAGGCCGGGCCCGACCGCGCTCAATCGTCTGCGCCTGAACCGCGAACGTAAGGCTTTCCGCCATGGAATGGCACGATCGAGGCTACATCCTGGCAACCCGCAAGCACGGCGAAAGTGCCTTGATCGTCAGCGCGCTCACGGAAACGCGGGGCCGCCAGACCGGCCTGGTGCGCGGCGGGGCAGGGCGGCGCAAGCGGGGCGGCCTGCAGATCGGCAATCTGGTGACATTGGACTGGCGCGGCCGTCTACCGGAACATCTGGGCAATCTGACCACGGAAGTCCTGGCCGCCCCGGCGGCGGCGCTCATGGATTGCCCGGACGGCCTCGCGGCCCTGTCCGCGGCCTGTGCGGTGGCCGAAGCCCTGCTGCCCGAGGGCGAGGACCATCCCGCCATCTTCCACGGCCTGGCGGCGCTGCTGGGGGTTCTCGACGATGCCGACGTCGGGTCGGCCTACGTGAAATGGGAAATGGGGGTCCTGGGGGAACTGGGATTCGGGCTCGATCTCTCCGCCTGCGCCGCCACGGGAGAGACGGAAAACCTGGCCTATGTCTCTCCCAAGACCGGGCGGGCGGTGTCCGCCGCTGCCGGCAAGCCCTATCACGGGCGCCTGCTGACCTTGCCGGCGTTCCTGCTCGGCGCCGGCGCCGCGCATACCCCGGACGAGGTCGTCGACGGCCTGAAGCTGACCGGCTACTTCCTGGAAAATCACGCCCTTGACGGCCGGGCCGGGCAGCTGGCCGCCCGCGACCGCTTGGTGGACCGCTTCCAGGCAAAAAAATAACCGCCGAACGGCCATCGGCGCATTGACCACCCACCCCCCGAATGTACTATATCTGGTGCGTGAATTCGGCCTTCCGCCCAAAATGCGCGGAAAACCTGCAATCTGAGGAATCCTTGCGATGACCGCGATCACCCCGCCCGGCGACTTCGGCGGCGAAATCCGCGATACCACCCTGTCCGAGGCGCTCAGCGAGCGCTATCTGGCCTATGCGCTGTCGACCATCGTCTCACGCTCGCTGCCCGACGTGCGCGACGGCCTGAAGCCCGTGCACCGGCGGCTGCTGTACGCCATGCGCCAGCTCAAGCTGGACCCGGCCACGGGATACAAGAAATGCGCGCGGGTCGTCGGTGACGTGATGGGTAAATACCATCCCCACGGCGACCTCGCGATTTATGACACCCTGGTCCGCTTGGCTCAGGATTTCGCCGTTCGCTATCCATTGGTCGACGGGCAGGGCAATTTCGGCAACATCGACGGCGATAACCCCGCCGCCATGCGCTACACGGAATCGCGCCTGACGGAAATCGCCGCCGCGCTGCTCGACGGCATCGACGAGGACACGGTCGATTTCCGCGCGACCTACGACGGCGAAGAGGAAGAACCCGTTGTTCTACCCGCCAATTTCCCGAACCTTCTGGCCAACGGGTCGACGGGCATCGCCGTCGGCATGGCGACCAACATCCCGCCCCATAACGCGGGTGAGCTGTGCGACGCGCTGATCCACCTGATCAAGCATCCCAACGCGACCTTCGAGAAGCTGTGCGAATACGTTCCCGGGCCCGATTTCCCGACCGGCGGCGTCCTGGTCGAGGATCCCGCCGCCGTGGTCGAGGCCTATCGCACCGGGCGCGGCGCGTTCCGCCTGCGCGCGCGCTGGGAGATCGAAGACCAGGGCCGGGGCCAGTACGAGATCATCATCACGGAAATTCCCTATCAGATCCAAAAGGCCAAGCTGATCGAGCGCATCGCCGACCTGATCATCGGCAAAAAGCTGCCGATTCTGCAGGACGTCCGCGATGAATCGACGGAAGACGTGCGCATCGTGCTGGAGCCCAAGAGCCGCACCGTCGACGCGGAAACCCTGATGGAGCACCTGTTCCGCGAAACGGACCTGGAAGTCCGCTTCAACATGAACATGAACGTGCTGGACGCCAACAACACGCCCGGCGTGATGTCCCTGCGCGACGTGCTGCAGGCATTCCTGGATCACCGCCATGACGTCCTGATCCGGCGCAAGAATTTCCGGCTGGAGAAGATCGAGCGGCGGATCGAGGTTCTGGGTGGGCTGTTGGCCGCATTCCTCAACCTGGATGAGGTCATCAAGATTATCCGCGAGGAAGACGACCCCAAGACCGTCATGATGAAGCGTTTCGACCTGACGGAGGTCCAGGCCAATGCCATCCTGGACATGCGGCTGCGCCAATTGCGCAAGCTGGAAGAAATCGAAATCCGGCGCGAAAACGAAGCCCTGGCCGAGGAACGCCAGACCATCAAGACCTTGTTGACTGACGAGGGAGAGCGCTGGAAGGCCATCGCCGCCGAGATTGCCGAGACC
The DNA here is from genome assembly GCA_002706405.1 of Rhodospirillaceae bacterium. GTDB lineage: Bacteria > Pseudomonadota > Alphaproteobacteria > Rhodospirillales > Casp-alpha2 > UBA1479. The sequence continues at coordinate 20,279 of PALN01000044.1, read as the reverse complement.
AAGAAGGCCTTCGGCCAGAAAACGGAGATCGGCGCGCGCCGCACGGCGATCGCCGGCCCGCCGACCGCCGTCGTGGTGCCCCTGGAAGCGATGATCGAGAAAGAACCGATCACCGTCGTGCTATCCGAAAAAGGCTGGATCCGCGCCCTTAAGGGGCATGTGGAGCCGGGCACGGAGGTCAAATTCAAGGACGGCGACAACCTGAAATTCATGGTCCACGGCCAGACCACGGACAAGTTCCTGGTGTTCGCCACCAACGGTCGGTTCTACACCCTGGCCGGCGACAAGCTGCCCGGCGGGCGCGGCCATGGCGAACCGGTGCGCCTGATGGTCGATATCCCCAACGGCCACGACCCGATCTGGCTTCAGGTCTATCAGACCGGCAAGAAGTACATCGTGGCCTCGGACAAGGGGCGCGGCTTCATCGTGCCGTCCGACGACCTGATGGCCCAGACCAAGAACGGCAAGCAGGTCCTGAACCTGGGCACGGGCGAAGAGGCCGCCGCCATCGCGGAAGTCATGGAAGGCGCCGATGCCGTCGCCGTGGTCGGCGAAAACCGCAAGCTGTTGATCTTCCCCATCGACGAACTGCCGGAAATGGGCCGCGGCAAGGGCGTGATCCTGCAACGCTACAACAAGGGCGGGCTGGCCGACGTCACCACCATGCGCTTTGCCGAGGGTCTGATCTGGCGGTCGGGCGGCCAGCGCACGGAACCGGAATACCAGCAATGGCTTGGGAAGCGGGCCCAGGCGGGCTTGGTCGTGCCCAAGGGCTTTCCGCGCTCGGGAACGTTCGGGCGGGACTAAGTTTCGGACGTGGCCGTGAAGTCGTCGAAGTTCTGCCAACCGGTCGCCGTATGGACCTCGAGCGGGTGGAAGCGCGCCTTGTAGGACATCTTGTTGCAGCCCTCGATCCAGAACCCCAGGTAGACATAGGGCAGGCCGAGGCGCTTGGCTTCGTCGAGCAGCCACAGGATCATATAGGTCCCCATGCCACGGCGCGGCTGTTCCGGATCGAAATAGCTGTAGACCGCCGACAACCCGTCGCCCAGACGATCGGCCAGCATGGCTCCCGTCAGCGTGCCTTGGCCATCGCGGAAGGTGATCAGGCTGGTGTCGATGGGGGTGTCCTCGATCAGCGCCTGATAATCGAGATAATCCATCTTGGCCATGTCGCCGCCGGAATGGCGGGATGCCTGATAGCGCTGGAACAGGCGGTATTGCTCCTGATCCGCAGCCGGCTGGGCCATGCGGGCGGATAGATCGGAGTTGGTTTTCAGTATCCGTTTCATGGAGGGGCGCAGGTCGAACCCGTCCACCACGATGCGCACAGCCTTGCAGGCATCACAGCCCGGGCAGGCCGGGGCATAGACGATGCCGTGGGACCGGCGGAAACCGGCGTAAGACAATTGGTCATGCAGACGCGTCGCGTCGCGCCCGAACAGTTCGGTGACCACGCGCCGTTCGACCCGGTCCGGCAAATACGGACAGGGCAGAGGGGCCGTCGCGAAAAAGAACCGCGCATCCGATATGGGTTTGTGGCGCATGTCGTGTCCCTGCATTTACGGCGACGCCGCCAACGCGCCGACCGTTCGGACCCTACTGTGGCTTAATATCGCCGCGGATTTCAAGGTTGATCCCGGGCAAGGCCGGTGCGGCCGGTTGCGCCGGTTGGGCGGGGGCCGCCGGGGCGATGCCGCCGGGGCTGGGCAGCGGGACGACGTCGGGCTGCGGTGCGGGCGCGGGGGGGATACCGCCGTCCTCCTGCCGCTGCTGGCGCTTGATTTCGTTCAAGCCCGGCAACGCCTCGTTTTCGCGCTCTTTCCTGGCCTTTTCCTCGGCCTTCTGCTTGGCTTTTTCCTTTTCCGCCTCGCGGCCGGTGCCGCGCAACAGCACGATCGACAGCCGCCGATTGGACGGATGGTTGGGATCTTCAGCGATCAAGGGGTCCGTCGCCGCCTTGCCGACGACGCGTTTGATTCGGGGATCGGGCACCCCGAACCCTTCAAGGGCGCGGCGCGCCGAATTGGCGCGGTCCGACGACAGTTCCCAGTTGCCGTAGTCCTGGCCGGAAAACGGCGTAGCGTCCGTATGGCCGGTAATCGAGATATCCTGGGGCATGGACAGAATGACCTTGGACACCAGTTCGAGCAGCCGTTCCGTATGCAGGAACATCTTGGAGGAACCCGACGGGAACATGGCCAGTCCGTCGCGGTCGATCAGTTGAATGCGCAGGCCCTCGGGCGTGTTGTCGACCAACAGGCTGTTCTTCAACTGACGCATCTGGGGCACGCTTTCCAGGGTCTTCTGCAGCTCCTCCTGGGCGTCCTCGAAAGCTTCCTGTTCCTTCTTGGCGGCTTGCGCCTCGATATCCTCTTCGGTCGGCTCGGCCTTGGATTCGGCCTCGCCTTCGGACAGGTCGCCGCCGGTGCCGGCTTTGGGCGGCGGCAGGTCGACGGTCACGCTGTCGCGGGCCGTGGCGTTGGAGGAAATACCTTCCTCGGTAATGGTCTTGCCCTGAAGGATGTCGCCGGACCCGCTGGTCGTCTGCGACGTGGAAACGGGGGCGAAGTAGTTGGAAATCCCTTCGAGGGATTCCTGCGTGACCGAGTTCAATAGCCACAACAGCAGGAAGAACGCCATCATGGCGGTCACGAAGTCAGCGTAGGCGATTTTCCACGCGCCGCCGTGATGGCCGTGTCCGCCCTTCTTGATCTTCTTGATGATGATCGGTTGTTTTGCGGCTTCTTCCGCCATCAGGCCCTTCCTATGGGGTCCGTCCCGTTTCCGCCGTTCGCGCTGCCGCGATCAGGGGCGATCCTGCGCCCGGCGACAGGAGGGGTGTTTATCACGTCGCCGCAGGCAGATTGGTAACCATTTCCTCGACCTCGGCGAAGGTCGGCCGCAAACCGTGGGCCAGCGTCTTGCGCGCGAATTCCACGGACACCTGCGGGGCATAGCCCTGCATGTGGCCGACCAGCGCGATCTTGATGCAGTTCAGATAGGCGGCGTCGGAGGCGTACGTATTGGTCAAAGAGGCCGCAATGGGGGCCATGAAGCCATAGGCGAAGAAAATCCCACTGAACGTCCCGACCAGGGCCGCCGCGATCAGGTTCCCGAGAACTTCCGGCGGTTCGGTGATCGAGCCCATGGTCACGATGACACCCAACACGGCGGCGACGATGCCCAGCGCCGGGGTCGCGTCGGCCATGCTCTGCCAGGCGCCGGAGATGGAATGCAATTCCTCGTGGTGCTTTTCCAGTTCGGCGTCCATGACCGATTCGATCTCGTGCGGGTTGGAAGCCCCCAGGGTCAATAGCCTGAGATAGTCGCACAGGAATTCGATGGCGTGATGGTCGCTGTGAAACAGCGGGAAATTGGCGAACAAGGTGCTTTCGTCCGGCTTTTCCACATGCGCTTCCAGCGCCAGGTCGCCCTTGGTCTTGGCCAAGCGAAACACCGAATAGAGGCAACCGAGAAGCTCTTCGTAGTGTTCACGGGTGTACGTGGGGCCTTTGATCAGGGTCTTGAAGGACCCCATGACCCCTTTGATCACCGACTTGGGGTTACCGGTGACAAAGGCCCCGATCGCGCCGCCGAAGATGATGATGAATTCCAATGGCTGCCACAGCACGCCGAAGCTGCCGTGGACGCCATAGGCGCCGAACACGGAGACCAGCACAACCAATGAGCCGACGATAAAAAGCATTCAGCAGTCTCCAAGAGCCCGACCCCACGTCGATACCGTTTCCCGGCCCTCGACGCACGGGGGAAAAGTTATCGTTCTATCATCCTAAAATACAAGCATTTTTCACACCAAAGCACCATGTGCCAATGCAGGTAAATTCAACGAACCAGCGAAACAGTTAACGGCAAAATGATTGGTAATTGGTAAAGGCTTGCCAGTCCTTCCCCGGGCGACGTATTCAAGACGGCACCGGTTCGTCCACACCAACACCCTTGGGGAAACTATTCTGGCCGCCCATCATGGTTGATCAACTCGCATTTAGAAGCGCGCTCGGCTGCTTCGCCTCCGGCGTTACAGTCGTCACCGCCCCCGGTGACGGGCGCGGACCCGTCGGCGTCACGGTCAGTGCCTTCTGCTCACTGTCCCTTGACCCGCCCTTGATTCTGGTCTGCCTGGACAACCGCACGGGCTGTATCGACCATTTCCTCGACTCCGGGGCCGGTTTCTCGGTCAACGTCCTGGCCGCCGATCAGGGCGCCTTGTCCGACGCCTTTGCCGGACCTCAGAGCTTCGACCTCCACGGCCACGGATACTCCGAGGGTGCGACCGGCGCGCCGGTTCTGGACGGAGTGGCCGCCGCTCTATCTTGCCAGACGCATACGATCCACGACGGCGGCGATCACCGCATCGTCGTCGGGCGTGTGGTCGATGTCCAGGTGACCCGGGAGCGGGCCCCGCTGGTCTATTTCCAAAGCTCATATCGTGAGTTAAGTGAGCGACCCTAACCACTCATTCTTGCTCACTTTTCCCATCGTACGCGCGGTGGCGGCGCAGCTTGTCGGCGGGATCGCCACGGTGGCCGCCATGGTGATCCTGCGCGGCGCCGGCTGGCCCACGCCGCCGGGCGCGCTCTGTGTTATCTGGGGAGTCGTGGCCGCCGCGGCGACCCTGCCCATGGGGCTTGCCCGATGGTGGCTGCCCGTTCAGGCGGTCGCTCCGGTCCTGTTCTGGGTCGTGCTCGGCCTGCAGCCGCCGGGATGGGTGTTTTTCGCGGTCTTCGTGATTTTGCTCGCCGTTTATTGGAATGCGGTGGGGGAGGGGGTTCCCCTCTACCTCTCCAACGCCCAGACCTGGCGGGCCATCGAGACGCTGCTGCCGAACCGCCCGGGGATTCGCATGGCGGACCTCGGCAGCGGGCTCGGCGGCACCCTGTGGCATGTCGCGGGCGCACGACCCGACGCTGCGTTCGAGGGGTTTGAGACGGCGCCCCTGGTCTATCTCGCGAGCCGCCTGCGCCTGGTTTTTCAGCCGCGGGCCAACCTGCGCATCCGCTATCTCTCCCTGTGGCGCGCCGATCTAAGTTCCTTTGATGTGGTTTATTGCTTTCTGTCCCCGGTTCCCATGGCCCGGCTGTACGAAAAAGCCCGGCGGGAAATGGCGCCCGGCAGCCTGTTCATCTCGAACAGCTTCGCCGTGCCCGATGTGGCCCCGGACGAGGTCATCGAGGTCGACGACAGCCGCCGTACGCGATTGCTTGTGTTCAGGCTGTAAGCGGCCGGCGGCGCAGGTGCTAGTCCTTGCGGTTCGACAGGACCCGGGTCTGGAAACCGGCATTGCACAGGGCCTGGACGATCGCGCGGGCATGTTCCGCGTCGATGGTTTCGATCACCACGTCCAGTTCCGTGTCGCGGATCGGGCCGTCGGTGAACAGGCGCTGATGATAGACCTCGAGAATATTGCCCCCCAGGCCCCCGATCAGGCCGGAAACCTCGGCCAACATGCCCGGACGGTCGCTCATGCCGATGCGCAAGGACACCATCCGCCCGCCGCGCACCAGGCCGCGCAGCAGCACGTTGGACAGCAGGCGGGAATCAATGTTGCCGCCGGAAATCACGATGCCGACCTTTTTCCCGGCATAGCGGCGGTCGCCGGCCAGCAGGGCCGCCACGCCGGCCGCCCCGGCGCCCTCGGCGACGATGCGCTGGCCCTCGGCCAGGGCCAGAACGGCGGCTTCGATCTGATCCTCGCCCAGAACGGTGATATCCGTCACGTGGTCGGCGATGATCGGGCGGGTGATCTCGCCCGGGGTTTTCACGGCGATGCCCTCGGCGATGGTGGTGCCGGCGCCGGTCGATGCCTCGCCTTTCAGCGCCTGCGCCATGGACTGATAAAGCGCCGTCTGGGCGCCGACCATCTCGATCCCCGGATTGATCGCATGGGCCGCGATGGCGCAGCCGGCCATCAGGCCGCCGCCGCCGATGGGCACGATCAGGATATCCAGGTCCGGGACGTCTTCCAGCAGTTCCAGAGCCACCGTGCCTTGGCCAGCGATCACGTGGGGGTCGTCGAACGGGGCGATGAACAGTTTGCCGGTTTCCTCAGCATGGGCCAGGGCGGCATCCCGCGCGGCATTGAAATCGACGCCTTCCAGGACGACCTTGGCGCCCAGGTCCTCGGTCCGCCCGACCTTGGTGAACGGCGTGCCTTCAGGCATGTAGATGGTCGCCGCGATATTGTGGCGCCCGGCGTGATAGGCCACACCCTGGGCGTGGTTCCCGGCCGAGGCGGCGACGACGCCGCGGGCGCGCTCGTCCTCGGTCAGGCTGTGGAGCTTGACCCCGGCACCGCGCACCTTGAACGATCCCGTCACCTGCAGGTTTTCCAGTTTGAGGAAGACATCGGCGCCGCTCGCGCGCGACAGCCGGCGGACCGGCAGGGCCGGCGTGCGAATGACTTCGCCTTCCAACAGGCGGGCGGCGTCGCGGATGGTTTCAATGGTTACGGTCATGGCGCAGGTTCCGTTGCGGCAAGTGAAGCCGCCGTTCTACACGCTTGCTCAGTCTTTTGGCAGAATTTTCAGAACGTCGCGCACCCCTGACGGGTCCGGTTCCAGGGTCAGGGTCCGGCCGTCGCGCCAGGCATCGACCAAATCGCGGTAGTGCGGACTAAGCGGATTGCCCGATTGGCCCGTCGCGATGATAAAGCGAGAGCCGTCCGGATCGCTCAAATCCATGAGGGCCCGCAGACCCGCCCCATGGCGATGGGCAAAGGGGGCATCCTGGCGTCCCAGCCACATGGCGCCCCGGTTCAGGGTGTCGTTGCCGCCGTCGGTCGCGATCTCGATCGCGGTCCAATCCCGCAGCAAGGGCAGGTGGCGGAACACCGGGTGTTCGAAGCGGGCGACATGGACATCCCCCCATAGGGCCGTGCGGCCCAATTCCCGGTCCAGGCCCATCAGGTCGCGGGCGGTGTCGTCCAGGGCGCGCATGACGGCATCGCCGCAGGTTTCGACCCGGTCCGCCGTTTCCCGGTCGTCGCACCAGGACGGCGCGGCAGTCAGGGCCCGTACCACGGCCTGGATGCGCAGACCGTGCCAGCGGTCGATCAGGTCGCCCAGGTCGTCAGCGAAGATCACGCGTTTCAGGTTAAGCGCGAAGAACATGAAGGCGAGGGGGGCGCGCTGGCGGCGGTCCATGGCGCCGTCCCAGCGCTCCAGGGTGCGGACCAGGGAGCGACGGCCCGCACCGTCGTCCAAATGGGCGAAGGCGAAGGCGGTCAATTCCTCGGCCCCGGCGGACTGGATATCCATCTGAGGGCCGATGGGGTCAGGCTGATCGCCGGCCAGCAGGTCGGCCAGCCGCCGGGCCCGGTAGGGCGGCGGCCAGTCCGCCGCGATCTGGAACGGAAAACCGGGGGGCGTCACCTTGTTGTTGGCGTTCAGCAACACGCCGCCGGGCGGATTGACGTAACGCGGCAGGAGCGAGGGATCAAGATGCCCATCATGGCCGACCGGGCCCTGAATGCGGACCAGCGGGACCTGCCCGCCGCCGCGTTTGCGGTTGGGCAGCCGCCCCGCCGTGATCATGCCGATGTCGCCCGCCGTCGTCGCATAGAGGACGTTCTGCACCGGCGCATGGAACAGGCGCAGGGCCGCCGCGACCTCGGCCTTGGTTTTCGCGCCGTTGAGCGCCAACAGGGCGTCCGGCGTGCGGTCGTCCGCATCCAGATAGGGGGCGGAAAGCGTCAACGGGCGGCCGTCGGCGCCGTCGGTGATGACGGGGCCTTCGGGCGTTTCCCGGACCTTCAAGACGTCCGGCGCGCCGTCCCGCACCTTGATAACCTCGGTGCGCAGGTGAAACCTGGCCGTGCCGTCGCCGCCATCGGTGCGGTAGGTGTCGGGCCGCCCGGCCGGAATTTCGATGATCAGGTCTTCCGTGTCCGCGCCCGTGGTCGTGAAGCCCCAGGCGACATGGCCGTTGTGGCCGATCACCAGAAACGGCACGCCCGGCACCGTCGCCCCGGCCAGGATGCCGTCGGGCGTTTCCAGACGGGCCAGATACCACAGGATCGGCGCCCGGAATTCCAGATGCGGGTCGTTGGCCAGGAACGGCTTGCCCGTGGACGTCCGCGCCCCGGCCAAGGCCCAGGCGTTGGACGCCGTCGCGGGTGCGCCCGTGGCGCGGGGGTCCCAATCCATGTCCGGGAGGGTGGCCAGGCCCGACCCGACCGGGCCGGCGGGAAAGGCCGTGGGCCCGTCGCCCGGGTAGGGCGGCCACAGGAAACTCACCTGGTCCGGCGTCAGCTTGCCCAGCAGATCGAGACGCAGGCGTTCCGTCCGCCAGTTGCCGGCCAGACGCAGGGCCATCAGCTTGCCCCAAACCAGACTGTCGGCGGGCCGCCAGGGTTCAGGGGTATGGCGGAGGGCCAGGAATTCGACGGTGCGGGGCCAGGCGGTGTCGTCGATCCAGGCATTGATCCCGGCGGCATAGGCATCGAGGCGCTTTTTCAGGGCGGGCGAAGCTGCCGCCGCCTGTGCCTCGGCCAGGCGGTAAAGCCCCAACGTTCGCATGTGGCGATCCATGTCGAGGGCCGGCGGGCCCAGGATTTCCGCCAACCGGCCAGCGCCGGCGCGTCGCATCATCTCCATCTGGAAAAAGCGGTCCTGGGCGTGAACGAAGCCGAGGGCGAAGAAGGCGCTGTCCCAATCACCCGCACGGATGCGGGGCAGAGCGTGGCCGTCACGCGTGACCGTCGCCGGGCCGCCGATGCCCGCAAGATGGACGGTTCCCGACGTTGTCGCAAAAGTCGGGGCGAGCAGGGCGGTCAGGCCCCCGACCAGCGCCACGGCCAGCACCAGCAGCGCCAGCTTCAACCGGCCCGGCCGCATCAGCCGGCGTTCCGAGCGGAAAAATTCGCCCGCCCGCATTGCGGGGGGTAAATCTTGGCGTTATACATCGCGCGATACCAAACTTGCGTCGGCCCCCGGTTTCCGGGCGCGCTGGACGTTCCCTTCCATCGCTGAGACGCCCACAATAAGGCGCGACCAACAAAAGGAAACAATCATGTCCGGACCCTTGAGCGGCCTTCGGGTTTTCGATCTGACCCGCATTCTGGCGGGCCCCTCCTGCACACAGATTCTTGGCGACTTGGGCGCCGACGTGATCAAGGTGGAAATTCCCGGCAAAGGCGACGACACGCGCGGCTTCGCGCCGCCCTACCTGAAGGACGGCGACGGCAACGACACGGATCAGAGCGCCTATTTCACCTGCGCCAACCGCAACAAACGCTCGATTACCCTGGATTTGACGAAGCCCGAGGGCATCGAACTGGCCAAGAAGATGATCGCCAAATCCGACGTGCTGGTGGAAAACTTCAAAACCGGCGGTCTGGCCAAATACGGCCTGGGCTACGATCAGTTGAAGGACGACAACCCGGGCCTGGTCTATTGCTCGGTGACCGGCTTCGGCCATACGGGCCCCTACGCCAACCGCCCCGGTTATGACGTCCTGATCCAGGGCATGGGCGGATTCATGAGCGTCACCGGCGAGCCGGACAGCGATCCCCAGAAGGCCGGCATCCCCATTTCCGACCTGATCGCCGGCATGTACGCCGCGGTCGGCATCAACGCCGCCCTGCGCCACCGCGAAGTCACCGGCGAAGGGCAGCACATCGACATCGGCATGCTGGACACCACCGCCGCCATTCTGTCGATTCAGGGCGCCAACTTCCTGGCCACCGGCGAGAACCCGCCGCGCCTGGGCAATGCGCACCCGAACATCGTGCCTTATCAGTCGTTCGCGACCGCCGACGGCGACATCATTCTGGCGGTCGGCAACGACGGCCAGTTCCAGCGTTTCTGCAAGGTCGCCGGCTGCGAGAACCTGGCCGAGGACCCGAAATTCGCGACCAACGCCAACCGCGTGTCCAACCGGGATGAGATCGTTGCTCTGCTGAAGCCGATCATCGCCGCCAAGCCGTCGGAATTCTGGCTGACCGAGCTGGAAAAGAACAACGTCAGCTGCGGGCCCATCAATCGCCTGGACCAGGTGTTTTCCGATCCCCAGTTCCTGGCCCGCGGCATGCGCCTCGACATGCCGCACCCGAAGACCGGCAGCAAGCCGGTCAGCATGGTCGCGAGCCCGCTGAAGTTCTCCAAATCGCAGGTCGACTACCGCATGGCGCCGCCGGTTCTGGGCCAGCATTGCGAGGAAGTTCTGGGCGAAGTCCTGGGCCTGAGCGCCGACGAGGTCGCCGCGCTTCGCGACCGCGGCGTGATCTGACGCCGGGTCGGCGGACGGGGCAGGGGAGCGAGACAGCATGCAGCGCAAATCGTTCCTCGGCCGCGCCGCCCTCGGCACCTTTCACGAGGTCGTCTATTGGCAATGGGGGCCGTCCGACGGCCCGGTCCTTCTCTGCGTCCACGGCCTGACCCGAAACGGCCGCGACTTCGATGCGGTGGCGGAGCGGTTTTCCGACCGCTGGCGGGTCGTCTGCCCCGACATCGTGGGACGCGGCGACAGCGGTCGCTTGGCCGATCCCCTGCAATACGGCTATCCCCAATACCTCGCCGACCTGACGGCCCTGATCGCGCGGCTCGACGTGGACCGGGTCGCCTGGCTCGGCACCTCCATGGGGGCCTTGCTCGGCATGATTATGGCGGCGGGGCCGGGCACGCCAGTCGATCGTCTGTTGATGAACGACGCGGGGCCGGTGGTGACCAAGGACTCCCTGCAGCGGATCGCCGCCTATCTGGGCGCGGCACCCGAATTCGTCGATTTGGCCGCGGCCGAGGCCTATATCCGCCAAGTCCACGCCCCCTTCGGCCCCCTGACTGACGATCAATGGATGCATTTGGCGCGCCACAGCGTGTCCCGGCGCGACGATGGCCGCTATGCCTTGAAATACGACCCCGCGATCGCGGTGCCGTTCCAAGGGGCGGTGGATGAGGATTTGGTGCTGTGGCCCGTTTGGGACGCGATCCAATGTCCGGTCACCGTGATCCGGGGGGCGCAGTCGGATCTTCTCCGACCCGATACCCTGGCGGAAATGCAGGCACGGGGCCCCAAAACGACCGCCCACGAGATTCCCGGGGTCGGCCATGCCCCGGCCTTGATGTCGGCCGCGCAACTGGATCTGGTCGCGGCCTGGCTCGATGCCTGAGCCGGCGCGATTTTATTCAACGCACACATACCTTTGTCTGTATTGAAACTATATCGGCCGCCGCATACACTGCGGCGTCGATGAGGTTCGGCCCGGCGGATTCACGCGCGGGACCGCAGAAAACCTGGGGAGTGCCGACAATGGCGGAAGTTCAGGCTGTAAATTCGTCCCGCGCGCTGCGTGAAGCGGAAACGCGGGAACTGGCGACACACCCGGGCGAGGACCTGGAAGATTTCGTGACCTTCCGGGTCAAGAAGCAGTTGTTCGGCATTCCGGTGCTGATGGTCCAGGACATCCTGTCGCCGGACCGCATCGCCTCGATCCCCCTGGCCCCGCCGGAAGTGCGCGGGTCCATCAATCTGCGCGGCCGCATCGTCACCGTCATCGACGTGCGCGTGCGCCTAGGATTGCCGGCCAGCAGCCGGGAAGCCTCAGAAAACGCCATGGCGGTGACGGTGGAGCACGATCACGAGCTCTATACCCTACTGGTCGACAGCATCGGCGACGTGGTCAGCCTGTCCAACGACCTGTACGAGCGCAATCCGGCGACCCTCGACCCCCTGTGGCGCGAATTCGCCAACGGGATTTATCGCCTGAAGGGCGAATTGATGGTGGTGCTCGACGTGCATCGCCTGCTGAACATCAGCGTCCGGCCCTGACGTCCCGGCGGCGGGCCGCCGTCTTCGCCTATTTACCGTTGATCAGGCGCGCGACGTCCAAGGCCGCATAGGTCAGGATCGCGTCCGCGCCCGCGCGCTTGAACGCCATCATGGTTTCCACCACCACCTTGTCGTAATCGAGCCAGCCGGCATCGCCGGCGCCGCGCAGCATGGCGTATTCGCCCGACACGTTGTAGACGAAGGTCGGCATGCGGAACTCTTCCTTCACCATGCGCACCACGTCCAGATAGGGCAGGCCCGGCTTGACCATGACCATGTCGGCCCCTTCCTCGACGTCGAGAGTGACCTCCCACATGGCTTCGTCGACGTTGGCCGGGTTCATCTGATAGGTCGCCTTGTCGCCCTTCAACGCCCCCTTGGAGCCCACGGCATCGCGGAACGGGCCGTAAAAGCCGGAGGCATATTTGGCGGCATAGGCCAGCACGGAAACATGCTGATGGCCGGCATCGTCCAGGGCGTCGCGGATGGCGGCGATCCGCCCGTCCATCATGTCCGAGGGCGCGATGATGTCGCAGCCGGCCTCGGCCTGGACCAGGGATTGCTTGACCAGAATCTCGATCGTTTCGTCATTGAGAATGACCCCGTCCTCCACCAGGCCGTCGTGGCCGTCGGAATTGAAGGGATCAAGCGCCACGTCGCAGATCACGCCGACATCGGGCACGGCGGCCTTGGCGGCGCGCACGGCGCGGCACACCAGATTGTCCGGATTATAGGCTTCCTTGGCGTCCGGGGTTTTCAGGTTTTCATCCGTATAGGGAAACAGGGCCACGGCGGGAATGCCCAATTCGCGGGCTTCCGTGACGGCACCGGCCAGCAGATCGACGGACAGGCGCTCGACCCCGGGCATGGAGGCGATGGGTTCGCGCTTGTTCGTGCCCTCGACCACGAACACGGGCCAGATCAGGTCGTCCGCCGACAATTTATGCTCGGCGACCAAGCGCCGGATCCAGGGTTCACGCCGGTTACGGCGCATGCGCTTGCGGGGGAATGTGGCCACGGTGGTTCGCTTCCAATGATGGTTCTGGAGGCCCAATGACTTGGACGATGCGGACAAAATCCATGGAGGCCCCGGCAAAGTCAACGTTTCTCGACGGCATCGGCGGGGGATTGCTCCCTTTACGCTCCCCGGGATTTGCCTTACGTTTACGTAAACGGAAACTAAAACGATAATTGGGAACGGAACCACCAACGTGCCGGACGATACACTTCCCGCCGCCGGGTCGAAAACGGCCCCGGGCGCCACCAGCAACGGGCCGCTGCAACCGGTTCGCTTCATCACCGCCGCTTCGCTGTTCGACGGCCACGATGCCTCCATCAACATCATGCGCCGCATCCTGCAGGCGCAGGGGGGCGAGGTCATCCATCTGGGCCATAACCGGTCCGTGGACGAAGTCGTCACCGCCGCGATCCAGGAAGACGCCCACGGCATCGCCGTCTCAAGCTACCAGGGCGGTCATGTCGAATACTTCAAGTACATGATCGACCTGCTGCGCGAGCGCGGCCGCCCGGACATCGCCGTTTTCGGCGGCGGCGGCGGCGTCATTGTCGCCAAAGAGGTCAAGGACCTGGAAGCCTACGGCATGACCCGCGTCTATTCGCCGGAAGACGGCCGGCGCCTGGGGTTGCAAGGCATGATCGCCGATATGATCCAGACGGCGCGGCGTGACCTTTCCAGTGATCTGCCCAAGGACCTGGACGGGCTCACGGCCGGCGACGCGGCCGCTCTGGCGCGCGTGATCACGGCGATCGAGGATGGTCGCCTGCCCAAGGCGCTGCTGAACGAGATCAAGACCATCGCCGACGGGCGCGACACGGTGCCGGTGCTCGGCATCACGGGCACGGGCGGGGCCGGAAAATCGTCGCTGACGGACGAAATCGTGCGCCGTTTCCGGTTTGGCTCGGGCGAACCGAGGATCGCCGTCATCGCCATCGATCCGACCCGGCGCAAGACCGGCGGCGCCCTGCTGGGCGACCGCATCCGCATGAATGCCAATAACGCGGCCAACGTGTTCTTCCGCTCACTCGCCACCCGTGACGCTAAGACCGAAGTGCCGCCGCCGTTGGCCGACATCATCGCCGCCGTGAAGGCCTCGGGCGCCGACATCGTCATCATCGAAACGCCGGGGATCGGGCAGGGGGACGCCGGTATCGTGCCCTTCTGCGACCTGTCGCTTTACGTCATGACTCCCGAATTCGGCGCCGCCAGCCAGCTCGAGAAGATCGACATGCTGGACTTCGCCGATGTCATCGTCATCAACAAGATGGACCGCAAGGGCGCCATGGACGCGCTGCGCGACGTGCGCAAGCAGGTTCAGCGCAACCGCGAAGCTTTCGGCGCCAAGCCCGACGACATGCCCGTGTTCGGCGCCATCGCATCGCGCTTCAACGACGCCGGGGTGACGGCGGTCTATCAAGAACTGCTGGCCCAGTTCACGGCCAAGGGATTTCCGGCCTTTCCCCATCTGCTGCCTTCGGTCGAGGTCAAGGCATCGGAGCCAGGCCAGGCCATCGTGCCGCCGGACCGTCAGCGTTATCTGGCCGAGATCGCCGATGATGTGCGCAGCTACCTGGCCCGGGCCGATGCCCAGGCACGGATCGCCCGGGCCCGCCAGCAGGCCATGGAAACAGCCCGGATGCTGGAAGAAATGGGCAAGTCTTCCAACGACGTAGCGAGTCTTGCTGACTCTAAGTCGAAGGAGCTGAGCGCCGAGGCTCATGCCTTGCTGGACGCCTGGCCCGCCATCCGCGAGGCCTATTCCGGCGACGAGTTGGTGGTCACCGTGCGGGACCGGGAAATCCGCAACGCACTGACCCGCACGACGCTTTCCGGAAACTCCGTCCGCCGCGTCAGCCTGCCCAAATACGAAGATCACGGCGAACTGCTTAAATGGCTGATGCGGGAGAATTTGCCGGGCTCCTTCCCCTATACGGCCGGGGTGTTCCCCTTCAAGCGGACCGAGGAAGACCCCACCCGCATGTTCGCGGGCGAAGGTGACCCCAAGCGCACCAATGCCCGGTTCAAGTACCTGTCCAAGGATTCCGAGGCCAAGCGCCTGTCCACGGCTTTCGATTCCGTGACGCTTTACGGCTTCGATCCCGACGAACGGCCCGATATCTACGGCAAGGTCGGGAATTCCGGGGTTTCGATCGCGACCCTGCAGGACATGGCCGACCTTTATGACGGCTTCGACCTGTGCGCGCCCAATACCTCGGTCTCCATGACCATCAACGGGCCGGCCCCGACCATCCTCGCCATGTTCCTGAACACGGCCATCAATCAGCAGATCGCCAAGTTCAAAGCGGAAAAGGGCAGGGCGCCCGACGCCGCGGAAACAGCCGACATCCGCGCCTGGACCCTGGCCAACGTGCGCGGCACCGTGCAGGCGGACATCCTGAAGGAAGATCAGGGGCAGAACACCTGCATCTTCTCGACCGAATTCGCACTGCGCATGATGGCCGATATCCAGGCCTATTTCGTCGAGAACAAGGTGCGGAACTTCTATTCCGTCTCGATCTCCGGCTATCACATCGCCGAAGCCGGGGCGAACCCGATCTCGCAGCTGGCCTTCACCCTGGCCAACGGTTTCACCTTCGTTGAGGCCTATCTGGCCCGCGGCATGAAGATCGACGACTTCGCGCCCAACCTGTCGTTCTTCTTTTCCAACGGCATGGACCCTGAATATACGGTCATGGGCCGCGTCGCACGGCGGATCTGGGCCGTCGCCATGCGCGAGCGCTACGGCGCGAACGAGCGCTCGCAGAAGCTCAAGTATCATATCCAGACCTCGGGCCGCTCGCTGCACGCCCAGGAAATGGATTTCAACGACATCCGCACCACGTTGCAGGCGCTGATCGCCGTCTACGACAACTGCAATTCCCTGCATACCAACGCGTTCGACGAGGCCTTCACCACGCCGACCGAGGACAGCCTGCGCCGCGCCCTTGCGATCCAGATGGTGATCAACAAGGAATGGGGCCTGGCCAAGAACGAGAACCCCAACCAGGGGGCGTTCGTCATCGACGAACTGACCGACTTGGTCGAGGAAGCCGTGCTGCAGGAATTCGAGCGCATTTCCGAGCGCGGCGGCGTGCTCGGCGCCATGGAAACCGGGTATCAGCGCGGCCGCATCCAAGAGGAATCGCTGCACTACGAAACCCTCAAGCACGACGGCAGCCTGCCGATCGTGGGGGTCAACACCTTCCTCAATCCCAATCCGGACGCCGGCCTAGCCGAACCGCCCTTGCAGCGGTCCTCCGACGAGGAAAAACAGAATCAGATCAAACGTCTGCGTTCGTTTCAGGAAGCGCGGCGTGAAGAGGCCGCGGCCGCCCTGGCCAACCTCAAGGCCGTCGCCGCGTCCGACGGTAATCTGTTCGCCGCCTTGATGGATGCCGTGAAATCGTGTTCCCTGGGTCAAATCACGGACGCATTGTTCGACGCGGGCGGACAATACCGCCGAAACATGTAGCCGGAAGGGCCTGATCGGCCGACCTCCGACCGGTGGAAAAGGGTACAGGCTTGGCCGCGCAAGACGACATCTACCTACCGGAAGTGCTGTTCGAGTTCCAACCCAAGGGACGCTATGTCCGCGTGACCGCGATCGATCCACGCACGGGCGTCGAAGTGATCTCGATCTGCGACGCCAAATACTCTCAATCGATGGTTCAGCGCCTCGCCGTGAGGAAATTGAAATACGTGCTGCGCAAGCGCCGTGCCCAGATCCTGGGCACGGGCCGCACCGGGCGCACGGACCTGCTGGCATAATCCCATCGGCCAGCGGATTGCCGGGGAACAATTCGCCGCTTGATTTTCGCGGCCGTTTTTTCCACATCTGTCGCGCCGGCCCGATGATTTCTACATCTGGAGCGGCGCAGAGCCCTTGTGTTCGTGTAGCGGTCAGAATCGAGATGTGGTATCACTGCCGCCGGACGAACGCAGCCTTTCCAAAAGCCTTAGGTGAACACCCGTGAGCACCAAACCCATCGCCATCGCCTGCGATCACGCGGGTTTCGCCCTGAAAAGCGATCTGCTCAAGCAGCTTGCCGACATGGGCCATGAGGTTCTGAACCTCGGCACCAATTCCGAGGACTCGGTCGATTACCCGGATTTCGGTTTCGCCATGGCCCAGGCCATCCGCGACGGCAAGGCCGACCTGGGCGTGCTGGTGTGCGGATCGGGGATCGGCATTTCCATTGCCGCCAACCGCTATCCGGAGGTCCGCGCCGCCCTGATCCACGACGCCCTGGGGGCGCGCATGTGCCGGCAGCACAACGACGCCAACGTGATCTGCTTCGGCGGCCGCATGATCGGCGCCGAGACGGCCAAGGATTGCCTCAAGGTATTTCTGGAAACAGAGTTCGAAGGCGGCCGTCACGGCCGCCGCGTGGACAAGCTGTCCACCCCGACCTAAGGCCGATACCGGCCAACGGAAACCCCGCGCCCGACGGCAGCGATGCCCGGGCGGCGATTGCGACCAAGAGAAACCGATCTTTCAAGGACTGAACCTGTCATGCCCGACGCTGATACGCCCAAATACGCCGATCCGTCCCTCAACCGTTTTTTCGAAGCGCCGCTGTCCGAGACGGACCCGGAGCTTTACGCCGCCGAACGCGCCGAACTGAAGCGTCAGCAGGACAAGATCGAGCTGATCGCCTCGGAAAACATCGTGTCGCGCGCGGTCATGGAAGCCCAGGGCGGCGTCATGACCAACAAATACGCCGAGGGCTATCCCGGGCGGCGCTATTACGGCGGCTGCGAATTCGTCGATGTGGCGGAAACGCTGGCCATCGACCGGGCCAAGCAGCTGTTCGGCTGCGGCTTCGCCAACGTGCAGCCCCATTCGGGCGCGCAGGCCAACGGGGCCGTCATGCTGGCCCTGGTCAAGCCGAATGAATGCATCATGGGCATGTCGCTGGCCGCGGGCGGCCATCTGACCCACGGCGCGCCGCCGGCCATGTCGGGCAAGTGGTTCGATGCCGTGCAGTACGGCGTGCGCAAGCAGGACGCGCGGGTCGACTTCGACGAGGTCGAGGCCCTGGCCCTGGAACACAAGCCCAAGATCATCATCGCCGGCGGCTCGGCCTATCCGCGGACCTTGGATTTCCCCAAATTCCGCGAAATCTGCGACAAGGTCGGGGCGCTGATGATGGTCGACATGGCTCATTTCGCGGGCCTGGTCGCGGCCGGAGTGCACCCAAGCCCGTTCCCCTATGCGGACATCGCCACCACCACGACCCACAAAACCCTGCGCGGACCGCGCGGCGGCATGATCCTGACCAACGACGAAGCCATCGCCAAGAAGATCAATTCGGCGGTGTTCCCGGGGTTGCAGGGCGGGCCGCTGATGCATGTGATCGCCGCCAAGGCGGTCGCTTTCGGCGAGGCCCTGCGCCTGGAATTCAAGGACTATTCGGCGCGTGTCGTCGCCAATGCCCGGGTGCTGGCGGAAACGCTGGTGTCGCGCGGCTTCGACATCGTCGCCGGCGGCACGGACACGCATTTGATGCTGGTCGATCTGCGCTCCAAGGGCCTGACCGGGGTCACGGCCGAGGCCGCCCTGGAAAACGCCCGCATGACCTGCAACAAGAACGGCGTGCCGTTCGATCCGGAAAAGCCCACGGTGACGTCGGGCATCCGGCTCGGCACCCCGGCGGGTACGACGCGCGGCTTCGGCGAAGCGGAATTCCGCGAAATCGGTAATCTGATCGCCGATGTCCTGGACGGCGTCGCCGCCAATCCCGACGACAACGCGGCGGCGGAAGCCAAGGCGGCCGAAGCCGTCGGCCGGCTGTGCGGGGATTTTCCGATTTACTCGAACATCTAGGCCGGTAACGGCTTGTTTAGACCTGAGCGGGTACAAAACACAAAATATTGGGGAGTAGTGACCGATGCGGTGCCCATTCTGCGGACATGACGATTCTCAGGTGAAGGATTCCCGGCCGACAGAAGACGGGTCGGCGGTTCGCCGCCGACGCTTCTGCCCGGCCTGCGGTGCCCGCTGGACCACCTTCGAGCGGGTCCAGTTGCGGGAACTGGTGGTCGTCAAGAAGGACGGGGAAAAGACACCCTTCGACCGGGACAAGCTGTCGCGCTCCTTGCATATCGCGTTACGGAAACGCCCGGTGGACGAGGACCGCATCGAGCGGATCGTCAACTCCATACAGCGTCGCCTGGAAACCCTGGGGGAAAACGAAATCCCCTCCAAGGTGGTCGGCGAGATGGTCATGGAAAATCTGGCCAATCTGGATCAGGTCGCCTACGTCCGTTTTGCCTCCGTGTATCGAAACTTCCGCGAGGCCAAGGACTTCGAGGCCTTCGTCGAGAATTTAAGTGGCGAAGAAGACTAACCCATTCACCAACCACGACCGGCGGTTCATGGCCATGGCGCTCGGCTTGGCCCGGCGCGGGCTGGGCAATACCTGGCCCAATCCGGCGGTCGGCTGCGTCCTGGTCCGCCCGGACCTTGACGGCGGTCTGGACGGCAGCGGGCGTGTGGTCGGGCGCGGCTGGACCCAGCCGGGCGGCCGCCCCCATGCCGAAACCGAAGCCCTGGCGCGGGCAGGGAACCTTGCCCAAGGTGCCACCGCCTATGTGACGCTGGAACCCTGCTGCCACACCGGGCAAACCGGCCCCTGCACCGAGGCCCTGATCGCGGCCGGCGTGCGCCGCGTCGTGGTCGCCGTGGATGATCCGGACAGCCGGGTCGCGGGGCAGGGCATCGCCGCCCTGGAACAGGCCGGGGTCGAGGTCGCCCTGGGCCTGGACGAAACCGGTGCGCGGGAAGTGAATGCGGGCTATTTCAAGCGCGCCCAATCGGGCCGTCCGCTGGTTCTGCTGAAAGCCGCGTCCAGCCTGGACGGCCGCATCGCCGCCGCTGGCGGGGACAGCAAATGGGTGACCTCCGACGCCGCCCGAACCCGCGGCCATCTCATGCGCGCCCAGTCGGACGCGATTCTGATCGGCAGCGGCACGGCGCTGGCCGACGATCCGGAACTGACCTGCCGCCTGCCGGGCATGGAAGGGCAATCTCCCGCGCGGGTGGTGCTCGACACGCATTTGAAAACGCCGCCCACGGGCAAGCTGGCGGCATCGGCCAAAGACGTGCCCCTGTGGGTCGTTACGGTCCCGAACGCATCCCCTGCGGCCGCGGAAAAACTGGAAAAAATGGGCGCCCAGGTGGTTCGCGTCACCGCCGGCGACGATGGCCGACCGGCCCCGGCGGCGGTCCTCACCACCCTGGCCAATGCCGGGATCACGCGGCTAATGATCGAAGGCGGCGGCACCGTCGCGGCGGCCTTCCTGAAAGCCGGACTGGTCGACCGCATGGCCTGGTTCCATGCCCCCGTGGTGGTCGGCAGCGACGGAATTCCGGCCGTGGCACCGCTTTCCGTGGTGACCATGAGCGACGCGCTGCGCTTCGAGCGCCTGTCCATGGAACTGGTCGGCGACGATATCCTGGAAATACTGGCGG
>PALN01000043.1 GCA_002706405.1 Rhodospirillaceae bacterium | reverse complement strand
TTGTCATCGCCGAACCCCTATACTATTGTCCGCCCCTCTTCACCTCCCGGATGCCGCCGTAGCTCAGGGGTAGAGCACTCCCTTGGTAAGGGAGAGGTCGAGTGTTCAATTCACTCCGGCGGCACCATTTCTCAAAATCTCCCGATCATCGCACGGTATCGCGCGCCGCCCTGCACGGGTCGCCGCGACTTTTCCGTTGTGAGACATATTCAATTAAATTAAATTGTTCCGGCAAAGTGTACTTTAACCCCTAATTCCACTTTGTTGCCGTAGGTCAATTTTTGGTGAAGGATGGGGGCCCGAACGGCAGGATATTGAGAATCGTTATCGCCTGACGTAAGCTTGGGTGTCGCCGATGGGAAGATCGGAAGCGTTTTAGAGTTTGAAGCCCGGCCGAGCGACCGGCGCGAAAAAAAGGGTCCAGGGGGGCAACACCGCCGGTTCGTGGCGGAAAACCTGGAGACATTGGATTCCCATGAAAGAAGAAGACGTACTTGAAGGCGCCAAGGAAGCCGCACAGTTTCTCAAGGCGCTTGCCAATGAAAACCGCCTGCTCATCCTCTGTATGCTGGGTGAGGGTGAAAAATCGGTGACGGAACTGGAACAGGCGCTTGATCTGCGCCAGCCGACCCTGTCACAGCAGCTGGCGCGGTTGCGCGCCGACGACCTTGTCGCCACCCGGCGCGAGGGCAAGACGATCTATTACAGCCTGGCCAGCAACGAAGCGGGCAAGACGCTGGAGCTGATGTACGGCCTGTTCTGTTCGGAAGAAGCCATGGAGCGCCGCCGCCTGATCAAGGCCGCATCCCGCTCCGCCGCCTGACGGACCATTCCTGAATTAAGACCGAAGCCCCCGAGCGACCGACCGCCCGGGGGGTTTTCCATGCGGATTATTCGCCGCCGGCCGCCTTCATGAAGGCCAGCAGGTCTTCGACATCCTGTTCCTTGCGCAGGCCCGGGAAGGCCATGCGCGTGCGGCCCTTGTCGGCACCGATCTGGTCCTTGACGAAGGTCTTGGGGCTGGTGACGAAGGCTTTGATGGCGTCATCGGTCCATTTCAAACCCTTGTCATTGGCCGCCTGAAACGCCTTGGAATAGCGGAACCCGTCGACGGAACCGGCCGTACGGCCCAGGATGCCCTTCAGCGACGGGCCCAGCTTGTTGGCACCACTGTCGATGACATGGCAGGCCGCGCACTTGCGGAATACTTTCTTGCCGGCGTCGGGATCGCCCGCCGGCGCGTTGGATGCCGCGACCTGTACCGGTTCAGCCGCCGCCGCAGGGGGCGTGGCGGCCTTGGCCTCTACCCCGCCCTTATCCGGCGTGACGTCGATCGCCTTGGCCCGGCCCAGGACCTTAATCTCGGTCTTGCAGTCCGTCATGCACAGGTCGGCGACCTTGACGGTCTGGCCGTCGGGACGCGGATCATCGAAGAAGTTCTTGGCGTTGGGCATCTCGATCTTGCCGATGTTGGAAGCATCGAGCACGAACGATGAGTCGATCACGTCGTTCATGTTGAGAAGGAACGCGGTCAGGGCATAGACCTCGTCATTGGTCAGGGTCTGGGCCTCGCCGAACGGCATGGCACGCTTGATGTAATCGAAGATGGTCGAGGCATAGGGCCAGTAGCTGCCGACGGTCTTTTCCGGACGGTCGTCCTTCATCGACCCATGGCCGCCGACCAGCACCGGGTAGCGGCCCCGGGCTTCACCGAAGTCACCGTGACAGGCGGCGCACTTTTGGATGTAGACGTTTTCGCCTTGGGTCGCCGTGCCCGACCCGGCCGGAGCCCCCAGCCCGTCCGGGCGCACGTCGATGTCCCAGGCTTGGATCTGCTCCGGCGTCGCGGAGGCGCCCAATTGAGGGAACTTGCGGTCGGCCGCCTGGCCCGAGGCCGTCGACAGGGCGAGAAGACCGGCCGTTGCGGCGGCCGTGAGGGTCAGGTTACGCCAAGCGGACATTTTCCACCTCCCCGGTCGGATTGATGCGCCAGGTCTGAATGGCGTTGTTGTGGTAGATGGAATTCACCCCACGCACGGCCTGAAGTGCCGCCATTTCGGGCTGCACATAACCGGTTTCGTCGATGGCGCGACTTTGCAGGTAAGCCGGGTTGCCGTCCCACGACCAGCCATCCAGATAGAAGCGGGTCAGGCATTTCGACAGGATCGGCTCTTCCAGGCGCGCCTGATGCCAGTTGCGCCCGCCGTCCACGGTGACGTCGACACGGGCGATCTTGCCGCGCCCGGACCACGCCAGGCCCTTGATGACCTGCGGGCCCTTCTGCTTGCACGGCAGTTCGGGACAGGGGCTGGTAATCACCGACTTGGCGTCCATTTCCCAAGTGAAGCGGCGGGCCCGGCCGTCGGGCATGAGGTCCGTGTATTTCGAGGTTTCCTCGCGCGCCATCCAGGCGCCGTCGCCGACCTCGATCCGGCGCAGCCATTTGACCCACATGTTGCCTTCGAAGCCGGGCACCACCAGGCGGATGGGATAACCTTGTTCGGCGCGCAGGCGCTCGCCGTTCATGGAATAGACGACCATGCAGTCGTCCAAGGCTTTGTCCATCGGCAGGGAGCGGTTCATGCCCGCGCTGTCGCCGCCTTCGACCAGCAGCCATTTGGCCTTGGGCTTGACACCCGCTTCTTCCAACAGGGTGCGCAACGGCACACCCGTGTACTGCACGCAGTGGACCATGCCATGGGTGAACTGCACGCCGTTCAGCTGCGCGCCGCGCCATTCCATGCCGCCATTGGCCGCGCATTCCAGGAAGAAGAAGCGGCTTTGCGGTGGGAAACGTTTGAGGTCCTGATAGGTATAGACCAGGGGCCGGTCGACCATGCCGTGGATCATCAGCCGGTAGTCGTCGGGGATGACCTCGGCGACGCCGCCGTGGTGGCGCTCGAAACACAAGCCGTTGGGCGTGACCATGCCGTCAAGGGCGTAGAGCGGCGTGAAGTTGATGGAGCTTTCCGGGGTCGCCGTCAGCCAGTCCACATAGCGGCGAACGACGGTGCTTTCGAACTTGGACGGCATGCCGTAGGGCATGGCATCGACGCCCCGCCCCAGCACCTGCGACCATTCGGCCACGTTGGGCGGCAGGTTGGCCGGGTCGGCCAACGCGCGGGCGGGCGCGATCAGGCCCGCGGCGGCGGCCCCGCCGGCGGCGCCCAGACCGGCCAGCAGCGCCTTGCGGCGCCCGCTATCCGTCGGCTGATCCATGGATGAGGTTTGGATGTTCCCCGGCTTCGCCGGCGATTTGGTTTTCTTCATTAATGCGCGCTCCAAGAATTATGGGGCGGCCCCGCCCGGACGGCGGCGTCACCTGCTCAATGATGGAATTCACATTATATATTTTATGAATATGTTGTCCAGGGCGGGAGGCGGAATTATTCCGGAATAATCACCAGTTTTCCGGCGACTTCCCCGCACTTTTCAGCGCGTTGATCTTGTTCCGCACATAGGGCCCGAACTTGCCGTTCAAATAGGCCTGCTCCTGGACGAACTGATACATGGACATGAAGTGAAACGGCTTCATGTAGCCGGGCATGCGGGCGATCTCGGCCTTCTTGCCCGACACCCCCGCCGGCAGCTTGTCGAGCGTGGGGAAAAAGATCGTGGTCGGCGTGAAGCGCACGCCCCATTTCTCCGCCAGTTTCTTCTCGGGCAACTCCTCGCCGTCGAAATCGGTCACCATGCGCGAGCCGATGATGTTGATCTGCAGGATGTTGAAATTGGCGCGCACGAAATCGGTGATGTCCTTGCGGGCGAAATTGACCTCGTGCATTTCCCGGCAATAGGGGCAGCCTTCGAGCGAGAAGATCACGGCGAAGCGTTTGCCCGCCTGGTCGGCTTCTTCCAGGTCTTCCCTCAGGATCATGAAGGAATTGAGGAACCAGGGCTCGGTCATCAGGCCGTCGGCGCCGATGGTCGCCGCGGCGGCCGGGCGGGCGCTGCCCAAGGAAAGACAAACCAAGGCCGCGGCGCCAAGTGCGCCCGCGGTCCATCGATTGAAGAGTCGGCGGGGTATCACGTGTCGGAAGTCCTCATGTCGCGGGGCCGGTCCGCCCCAAATATTCGTTTTGTTGAATGCATATTGACCGCAAGGGCTGCGGTCTGGCAAGACGCTACAGGAAGGAAACCATGACCGTGATCTCAAGACGACATTTTTTCGCCGCGGCGCTCTGTCTGCTGCTGACCGCCCCTTGGCCCGCCCTGGCGGCCGATGCCGATGGCTTCGACGCCCTGGTCGACGAGGCCCAGGGCGGCTATCGCGCCGCCCTGTTCTATGCCCGCACGGGAAATGCCGCCCTGGCCGGGATCGAACTGCGCCAGGCCCAGGCCGTATGGGACGAGATCACCGCCCGATACGGCGCCGCCCCGCCCGCGACCTATGCCAAGGACGACCGGTTCGCGGCGGACCTGAAGGCCATCACGGGCCGCATTTCCAAGGGCGCCGATCTGCTGGACGAAGAAAAGGGCAAGGAAGCGCGCCGGGAACTGGCCCCCGTGCGTGACCTGATCTACGGCCTGCGCAACCGGGCCGGGCGCAAGGGCTATTCCGAATGCGTCACCGACCTGAACCGACACATGGACGTGATGTTCAAATGGCGCCACGACCGGCCGGACTTCGCGGTTGCCGGCACCGCCGACGCCGTCATGGCCGCCGCCCTGAAGTACCGCGACATCCTGCGCGCCTGCCGCGCCATGGCCCCGGCCCATTACCAGAAGGCCGCCGACTTCAAACGCATCTACGACGGCGCCGATGCGTCGATCTCCTCCATGCCGGCGGCGGTCGAGCGCAAGGACGCGCTCGGCGTGGTCAACATCCTGCGCGAACTCCGGTCCTTCGACCGTATTCTGTTCTTCAAGCTGGGATAACCCGGTCCCTGCCGCATGGCCAGGGAGAACCCGATGGTTAAACCACAGAGGCGGTGAGGCCATGAGAAGAAATTGGGCGAGGTGTCTCTCGTACACTGTCGCGGCAAACGGCAGGCGAATGCATGTTTCCGTCATTCCCGCGCAAGCGGAAATCCCGAAAAGCTTCTCACTGTCTTATTGTCTCAGTGGTTCAAATCGGCCTTAAACAGGCTCAACCGACCTTGCCCAGGCTGGGGAAGGTGTTGAGCAGCCAGTTGGCGATTTCCGACACGCTGCCCGTCAGGAACAGCACGCCCGTGACCACCAGGAACAGCCCCATGGCCTTTTCCACCATACCCATGTGCCGGCGGAAACGCTTCATGAAGCCGAGGAACGGCCCGACGGCAAAGGCCGCGGCCAGGAACGGCAGGCCGATGCCCGCCGAATAGACGGCCAGCAATGAAGCCCCCGACCACGGTCCGTCTCCGGTCGCAGCGACCATCAGGATCGCCGCCAGCACGGGGCCGACACAGGGCGTCCAGCCGAAGGCGAAGGCCAGGCCCACCAGATAGGCGCCGAGCACGCCCATGGGTTTCTTGGGACCTTCGAACCTGGCGTCGCGCTGCAGGAAGCCGAGGCGAAACACACCCAGGAACTGCAACCCCAGAAGAATGATGATTCCGCCCGCGACCTTGGAAAAGATCGCGTGATATTCGGCGATCAGTTGGCCGACGGCAGACGCCGTCGCCCCCATGCCGACGAACACGGTCGAGAACCCCAGAACGAAAGCCAGCGCCGTCCAGCGTACGCGGGCCAGCGCCGCGCGGTCGGCGCCCGCTCCCTGGGCTTCCAGCGCCTGGAACGTGGTGCCGGCCAGGAAGCACAGATAGGGCGGCACCAGCGGCAACACGCAGGGTGACAGAAAGCTCAACAAACCCGCCAGAAAGGCACCGCCGTAGGAAACGTCCATGGCCGTCATTCAGTCCTTGATTGTGGTCGGTCCGGCGCCGGTCAGGCGTCGATCACCTTGACCGTTTGGTTGTCGGGAACCTTGATGACCTTCTGGTCCTGAATGTAATTCGCGACCAGATCGTAGGCGGGCGGACCTTCCGTGCCTTCGTTGACGGAGGCCCAGCCGGCGACCACGTAGCTCTTCGCCGGGTCGATGGCTTTGCCAGTCTTCAGCGAGGTCATGTTGGAAATGCGCGAACCGATCTTCTTGTTGATGTCGATGGTGTAGGACATGCCGCCGACGCGCACCATGTCGCCGCCCTGCTGATAGTAGGGATCGACGTTGAACAGGTTGTCGGCCACGTCCTCCAGAACGGTCTTGAGGAACTCGCCGGTCATTTCCATGCGGTAGACGTTGGGATAGGTGATGGCGGTGTGGTGGTGCACGTCATCGACCGTGATCGCCTGCCCCGGCAGGAGCGACGCTCCCCAGCGGAAGCCCGGAGACAACGCGATTTCCGCGTCCCGTTCGGCCAGCAACGCCTGACAGATAACGTCGTCAAAGGTGCCGTTGAAGTTGCCGCGACGATAGAGAAGATCTTCCGTATAGCCCAGCTCGCGGCTGATTTCGCCCAGGTGCGGCGCGCGGACCTTGTCGACCAGGGCGGCCATTTCCTTGTCCGGTTCGATGACGTCGGAGAACACCGGGATCAGGCGGAAATTATAGGCCTTCACCTGCTTGTTCTCGATCTTGAGATCCAGGCGCGACAGGAACTTGCCGTGACTGCCCGAAGCGATCAGAAGCGTGTTTCCGACCTTGACCGGGGCCGGCAGGGCATCGTGGGTATGACCGGTCAGGATCACGTCGATGCCGGGCACGCGTGCCGCCAGCTTGCGGTCCACATCGAAGCCGTTGTGGGACAGCAGGACGATCAAATCCGCCCCCGCCGCCTGGGCGTCGGCGACCCGCTTTTTCATGTTGTCTTCGTTGATGCCGAACGACCAGTTGGGCATCAGGTAGCGTGGATTGGCGATCGGCGTATAGGGGAAGGCCTGGCCGATCACGGCGATCTTGACCCCGCCCTTTTCGAAATACTTGATGGCCTCGAACACGTCTTCCTGCCATTCCGTGTCGCGCACGTTGGACGCCAGGAACGGAAAGTTCAGGCTGTCCTGCAGTTCCTTCACCCGGTCGACGCCATAGGTGAATTCCCAATGGGCCGTCATGGCGTCGATACCGAGCGCGTTCTGCACGGCGACCATATCCGCACCGCCGGTCTTCAACGACGTATAGGAGCCCTGCCAGGTGTCGCCGCCGTCCAGCAGCAGGGTGTTGTCCGGGCGTTCGGCGCGGATCGCCTTGACCAGGGTGGCCATGCGATCGACACCGCCGACCTTGCCGTAGGACTTGGCCATGGCGGTGAAGTCCTGATCGGTCAGGGCGTAGGCTTCCGGCGTGCCCGGACCGATGCCGTATTTGCCGAGGAAGTCCTTGCCCGTGATGTGGGGCGGCAGGCCACGGACCTCGCCGACGCCCAGGTTGACGGTCGG
Source organism: Rhodospirillaceae bacterium (assembly GCA_002706405.1). Classification (GTDB taxonomy): domain Bacteria; phylum Pseudomonadota; class Alphaproteobacteria; order Rhodospirillales; family Casp-alpha2; genus UBA1479. The sequence goes on along the minus strand of PALN01000043.1, from coordinate 37,858 downwards.
TTCGCGGAAATAGATCGGGACGAGCTGCGCATGCATGTCGGTGAAATGCAGCAGGGTCACCTGGCCCAGGCTGTCGAACTGCAGCAGGTCCTGCTGCATGACCTTCTGCCGCGCCATGGCCGAACGGAAGTTCAGCGCCGTTGCAGGCAGGGCTGCCGTCGCGGCCGCCAGATGAAAGAATTCACGCCGACTTAACACGTTCGCCTCCGATCAATGATGCTCAGATAGGTCGTCAAGAAATGGCTTAAAGAAAAAACGTCCGGAGGACCGGGGGACACCGCTCCTCCGGACGTTGAACTTGCGTAATATCAGTTACGGACGGCCGGCGTTTCGACCGGAAGTCCCCGGCCCCGCCACATGACGTAGAGCTCGAGCGCGAGATATTCGTCGCTGCCGTAACCGTAGGGCGTTGAGCGGACCTGCTTGTTGCAGCCGCGGAAACGGCGATGCAGCGAGCCGACGCCGTTCCATTTCAGGCGATACACGGGAAAGCCGTTGCCTTGTCCTTCGCTGAGGACGTTGGCGCGCAACCGCATTCCCGGGAAGTCTTCATGGCAATGCTTGCAGGCCATGTCGAGCTGGCCTCGGCGTTCGTTGTAGAACGCCTTGCCCTTCTCGAAATAGGGCGCCGCTTCGCCGTCAACCTTGACGTTGACGGGCATGCCCAGGGACTGGTGGCGCACGAAAACGGTCATGCCGAGAAGTTCCTTGGATTCGTACTTCCACTCCTTGGCCTTCATGTTGTCCGTGCGGCAACGGTTGATGCGCTGCTCCAGGTTTTCCAGGTTCTTCTTCTCAGCCACATACTTGGGGTAGCTGACGGCCACGCCCTTCATGCTTTCCGGGTCGTTGTGGCAGGATGCGCAGGACTTGCCCGCCTTTCCGTCGACCTTGTTCCACAGCTCTTCGCCGATCTCGGCCCAGAGCATGCCGGGGTTCTGAAAGTTGTCGTCCTGCATGGCCTGCGTTTCCGGCGCCGCATAGGTGTAGCCGGAACGGCGATCCTCGACCTGATAGGCCCCCCAGTTCTTTTTCTCGTCAGCGACGGCATTCGCCGCCACGCCGGCGGTCATGGCAAGTGCCAGACCGAACAGCGCATATCTGCTTATTGTGCTTCCCATTACTCGGATCCCTTTCTCCGCGCTCCTGACATTATTGTTGTTGATGCGTCAGGAGACCTTGAGCTTTGCCTTCTTCGTATATTCGGCTCCGCCGTCCTCAATCCATTTGAATTCGAACTCACCGCTTTCCTCGGCGCGGAAATGGAACGCCAGGTAGGGGTAGGCCGAAACAGCCGGATGCCAGTCCGAGGCGAACACGAGGTTGCCGTTGAACTTGCATTCGAAGCGGTTGATGATCTTGCGCGGAATCTTTTTACCGTCCTTGCCCTTGCGCTGGCCGGTTTCCATCTTGTGCTCGATCAGAGACTTGATCTCGACGACATCGCCCTTTTTGGCCGATTTCGGGATTCGCACGCGCGGTTTAACGTCTGACATAATTCTTTCTCCGATGCTCTGATCAGCCGCCGCAGCCGCCGATGGTGACCTTGACCTGCTGCTTGGCCATATAGACCTTGCCGTTGCTCATTTCCGCGACGACGACCACGTTCTGCGTGCCCGCCATGCGCATGCGGGTGGATGCCCGCGCCATGCCGGACTGCGGCGTGAAGTGGAAACTGGCAACTTCCGGGGACGGGTTGCCTTCGGCAAACAGGTGGACCGTCTTGACGTAATCGTCCTTGGACATCGGGCTATCGACCTCGAAGGCGACGGGAACGGTGTTGCCGTTCTCGGCGATCTGCGGCAGGTCGAGCTTGATCTTGCCTTCCTCGGGCGTGCCCTTGACGAGTTTCTTGATGGCGGCGTCGACGGCCGCTGCATCGGCATGCGCACCCGGCGCCAGCAGTCCCGCGGCCACCAAGGTCAGCGCAAAGGCGGACACGCCCTTGAGAGCCTGACGCCGCGAGAGGGTGAGTTGAGTTTCAGTCATTTCTCTTCAGTCCTTGTTACATAAAACCTAGAAATCAGCACCGGGACGACCGGAGGCGCCGCTTATTCCTTGAGGGTCGCCAGATAGGCGAGCAGATCCTCAACCTGTTGGGCGTCCAGGATCGACTTCCCATCAAATTTCTTGAGCACCCGGTTCAGTCCCTCAGCCCTATAGAAGGCGGGCATGATGGTGTCCGGGTTCAGCGCCTTGGGGTCGACCACGCGCAGGCGCAGTTCGGCCACCGAATAGTTCGAGCCGACGCCATCCAGGGGCGGGCCGACTTCACCGTGGAAGGGCTGTTCCTTCATGGCCTCCAGCGCATGGCAGGCCAGGCAGTTGCCGAGTTTGCGGTTCGAAAAGATCCCCTTGCCCTTGGCGGCATCTCCGGGCTGCTTGGTCAACGGATCCTTCATTTCGGTCATGGCGGCGACTTCGACCGTGCCCGCGGATACCGGCTGGGCGCAGACTGCCGCCAATGCCAAAACCGCGCCACCGGCGACCGCCGCCACGAATGGTGTCGTATATTTCTTGGACATACCTGTTCCCCAACGTTGTCGCCGGTTCAGGGGGCGGCGTTCGACCGTCCCGATCACGGCTGTTAGCTTTCTATGGGCGTTCCCGCCTTCTTCCGTGCGGCAATCATATTCATAAAAAAATATATGTATCAAGTTTCAATGCCGCAGCCCCCGTAATAAACACCCAAAACAGGCCGGCGGTCACCCCCCGCCTTGAAGCTGGCGGAAAACCGCGGGTCTCAACCCCGCCCTCACTCGGGACAGGGGTGGTGCAGCTTTTTCAGGTCGCGTTCGAGCAGGCTCCAGAAAAAGTCCTCGCCCGGATAACCAGTCAGGCGGCTGACTTCATGCCCCTCTTCGATCAACACGAAGGTCGGCGTATAGACGATCCCCTTGATATGGGCCAAATCGTCCGGCCGCGGATCATGGATATCGACGCGGCGCAGCGGCGCGCATTTGGATTCGGCCGTGTTCGGGTAGACGGGGCCGACCTCGGAATGGAAACGTTCACACCATTCGCAGGTGTCGCTTTCGAACATGATCAGTTCCGCCGCCGAAGCTGCCGTCGGTGCCGCAAGCAGGCCCATCCATAACAGGGCGGACAGGACGGCCCGGCGGACAATCGGGGCGGACTTGGCGCGCGCACTTTCCGGTGAGGAGCTTTTCATGGGCCGGGATTAGAGCCATGATGGACTGCCCGGCGCAAGCCGTGACCTTCGCTGAAAGGACATCGTCCATGACGTCCCATTGGACCCGGCGCACCGTTCTCGGCCTGATTGCCGCCGCCCCGGCACTGTCCCTGCCCCGGATCGCGCGGGCCAGGGGTGGGCGGGTCGTCATCATCGGCGGCGGGTTCGGCGGCAGCGCCACAGCCCGCATGATCAAGCGGCTGGCCCCCGCAATCGAGGTCACGCTGATTGCCCGGGACACATCCTTCGTCTGCTGCCCGGGCAGCAATACGGTGATCAGCGGATTCGGGCGCATCGAGGATCAGACGGTCGGCTACGGCGCCCTGGCCAAGGATGGCATCATCGTCGTCACCGGCCGGGCGGTGACCGTCGACACCGCCCAGCGGCAGGTGCATTTGGCCGATGGATCGGTCCTGCCCTACGACAAACTGGTGTTGTCACCCGGCATCGGATTTTTCTGGGACGAGGTTGAAGGCGTTTCCGCCGCCACGGCGGACCGAATTCCCCATGCCTGGCAGGCGGGGGAACAGACGATGTTGCTGCGCCGTCAATTGGAAGCCATGCCCGATGGCGGCCTGTTCGTGCTGTGCGCGCCCGTCGGGCCGCTGCGCTGCCCGCCCGCGGTCGGCGAGCGGGTCAGCCTTGTCGCCCATTACTTCAAGACCGCCAAACCCAAATCGAAGATCATCGTCCTCGACGCCAAATCCAAATTCTCTCTGCAGCCTTTGTTCGAGGAAGCCTGGGCTGCCCTCTATCCCGGCATGATCGAGTATCGGCTGGCGGAAGACGACGGCATCGTGCGCGCCATCGACCCGGAAACCCGAGCCGTGGCCACGGACTTCGCCGATGAACAGGCCGACGTGGTCAACTTCATTCCCCGCCAACGCGCCGGCGACATCGCGCTGGCCGCCGGCGCCGCCGATGAAACAGGCTGGTGCCCGGTCGATCCGGCGACCTTTGCCTCGACCCTGGTCCCTCATGTCCACGTGATCGGCGACGCCGCCTTTGCCCCGCCCCTGCCCAAGGCGGCGGCGGCCGCGGTCAGCGTCGCGGAAACCTGCGCCCAGGCAATCGTCCACGATTTGACCCAGGCCGAGATGACCGAACCGCGCTGGCACGCAGGCTGCTATTCCCTGGCCGCCCCCCAACATGGGTTCGAAGCCAGCACCGATTTCCATCTTACCGACGGTCATGTCGTCGCCAACGAAGCGACCATGCGGCGCACGCCCGAAGGCGCCCCGGCCGAGGACCTTCAGGCCGGGGCCGAAAAGGCGGAACTTTGGCTGCGCGGCATCATGAGTCAGGTCTGGGGCTGACCCCAAACATACGCCCAGACACATAAGATTTATTGAATATGTTTGAAAGGTGTGGAATCCTACCATTGTAGGCGCCCAGAATAGAGTTGCGCCTTAAACTACAAAAACAAGGAGGAAATAATGAAGGTATTTACCAGCATGATGACGGCGCTCGCCGTCTTCGGGGTCGTCCTGGCCGGATCCGTCAAGACCGGTGCCGCCGACTCCTACGGCAAGCAGAAAGTCGTCTATCACATCAATTACGAAGGCGGTGACGCCGACAAGAAATACCGCGGCGCCCTGCGCAACATCCAAAACCACATCAACGCCGTCGGGGCCGAGAATATGGAGATCAAGGTCATCCTCCACGGCAACGGCCTGGGCGTGCTGAAAAGCGCCAAGACCAACGACAAGCTGAAGGGCCAGGTCGTCAGCCTGAAATCGCAGAACGTGAAGTTCAACGTCTGCAACAACACCCTGAAGGGCCGTAAGATCAATTACGAGACGGACCTTCTGGAAGTGTTCCCGGAAGACATCGTGCCGTCGGGCGTGGCCGAACTCTCCCACCTGCAGCAGATGGGCTACACCTATATCAAGCCGTAACCGGCATCGTTATTGAAGTCCCTCCCTCCCCCACCTAAAGGGGGCCGCGCCGAAAGGAAGCGGCCCCTTTTTTTACGGCCGCATCCGATCCTTGGCGCCCAAGCCGATCAGATGTCAGGGGCGCGGAGCAGCCGCGACAGCAGCCGATCGACCGGCGCATGGTCGTCGGTCAGCACGGGCGGGCCGGCCGCCGCAAGACGGCGGTCGAGATCGTTTTCCGGCCAGCGTTTCCAAGCCCGCGCCAAGCCGCGCAAGGACGCCAGGCGCGTTTCCCGGGTCGGCCGGGCCGACGCCAGGACGATGAAGGTGACGCGCCCCGCTTCGTCCATTTCATCCAAGGTTTTCCAGACCTCGACGGCGGGAAAATCCAGACGCAGCGTCTTGACCAGGGCGAACAGGAAGCGCGGATCGGTGCCCAGGTCGACCACGTTGACCGCGTAAAATCCGCCGTCGGTCAGGCGCGCCGCCAATTCACCGTGGAATTCCCGGGTCACCAGATGGGCGGGAACGGCGATGTCGTGAAAGGCATCCCCGAACACCACGTCGAAGCGTTCCGCCGGGTCCAGCCGGTTGAGGGCCTGGCGCGCGTCCTGATGCAGGATGCGCAGGTTGGGATCGGTTGGGTTGAGCCACATTCGTTCCGCCGCCGCCCGCGTTACCGCCGGGTCCAGTTCGGCCACGGTCATCTTCATATCCGGATGGATGCGGGCCCAGGCCCGCGGCAGGGTATAACCGCCGCCGCCGATAAAGAAGGCCCGCGTGTCGCGATGGCCGGCCAGCCGCAGATCCGCGATCTCGTCCACGAAATGGACATAGGGGCTGTAGAGCAACGCCGGATCGTCGCGGTCATTGATGGAGTGAACCAGATGATCGAGGATCATCAGCCGGCTGGGCCGTCCGCTCATGGCCGAAAAGTCATCGAAGCGGATGCAGAAATAGTCGCTTTCCACCTGACAGGGCGACTGGTAGGCGGCCAGCGTGCTCCCCCAGGCCGTGAGCCCCGCCCCCGGCAGGATCAGCAGGGCCAGAACGCTCACCGCGCGCCGCGACCAAAAGGCGAAGCAGGCGGCGAGGACCGCATACAGCACGGCGACGGCGATCACCGTGCCCGTCGCCCCGACCCAGGAAATGAACAGATAGCCCGCCGCCAGGGTGCCGAAGATGCTGCCGCCAGCGCCGGCGGCGAACATGCGGCCCAACACACGGCCGGCATCGTCCGGCTGATCGTCGATGGCCAGCTTTGTCACCAGCGGCGACACGATCCCGACGAACAGAGACGGCAGAAAAAACAGGATCGCCGTCAACACCACCACCGCCGACACCGCCCCCAGCCCACCCGACAGCAGCGGCCCGGACACCAGCCGCAGCAACGGCAGCGAAGCCAGGGTGGCGACTGCGGCGGCGGCCAGGGCCAGGGCCGTGCGGCGCACGCCTTCCGCGCGGCCGATGGCCGGTCCGGCCAGGCGCCCGCCCAACCAATGCCCGGCCGATAATCCCGCCAGAACGATGGCGATGATCGCCGTCCAGGTATATAGCGACATGCCCACATAGGGCGCGATCAGGCGCGCCGCGACGATCTCCAGGACAAGCGCCCCGGCGGCGGTCAGGAACACGGCGGCGGTAAAGGCAAAAGCGGTCATCTGCGTTCCCTGGATCGGCCTGCCGAACCTGAAAATCCGGCGAATGGCGGTTGTACCACGAAGCGCCCCTGGGAAAACCCCGGATTCCCGGGGCCAACGCAATCCGGCTATTGTACACAATAAGTGTGAAATATGATTATTTCACATATAAATTTGTGAATATAACTGTTGATTCCCCCTTAAACGCTGTTTAAATACAGGGACCAGACGGCCAAGAGGCCACAATCCCGCGACCATTCAGGCCCGGGACCACGCAGGAACGGCACGACATGGACTCGCTCGACCCCAAATTTCTTCTTCTCGCCGGCGCCCTCGTCGTCGGCTTCATCTACGGCACCGTGGCGCGGGCCTCCGGCTTCTGCCTGCGCTCGGCCGTGATCGAGGTCATTGATCGCCGCCCGGCGCGCCAGGCCGCCGCCTGGGCCATCGCCCTGCCGCTGGCCGTCCTGAGCACCCAGGTTCTGGCCCACTTCGGCATCATCGACCTGAAAGGCAACATCTATCTCGGCACCTCCGTGATGTGGCTGTCGCTGATCGTCGGCGGCCTGCTGTTCGGTTTCGGCATGGTCATCACCCGCGGCTGCGGCGGCCGTCACCTGGTTCTGGCGGCGGGCGGCAACCTGCGGGCCTGGGTCGTCATCACGGTTTTGGGGCTGACGGCCTATGCGACGCTGCGCGGCATTCTGGCCCTGCCCCGCACCTGGATCGAAGGGGCCGGCACGCTCAGCCTGGGCGACACGCCGCAGGCCCTGCCGCAGTTGATTTCGGGCCCGCAAGGGGCCGGCACGACGGCCCTGGTCATTGCCGGTGTCCTGATGGCCGCGGGCGCGGTTGCCGCGTTCCGCCTGCGCCGCCAGCCAGGCGCGATGGGCGGCATTGCCGCCGGTCTCGTCGTCGGCCTGCTGATCCCGGCGTCCTGGTATGTCTCCGGCGTTCTCGGTTTCGACGAGTTTGAGCCGACGCGCCCGGTCAGCCTGACCTTCACCGCCCCCATGGGCAACGCATTGCAGTTCCTGATGACCTATACGGGCACGGCCGCGGATTTCGGCATCACCGCCATCGCCGGCACCCTGGCCGGGTCCTTCGCCTGGGCGGCAGCGACCCGCAGCCTGAAGGCCGAGGGCTTCGATTCTCCCGGCCATATGGCCCGTTACGTCCTGGGTGGAGCGATGATGGGCTTCGGCGGCGTCCTGGCGCTGGGCTGCACCATTGGCGCCGGCCTGTCCGGGATGAGCACTCTGTCCCTCGGCAGCCTGATCGCCCTGGCCGCCATCGTCACCGGCGGGGCCGTCGGCCATCACGTGAAGACCCGCATCGTGGGCGGCCGCGCCCCCAAGATCGTGCCCGCCGAGTAGGCAGTCCCTGCCCCGCCCTTCCGGCCTAACCTGCGCCGTCGCGGGCCTTCGCCGTCTCCGGCATCAGGACTCCCACCACCACGGCCACCAGCCCGCAGGCGATCAGCAGATCAAAACCCTGCTGATAGGCCGCGCCGTCATACACCCGAGCACCTTCAACCATCACGCCCTGCCAATTGCGGTCGAGCACCCAGCCGACCAGGGGCTGCATCGTCGCGGCACCGATCATGATTCCCGAATTGACGATGCCGACGGACACACCTTCCTGGCCGCCGGCGAAGCGGTCGTGGGTGGCGACGAAGATCAACATGATACCGCCCGTCCCCAGTCCCTGAAGAAACAGCAGCGTATAGATCGCCGCCGGCGACAGGTCCGGCAGATGGATCAGCGCCGCAAAGGACGTTACGGACAACAGCACGCCGCCGAGGAACGGCAGCTTGCGCCGGTTCAGCCGGTCGGACAGCCAACCGAGCACCGGCGCCCCGATCCCCCAGCCGATGGCGTTGACGGAAATCAGCAAGGCCGCGTCGGCCCGCGTGAAGCCATGGACCTGCGTCAGCCAGGGTACGGCCCACAGGCCGCTGAAGGTCAGCATGATCGCCATGGTGCTGGTGCCGCCCAAGGTCAGGTACCAGGTGTCCCAGCGTTTCAACACGGAAGCGAAGCTCGCCTTCAATCCCGCCGGGGCGGCGGCCCTCGGCTTTGGCCGCGGCAGCCTCAGGACGACCCAAGTGGCGACGCACAGCACCAGCACGACCAGGGTCGCCGTGTACATCGACGCCCGCCAGCCAAAGATTTCGACCCCCCAGGCCAGCGGCACCTGGCCCACCAGCGCCCCCAGCACACCGACTGACATCAGCAGGCCGCTAAGCAGCGCCAAGCGATCGCGCGGGCACCACACGGCGGCCAGATTGAGGGCGACGACAAAGGTCGGCCCGGCGGCAAGGCCGATCAGGATGCGCCCGACATAGGCGGAAACGATGCCGTCCGCCTGCGCGAACACCAGCCCGCCCACCACGCAGAGCAAGGCCGACAGGACCATGATGCGGCGTGAGCCATAGGCATCCACGATCAGTCCGGCCGGGACCTGGCTGATGGCATAGGTATAGAAATAGACGGCCGACAGATTTCCCAGCACGGCCCCGCCGACGGAGAATTCCCGCATCAAGGTATCGACCATGACGCCGGGGGCGACACGCTGGAACCAACCCCAGCCGAACAAAGCCGCGCCCAGACCCCAGACAAGCCAGGGCACGAAAGCAGGAACGGAACGCAAGGGGCTGGGCACGGCGGTACACTCCAGGGGCGAGGGCATGGACGGCCCCTTGGATCGGGGCGGAAAAGTCTGTTACACCAACTCTACACCGCCAGGATCATCAGGGAGAATCAAGAGAATGAAATACCTGCATACAATGGTGCGGATATCCGACGTCGACGCCAGCTTGCATTTTTACTGCGATCTCCTGGGTCTCAAGGAAGTACGTCGGTCGGACCGCCCCGAACACGGCTATATGCTGATCTTCGTCGCCGCCGATGAAAACCCCGAATCCCAGATCGAGCTGACCTACAACTACGATCCGGAAGAATACACGGGCGGCCGCAATTTCGGCCATCTCGCCTTCAACGTGAAGAACATCTACGAGACCTGCCAACGCCTGCAGGACGGCGGCGTGACCATCAACCGTCCGCCGCGCGACGGCCGCATGGCCTTCGTCCGCTCCCCGGACGGCATTTCCATCGAACTGCTGCAGGAAGGCGAGGCTCTGGCCCCGGCTGAACCCTGGGCCTCCATGGAGAATACGGGAGTCTGGTAGCCGCAAATCCCGAGCGAACCAGCCGGTTCGCGACGACGATTTGCGTGAAACTGGCACACGGCCGACGACCCAGTTCGGCGAATCAGTCCGCCGCCAGCATCGGTCCTTGGCCGCGGTCGGTCAGGGATGTGGCGCCGCGCCGTTCGGCCAGTCGCGCGAGAATTTCCAGGCGCTGATGGCGCATCATCCGGGGCCATTCGGCGATCTCGTCGACGGTCCGCCAGCAGCCCTTGCAGAAGCCGGTGGGTTCATCGACCACGCAGACGCTGATGCAGGGGGAACAGATCAACTGTTCCAATAGGGCTTTATCGATGGGGGCGTCGGTCACGGCTTTGTCTCCTGGGCCCCCTTTCTCGCACATCGCCCCCGGGGACCGTCAAGGGCACCGTCAGTTGCGGCTGCCGCCCCGGGCGACGACAACCCCGGCAACCACCACCGCTGCCCCCAGCCATTGCAGGGGCGCCAGCGGCTCATTCAGGAACATCCAGCCGAGCACGGCGGCGGCAACAACCTCCATGATCAGGCCGACGGAAGCGAAGGCCGTCGGCAGATGCGCCATGGCCATGGCGACCAGACCTTGCCCCGCAACATGGCTGACCAGCGCCAGGGCCGCCAGCATGGCCCAGCCGAACAAGGTGCCGGCGAGCAGGCGGTCTTCCAGCACCAGGGCCAGCGGCAACAGCGCCGCCGCCGTGGCCAGGGTCGACCAGAACATCAGTGTGCCCGTGCCGATCCCGGCCGTGCGCCTGAGCCGCCCCACGGTCACCATGTAACCGGCCAGGAACAGGCCGGTGATCAGGCCGTAAACGTCGCCCAGCAGACGGTCCGGGCGGAACGCGAAGCTGTCGCCCATCAACAATGCCGCCCCCGCCACGGCCAGGGCCGTGCCACCCAGGAACAGGGGCCGGACCCGTTCACCAAACATCACGAACAGGATCGCGGTGACATAAACCGGCGACAAGGTCGCCAACAGGGTCGCGTTGGCGACCGCCGTGTTCATGATCGCCAAATGCCAGAAAAACAGATCGCCCGCGAAAAACAGCCCGGCCAGCATCAGCAGACCGTAATCGCGAATCCTCAGGACGCGCGGCGGCGCAACAGCGGCAGCCCGGGTTTCCCAGCGCATGGCCACCCACAGTATCGGCAGAGCCAGAAAGGCGCGGTAGAAGGCCGAGGAAATGGGCCCCAGATCATTCAGGCGCACGAACAGGGTCGAGGCGCCGGCGAACAGGGCACCGATGATAAGCGCCGCCAGGATCCAGCCAGCATGGGGTTGGAGAACTTGCCGGGAATCGGTCACGCGGGGTTTCCTTCGCGGTCTCGGGCAGAATGCCGGCACTATTGCCGGGGCGGCCCGGCCTGTCCAGGGATGCCGGACATGCCGGATTAGAGACTCCCCCTGCCGGGGCGGCACGCTATATTAGGCGTATGGACGACACTTTATTGATGGATGCGGCCCCGCCGCTGCTGGCCGCCGACGAACCGCCCGCCGCCGTGCGCCTCAACCCCGGCGCCGGCTCCGGCTTGGTTCTGTCCTGCGATCATGCCAGCCGCCGAGTTCCCCGGGCCCTCAACGACCTGGGCCTGAACGCCGCGCATTTCGACCGTCATATCGCCTATGACATCGGCGCCGAAGGCGTTACGCGCATCCTGGCGGAAACCCTGGACGCGACCGCCGTCGTGGCGGGATATTCGCGCCTGGTGGTCGATCTGAACCGCCCGCCGGGCCATCCGACGAGCATGCCGGAGGTTTCCGACGAAACCCTGATCCCCGGCAATCAAGGGCTGACCCCGGCCCAGGTGACGACGCGCCTGGACGCCCTGTTCGAGCCCTACCACCAGTTGCTTCGCCGCACGATGACCGATGTCTGGCTGCACCGGCGGCCGCCGGTGCTGTTTGCCGTGCACAGCTTTTCCCCCCGGTTCGGCGGCAGCCCCCGGCCCTGGGACGTGGGCGTGCTGTGGAATCACGACGCGCGCCTCGCCCGCCCGCTGATCAAGGCGCTGCACGACCGCGGCCTCGACGTCGGCGACAACCTGCCCTATTCGGGCAAGGACGTGGCCTACACCATCGACGCCCATGCCGGGGCCTGCGGGCTCGCCAACTGCGTCCTGGAAATCAACCAGGATCAGGTCGCGGACGAGGCCGGCATCCGCCGCTGGGGCGAAATTCTCACCGAAGCGCTGACGGAAATTCTCCGCGACGACGACCTGTTCAAGGTGGAGTACTTCTGAGGTGGCGGATGCCGCCCCGCCCTTCACCCTGGGCATCGAGGAGGAATACCTTCTCGTCGATAAGGAAACACGGGCGGTCACGGAAAAGGCCCCCGAGGGTTTGTTCGAGGCTTGCGAGAAACGCCTGAAGGGCCGCGTCGCCCATGAATTCCTGTCGTCGCAAATCGAGGTCAGCACGAACGTCTGCAGCGACATCGGCGAGGCGCGGGCCGAACTAGCGGAATTGCGCACAACCATCGCGGAGGTCGCCGGCGACTACGGCCTGGCGCCGATCGCCGCATCGACCCATCCGTTTTCGCTATGGGAATCCCAGCACCATACGGACCGCGAGCGCTACAACGAGATCGCCCGCGACATTCAGGCCCCGGTGCGGCGGCTGATGATCTGCGGCATGCATGTTCACGTCGGCCTGGGCGACGATGACGAACTGCGCATCGATCTTCTGAACCAGATCAGCTACTTCCTGCCGCATCTCCTGGCGCTGTCGACGTCCTCCCCCTATTGGCGGGGGTTGGATACGGGGCTCAAGTCCTATCGCCTCAGCGTATTCGACGAAATGCCGCGCACGGGCGTGCCCAATCAGTTCCAGTCGTTCAGCGAGTACCAACGCCATGTCGACGTTCTGGTCCAGGCCGGCCTGATCGAGGATGCGACCAAGCTGTGGTGGGACGTTCGCCCGAGTGCGCGCTTCCAGACCCTGGAAATGCGCATCACCGACGTGTGCCCCCTGATGGAGGACGCGCTGACCATCGCCGCCCTGTTCGCCTGTCTCCTGCGCATGCTGTATCGCCTGAAGCTTCGGAATCAGCGCTGGCGCATCTATTCGCCCATGCTGCTGGAAGAGAACCGCTGGCGTGCCCAGCGCTATGGCCTGGACGAAGGCCTGGTCGATTTCGGCAAGGGTGCGGTCATTCCCTTCGGCGCGCTGCTCGACGAGATCACCGGTCTGATCGCCGAAGATGCCGAGGCCTTGGGCTGCACGGCCGAGATCGCCCATCTGAAAACCATCCAGGCGCGCGGCACCGGCGCCCACCGCCAGCTTGCAGCCCATGCCGAGGCCAGCGCCGCGGGCGCCGACCACGAGGCCGCCCTGGTCGCCGTGGTCGACCGCCTGATCACCGAAACCACGCAGATGCCGGAAGCCTGATCGATGCTGAGACCGCGCCCCGTCGAACAATCCTGCGTCGTGCCCTACCGGATGACCGAAACAGGGATGGAGTTCGCGCTCATTACCTCGCGCAACACGGGACGCTGGATCGTGCCCAAGGGCACGGTCGAGCCGAACATGACTCCCGCCGCCTCGGCGGCCAAGGAAGCGCTCGAAGAAGCGGGGCTCTTGGGGGAGACGGGGACCGAGCCCCTGGGTGAATACTTCTATTCCAAGTTTGGACGGGTCTATCGGGTCGAGATATACCCGCTGCTCGTCACCCGGGAGTTGGACGACTGGGACGAAAAGCGTTTCCGCAAACGCGAATGGGTCGGGGCCGCCGACGCTCTCTTCCGAATTACGGAAACGCTGGTCCAGGACGCGATCCGCCTGCTGGCGGAAACCGACGGACACATCGCCTCGCCGCCGCGCTAACGGACGGCAGGCACAGCGTCAGCCGCCGGCCTGCTGCTTCATTTCCTCAATGGCCGCCTTGCGGGCTTTTTCCTGTTTTTCGATGCCTTCGCGGAGCGCCTTGATCAGCTCCTTGCCGATTTCGCCGCCGTCGCCCGAAATCTTTTCGCGCAGCACGGCCCGCATGGCGTCAACATGGGCCTTGACGATTTCCACCTGGGCATCGTCTTCGCGGCAGCCGTCACGGGTCGAATCGAACAGCATCTTGCCGAAAATCGAAATCAGCGGATACCCGAAGGTGCCGCCCTGGCCGCGCAGTTCAAGCGCGACCTGATTGATTTCAACGAATTGCTGGGTGCGCCGTCCGGGTTCCAGCAGCGCCTGCGTACACAGATCCGACAGGCGACCCAGGTAATCCTGCGCCCATTTGGTGAAGTCGAGGGTCGCGCGCTCCAGCTTCTTTTCCGCCTGTTCGATGAGCGCCGTCGGCATCTCCCCGCGCTCGAGCGGGTTGAGCTTGCCGCCGGCGCATTTCTCCCGCAGGTAGTTGGTCGGCTTGAACAGAAAGACGTCGCTGTCGGTCTTCGGCTTGGTCATCTTTTCCGCCGAATAGACGACGGTGCAGTCCGCTTCCGTCTTCTCGCGCCGCTCGTTGTCATCGGGGGGCGGGTCTTTCTTACGCCGGCGGTCGGGACCGAAATAGTTCTGGGTCATGACGAACTGGCGCGGGAAGTCGATGACCTCCAGGATTTTCTTGTAGATGGTTTCTCCGGAAAACGGCTTGGCGAGGAACTCCGTCGCCCCCAGATCGCGAGCCGAGTTAACGTAATCCTGATCGGCCGCCCCTGACAGCATGATGAAGGGGACCATGCGATTCGGCGTTTCCTTGGCCGACCGGCACCAGCGGCACAGCAAAAGGCCGTTGATCGGCGCCATGACCAGGTCGGCGATGATCAGGTCCGGCCCCGGGTTTTTCGCCTGTTTCAGCAGCTTGAGGCTTTCGATCGCTTCCTGACCGTTCTTTAGAAGCGTGATGCGCTCAAACCCGAATTGTCGCAGGACATCTTCAATCGTGCGGCGGACAAAGGAATTGTCCTCGCACACCATCACCGATACGCGGTCAAATTTATATACCGCCAATTTTTCAACCCCCTACTTGGACTCTGCCGCAATCATACATCCATATAGGCAAAATTGAACATTTCTGGTTTAAAAAAACGCATTCCGTTTATCCCCGCTTTTCAACCACTTGCCGGGGCGGAAACGGGTACTTATGGTGCGCCCTCACCCGAAGACTTTTTGAATACCCAGGACAGCCCAAGGACACTCAAGCATGAGCGAAAGCGAAATCGGCGGCGCCGCCAGCGAGCGCCTGAAAGCCCTTATCGACCGGATCGAACGTCTGGAAGAGGAAAAGAAGGCTCTCGCGGAAGACATCAAGGAAGTCTACTCGGAAGCCAAGTCCGCCGGCTTTGACGTGAAAGTCATGCGCCAGCTCATCCGCCTGCGCAAAATGGATGAGAGCGACCGCAACGAGATGGAAGAAATTCTGACCATCTACATGCGCGCCGTCGGCATGTAGGCGCCTCCCCTAGCCGCCGCGCGTCAGCACCGCCACGCATTCCAGGTGGTGGGAAAAAGGGAACTGGTCCACGGGCAGAACCGGCCCCGGCACGAACCCGCCGTCCACCAACACCCGGACATCCCGCGCGAAGGTCTGCGGGTTGCACGACACCATGACCACGCGGCGCACGCCGGGGGCCAGAACAATCTGTTCGACCTGGCGCAGCGCCCCCGCCCGGGGCGGGTCCACGATCACCGTATCGATGTCCTTCAATTCACCGGGCAGCAGCGGCCGCCCCGCCAGATCGCGGGTTTCCGTGGTCACCCGGCCGCCTAGTCCCGAGCGTCCCGCGCCGGTGCTGAGCGCCCGCATCAGGGCCGCGTGGCTATCGACCGCGTGAACCCGGCACATCTTGGCAAGCACGAAGGTGAAGGTGCCGGCCCCCGCATACAGTTCGGCGATGCGCGTGGCCCCGTCGGCGCCGGCCAAAATCGCGTTTCGCAGAATCTCTTCGCCGGCCGATGTCGGCTGCATGAATCCGCCGGGCGGCAATTCCACCACGGCCGGGCCGAATTCGGCGGCAACCGGGGTCAGATGGGCAATCGGCTCGACCATGCCCGCCCCGTCCCGCCACGAAATCCGCGCCGCGCCGGACCGGCGCGCGAAATCGGCCAGGGCCTCGCGCGCCGCCAGATCGGGCTCCCGATCGCGTTCGACCACCAGGTCGAGCGCCCCGCCATCGGGACCTTCGGTGCGCGCGACGGCCAGGCGCGCCCGCTCCCCCTTCTGAAGCATCGCCGCCGCCAGATCGCGCAACAGAGGCAGCAGATCGTTGATGGCCGGCAATAGCAGGGGACAGGCGTCGATATCGACGATCCGATGGCCGCGCCGTTCGGCGAATCCCAGGACGACGCCCTTTTCCGTACGCTCCGCCTGAAAGGTCACCCGGCGGCGGGAATCCCTGGGCACCACGGCAAGGTCCAGGACCTCGATCGTCAGCCCGCGCCGGGACAGGGCCTGCAACAGAATGCCGCGCTTCCATTCGGCGTAATGGGCCGCGGTCAGATGCTGGACCGCACAGCCGCCGCAGATTTCGAAATGACGGCAGAATGCCTGTCCCCTCGGCGCCTTTGTGACAAAGGCGCGCACGCGGGCTTCGAACCCGTCCCCGCGGGCAGGGCCGATCTCGACGTCGATCTCGTCGCCGGGAACGGTGAAGGGAATGAACAGGCGGCGCCCGTCGGTCGTATCCGCCACGCCGTCACCTTGCGCCGCCAGGGCGGTGATGGTCACGCGGGCCGGTTCCTTGAACTGAGCCGCGCGGGCATGGCCGCGCCGGCTGCCGGAGCGCCCGCCGGCGCGGCCGCGGCGTGTTCGATGGGCGTCAGATTTGCGCGGCAATGTCGTTCACGAAGGCCTTGAAGATATCGCGGGCGGCCGCGCTGAATCCCTTGACCAGGGCCGTGAGGCCGTCGTCCTTGGGCGTGAACTCGCGGGTATAGGTCTTGGCGACCAGAACCGTGCCGTCGTTGATCCGGCGCAACACCAGGTTCATTTCGATGACGCCCGCGTTCGATCCGCCGATCACTCGCTCCAGCTTTTCCACCCGGCCGGTGACCGCAAAATCGGGCCGTGCCCGCATTTCCGGCGTCAGCACCTTGTTGGCGATGCCGGCGGCGCTCAGGTAATTGATCAATTCGCCTTGCAGCAGTACCCCCGGCGCTTCGTTCCAGAAGTGATAGTGGTAGGCCATCAGCTGATGCGGATTGTCGGCCCGGCGATAGACGATGGAGCGCTGCGTCAATTCGCCGGCGGCGAGCAGGCGGTCGACCTCGAGCACACCCGGTATCAACAGCTTGCCCGGCGTCTCCGGGGGCGTGACCTCAAGCCGGTAAAAATGGTTTTCCGGCACCGTGGCATTGCCGCCGCAGGCCGCCAGGACGGCGACCAGCGCCAGCGCGGACAATCGTCGGATCATGGTCGCCCTCATTTCGCCTGCGCCTCATCCGTGACCGGCTTGCTGTTCAGCAGCAGGCCGGGGTTCTGCCTGATCTGGCGCGAGAATTCCAACATATTACGCGACATGCCTTCCAGGTTTTCGTTGATGGCGTCGATGCGGCGGGCGACGCTTTCGACCACATAGCGGGCATCCTTGATCGAGCGCCGCAGATCGCCGTCGTTCTTGCCGACCATGTCGGTCAAGGTGGTCATCAATTTGTCGCCGTTGGCCATGGCGGCCTGGGCATCCTTGGTGGCGCCGTTCAGGTTGGCGATCGTCTCCTCGATCAGCTTGCGGTTGGCGGGCGTGGCGGCAGCCTTCAGTTCGCCGCTGAACGACTGCACATCGGACGCGATCAGTTCCATATCGTCGATAACCACGGGAATGCGGCGGCTGACGTCGGCGACCAGGAGGGACGCCTCCTTGATCATCTGTTTCAGGTCGCCGGCAAGGCTCTCGCCATGATCATTCAACAGCCTGTTGGCGCTGTTCACGGCCAGTTGGACACTGGCCAAAAGGGGCTCGATGCTGTTGTCGCTGAGCCCGCCCAGCTTTTCCGCGACGCCGGATACCACCGCGAACAGGTCGCCGCCCTCGACCGCCGTGACTTCCGCCCCCGGCGCCAAGGCATCCGGACTGGCACCGGCGGAAATGCTCAGCGTCACCGCCGCAAGCAGTCCGGGGGCGGCAATCGCCACCTTGCTGTCCTTGGGAATTTTCCAACCCTCAGTGATCTCGAAATCGACCCGGAACCGCATGCCGCCCTTACTGGGTTCCGGCGTCACCGTTTCGACCTGACCGATGGGATAACCTTCGTAGACAACCTGCGTGCCGAACTTCACGCCGGTGACGTTGGAATAATAGGCGTGGTAGGCGTCCGTCGCCCCGGTGCGCCCCGTCAGTACCGACAGGGCGACGATCAGCCCGGCGATCATGGCGAGGACGAAGGTCCCGACCAGCAGATAATTTATCTTGTTGCTTCTCACGTCTTCGTTCTCAACGTCTTGATCCTTAAAGGGGCCGGTAGGCAGGCTGTTCGCCCGTCAATCGGTTCAGGTAGGCGTCGGCGTCCATGGTGTCGTCCTCGGCCACGCGGTTCAACAGGTTCTGAATGCGTTCTGACGGGTCGGCGCGCAGTTCGTCCGGCGTGCCGATGAACAGAATTTCACCCCGGTCGAGAATGGTGATCCGGTCGGCGATCTTGAACGCGCTTTCCAATTCGTGGGTCACCACCACCACGGTCATGCCCAGGGCGTCACGCAGCAGCAGGATCAGGTCGTCAAGCGCCGAAGCGACGACCGGGTCCAGCCCCGCCGACGGTTCGTCGCAGAACAGGATTTTCGGGTCCATGACGATGGCCCGGGCGAAGGCTGCGCGCTTGATCATGCCGCCGGACAGTTCCGACGGCATCAGATTTTCGAACCCGCCCAGGCTGACCACCTCCAGCTTCATGCGGGCCATGATTTCCATGGTCTTGCGGTCCAGGCCCGTATGCTCGAACAGCGGCAGCATGACGTTCTCACCCACGGTCATGGACGAAAACAATGCCCCGCCCTGGAACGCCACGCCCAGCTTCTGGCGCAGTTCGACCAGTTCGACCCCCGACAGCTTGTCGATGTCCTCGCCCAGAATGCGCATGGTCCCCGACGTATGATGTTCGAGCGCCATCAGATGGCGCAAAAGCGTGCTTTTCCCGGATCCGGAACCGCCCATGATGACCATGACCTCGTCGGCATGGACGTCCATGGAGATGCCCTTCAGGATCATGCGATCGCCGTAATGGGTGACCAGGTCGCGAACCTCGATCACGCTGCGGGGGGATGTTTGGGCGGTTTCCGTCATGTCCCTGTCCCTACCGCGTCACCACGAAGGCGAACAGCATGTCCGTCACGATGATCGCCGAAATGGATTGCACGACCGCACGGGTCGTCGCCTTGCCCACGCCTTCGGCGCCGCCCTGGACCGAGGCCCCGTTGACCACGCCGATCACGGCGATGAGGATCGAGAAGATCACGCTTTTGCCGAGGCCATGCATCAGATCGTCGACGCTGAGAAGCTCGATCGTCTGATCCATATAGGCGGCAAGCGAGATGCCGAGATCCAGGTTCACGTAGACGCCGGCGAAGAACAGCCCGACGAAATCGGAAAACAACGTCAGCGCCGGCACCATGATCAGCATCGCCACCATGGCCGGCACGACCAGGAAGCGCACCGGATTGATGCCCATGACGTAAAGAGCATCGACTTCCTGATTGATCTTCATGGTGCCGATGCGCGCGGCGAGCGCCGAGCCGGACCGCCCGGCGATGACGATGCCGGTAATCAGGGGCGCGAATTCGCGCACCACGGAAAATGAGATGCCGACGGTGACCCGGCTTTCGGCGCCGAAGATGCGCAGCGTGTGAATGCCCTGGATCGCCAGCATCATGCCGATGGTCGCGGCCAGAAGGGCGATGATCGGTACCGCCTGAATACCGATGGCCATGCATTGTTCGGCGATGGCGCCCAGGCGCACGGCCTGCTTTTCGCGCCGCCCGAAGATCAGCCAGTAGAAACTTTCCACCACCATCATGGCGCCCATGCCGATCTCCTCGATGCCGGCGACGGCGGCGCGACCGACTCTTTCGGTCGTGACGACGATCGGGTTTCGGGTATCGGTTGGGGTCACGCGCGGTTTCTCCGGTCAGCAGGGGCGCGGCGAAGCCTAAACGGCGTCGTCCACGCTGCCATGAATGGCAAATACGGCATCGAGGCGCGCCAGCTTGAGCACCCGAAGCGCCCCCTCGCTGACAGCCGCCAGGGCCAGGGTCTGACCGCCTTTCTTGGCGGTCTGCAAGGCTTCGACCAGCGACGCGACGCCTGATGAATCGATATAACCGACCTTGGCCAGATCGACGACCACGGGCTTGCCCTGACCGACGGTGGCCAGCAGAGCTTCGCGCGCCTTCGGTGACGTTTGCAGATCGACATCGCCTTCAAAAGCGATCACGACGGACCCGCCCACGTCTTTGACTTCGTGTTTCATGTCCAGTCCCCTCAAGATGCGCCGGCTTTTGTTTGAAGCCGCTTTCGCAGTTGTAACAGATTACCCACCCCGGCGGGAGGCGTCACGAATTGAACATCGTCCATGATTTCATGGATCAGATGAACGCCGAGACCTCCCGGTTTGATATCCTCAAGATCGCGCCCCTTGACGTTGTCCGCATCGACGGGGGCGGCGAAATCCTGCAGTTCGACCACGAAATCGTCGCCGTCGCGGCGAAGTTCGATCGCGATTTCACCATCGGCGCGCCCGCCATAGGCATGGCGCACCACGTTCTGACAAGCTTCGTCCACGGCCAGGATGACTTCTTCGGTCATCTCGTCCGCGCAGGTCAGGAAATTCAAGGCCGCGCGCACGGCATGGCGGATGACCCGCAACCGATCCGCCCGCGCCGGCAAGCGCATGGACATGATCAATTCCGAGCTTCCGGTCACCCGTTCGGCGGCGGCCAGGGCCGCCGGCCGTTCGGCCGCCGTGTCGGTCACGCCCAGCAGGGTGACGTCATCGCGCATGCCGTCGTCGCCGGGCTTGATGACCCCGACCACGGCATCAAGCCGCGCCCGCAGCGATTGCCCGCGGGTGTCCAGCAGGATGCGTTTGACGCCGTCGACGCCCAGCTCCGTGCCGGCGTCATCGGTGTAGCCTTCGGTCACGCCGTCGGTGAAGACCCACAAGCTGCCGCCCTGCAGGTCGATCGCCGTTTCCGGGTAGCCGTCCTTGGTCGGCGGATCGGCCAGAATGCCGAGCGGCGGGCCCTCGGCCTCGAACGCCTGGAACTCACCTTCCGGCGTCAGCAACAGGGCCGGTTCGTGCCCCGCATTGGACAGCGTCACCACGCCCGTGCGCGGATCGTAAATGCCGCCAACCATGGTGACGAACATGCCGCGCGCCGCGGTTTCGCAGATCTCGCGATTGACCAGGGCCAACAGGCGGCCCGGCGACAGAATGGCCTTGCCCAGACAACGATAGAGGCTGGCCGTCTTGGCCATCAGCAAGGCCGCGTTCACGCCCTTGCCCGACACATCGCCCAGGCAAAAGCAGATGCGCCCGTCTTCCAGCGGAAAATGGTCAAAGAAATCGCCGGAAACCTCGCGCGCGGGCTGATTGATCCCGCCGATGGGTGCGTCGTCGCCGGGTTGCCGGGGCAAGAGGGAGCTTTGAATTTCGCGGGCCAGTTCCAGTTCGCGTTTGATGCGCTCCTGCTCCAACAGCGCATCCGCCTGACGGGCGTTGAGAATCGCCAGCGCCGCCGAGGCGGCCAGGGCCTCGAGAAAATTCAGATCATCGGGGCTGAACAGCCCGTCGCCGCCCCGCTTGTTGATCAGCTCGATGGCGCCGATGCGCTCGTCCTTCACGGTGAGCGGCGCGCAGAGGATGGATTTGGTCGTATAGCCGGTCTTTTCGTCGACCCCGCCAAAGAAATTCGGGTCCTTGGACACGTCACGGACGATTTCGCCCAGATTGTTCTGCACCGAACGCCCGACGATGCCCTTGTCCGCGGCGATTATCAGGCCGGTAATCTCCGTCGCCCCCACGCAGGCATGACAGCGCAGGTTTTCTCCCTGCTCGTCGAGCAGGAACAGGGCCCCGCCCTCGGCATTGACCGAATCCGTGATATGCCCCACGGCCTTGAGCAGGGCCGCGTCCAGATCGCGAGACGCCGCGAAATCCTGGGACATTTCGGCCAGCAATTCCAGGTTCGCCTGGAATCGGCGGGCATCTTCGGCCGCGCCGTCGCGGAGGTTCAGAGCAGGAGCATTAGACATGCCGGAACTATGCCTGTATTCAAAGACTTCGGCAAATATTCCGGTCGCATTTTAAGCCATTTTTGCCGACGCCGGATTCAGGCGGCGCGCACCCGATCCAGAAACTCGGTGACATAGCGGCGCAGGCGGTCGCCTTCCCGGTCGAGCGTATCAACGGACTTGAGCACTTCGGCCGCCGATTGTTCCGTTTCGGTGGCCGCCTGGGCAACCTGGGCGGTGCTGTCGCTGGCGCGGCGGGTCCCGACGGTGGCCTCGTCCGTATTGCGGGCGATTTCCCGCGTCGCGGCCGATTGCTGCTCGACCGCGGCGGAAATGCCGGCGGCGATTTCGCACATCTTGTCGACGCTTTCCGTGATTTTCGAGATCGCGCGCACCGTATCCCCGGTCTCAGACTGAATGTTGGCGACCTGGGCGGCAATTTCCTCGGTCGCCTTGGCGGTCTGGTTGGCCAGGTTCTTGACCTCCGACGCGACCACGGCAAAGCCCTTGCCCGCATCGCCGGCGCGGGCCGCCTCGATGGTCGCATTCAAGGCCAGAAGGTTGGTCTGCTCAGCAATGTCGGTAATCAGCTGGATTACGGCGCCGATCTTCACTGCCGCGTCGTTCAGGCGCCGGACCCGCTCATCCGTCTCGCGGGCCTGATCGGCGGCATCTTCGGACACCCGGGTCGACGTCGCCGCCTGCTCTGCAATCTCGGTGATCGACTTGGACAATTCCTCCGCCGCCGTAGCCACGGTCTGCACGCTATGCGCCGCCGTTTCCGAGGCCTCGGTCACCAGTTTGGTCTGATCGGCGGTCTGTTGGGCGACCCCGGACATCTGCTCCGACGTGGTCCTCATTTCCCGGGTTGCCGTGCCGACATTATCGAGCGATCCGGACACCTGCGCGTCGAACTCCTTGGCCATGGCCTCGATCTTCTGGACCCTTTCGTCGCGGGCCGCGCGTTCCGCCTGTCGTTCCCGCGCCTGCTGTTCCGCCGCGATCAAGCTGTCTTTGAAGACCTGAACCGCCTGCGCCATTTCGCCGATTTCGTCCGTACGATGCGCATCTGACACTTCGACATCCGTGTCGTTGCCGGCCAAACGGGTCATGATCGCGACATTTCGTTCGAGAGGGCGCGTGATCAACCTGACGACCAGGACGCTGATGGCGACGGCGCCGAAAAGCGACGACAGAACCACCGCCATGATCAACAAGCGCCGCGCGGAGCGCTCCTCGTCGGCGGTCCGCGCCTCCTGCTTGGCACGCATTTCGTCACGGTTCGCGCGCTGCGCGGCCAGTTCCGCCAAGCGCGCCTGAAACTGCTGGTCCTGTTTCGCCGATTGTTCCGCCAGCTTGGCCGCGTAGGACTGCGCCAATTCACGGGCCTCGACCTTCATCGGGGTCAGGCGATCCTGGAGAATGACTTCGATCATCCCGAAACGGTCCGCGGTCGGACCGATCAGCGCCGCGATCCGGATCAGACCGGCCTCACGGTCGATCGCCAAATGCGGGGTTTCGACGCCCAAATTCTCGCTGATGACCTTCTCGAAGGTCTTGGTCCGCGCGGGTGCAAAACCTTCCGTATCGGCAAGGTCCGCCAATCCATCCATGTCCTGGATGGCATAAAATCCAATGGAATTGGCCCCTTCAAGCACCGCAAGAAAAACCGAGCCGTCCAGAATGAAAAATTCCCGGTCGGGTTTGCTCATGGGGGACAGGATCGATTCCAGCTGCGAAGCGACGATGCGCAACGCGCCCTGATAGTACCCTTGAAGTTCGGCCTCCCGCACGGCGATCTGTTGCTGCCGCGTGGCCAGTTCCTTGGCGTTCTCCGCCGTGATCACCGCACGGTCGCGGGCTTGTTCCGCCTTCAGCCGGTCGGTGTGGGCGGACTGCAATGCAGCACTTTCACGGCTCAGCAACGCATCGACCTCGCCGATGATCGCACTCAGCCGATCCAGACTGCGCGTGCTCATGATGACAGTGACCACCCCCGCGACGGCGAACAGAAGCACCGTCGCGCCGAAGAACTTCGTGCTCAATTTCTTGAAGTCGATAAGCCTGGTCATTGCCCCCCCCTGATGAATGCAAAGACTCCTTTTTCACGCGACAACCAGCACAGGTCCCTTCGCGCGAGCTCAATTTATAAATATATAATATGTGAATGCATGTTTGGGGCAAGACCGCCGTTACACGGCGGCTTTTCCCCATCAGCGACCCGGGTTACCCCAACCGCACGGCGGCGTAAGACCCCGGGGCGTCTTCGATCGCTTTCAGTTTGCCGTCTCCCGGCGTGCGGGCGGCCACCTTGGCGCCGGATTTTTTGGCGATCCACTTCTGCCAGTCGGGCCACCAGGAGCCTTCATGACGGGTCGCGGCGTTGAACCAGGCGTCCGGATCCTTGGGTGTCTTGGCATGGATCCAATGGCAGTACTTGTTCGCCGCCGGCGGGTTGACGACGCCCGCGATATGGCCCGAGGCGGACAGCACGAAGCGGACCGGCCCGGAATATAGCTGCGTCGCCGCATAAGTCGATTTCCAGGGCGCGATGTGATCGTCGTGGGTCGACAGCATGTAGACCGGGGTGTTGATCTTCGTCAGGTTGATGGGCGTCCCGGCCAGGGTGATGCCGCCCGGCTGCACCAGCCGGTTTTCCAGATACATCTTGCGCAGGTACATGCCGTGCATCATGGCGGGCATGCGCGTGTTGTCGGAATTCCAGTACAGAAGGTCGAAAGCCATGGGCTCGCGCCCCAGGAGGTAGTTGTTGACGACGAAGGACCAGATCAGGTCGTTGTCGCGCATCATGTTGAACACCTGGCTCATGTAGCTGCCTTCCAGGTAGCCCTTTTCCGCCATGTGTTCCTCGAGCAAATCCAGCTGCTCCTCGTCGATGAACACACCCAGTTCGCCGGGCTCGGAAAAATCCGTCATCGTCGTGAAGAACGTCGCGGAGGCGACCCGGTCGGCGGTATACGGCGCCCCCTCCGGCTGTGCCGCCATATAGGCAAGGGTCGACGCCGTCAGGGTGCCGCCGATGCAATAGCCGATGATGTTGACGCGGTCCTCGCCGGTGGCGTCGCGGATCGCGTCCATGGCGGCCAGGGGACCTTCGAGCATGTAGTCCTCGAAGGCCTTGTCGGCAAGGCTTTCATCGGGATTGACCCAGGACACGACGAACACCGTATGGCCCTGGTCGACAGCCCATTTGATGAATGAATTCTTGGGCTGCAAATCCAGGATGTAGAACTTGTTGATCCAGGGCGGCACGATCAGAAGCGGCCGTTTGAACACCTTTTCCGTCGACGGCGCGTATTGGATCAACTGCATCAGATCGTTCTGGTAGACGACCTTGCCCGGACTGACCGCGATGTTTTGCCCCAGGGTGAAGGCCGTTTCATCGGTCATGGAAATGCGCAGCTGGCCCTCGCCGCGCTCCAGGTCCTCGAGCAGGCGGTCCAGGCCCTTGACCAGATTCTCGCCCTTGGTGTCGAGGGTGCGCTGGATGACCTTGGGATTGGTCGCGGCGAAATTGGTGGGCGCCAGGGCATTGACCCATTGCCGGGTATAGAAAGTGACCTTCTCCCGCGTTTTCGGATCCAGGCCGTCAACGTCGCTGACCGCGTCGCGGATCCAGTTCGAGGTCAAAAGGTAGGATTGCTTCAGGGTGTCGAACAGGACGTTTTCCGACCAGGCTTCGTCCTTGAACCGCTTGTCATCCGGGGCCGGGGCGGCCACCGGGGCGGCTTCCTCCCCGCTCAAGCGCTTGGACGCGGCATCGAACAGCTCGGCGTAGCCCTGCCACAACTTCGATTGCGCTTCGGCCAGCTTGGCCGGATCCTGCAGCATGGCGGCACCCAGTTCGAAAAACGCCTTGCCGACCACCAGCGGGTCCGGAATTTGAAACCCATGCTGTTCCGCCTGCCGGTCCCAGAACCGCTGCATGATGCGCTGGCAGCGCTCGTTCAAGGCCTGGGCCGCGCGTTGTGCCTCTTCCGCGTCAGGGAACGGCGACGTCGGATCGCCATCCTTGGCCTCGATGCCCGGCGGTGAAGTCTTGGATGTCTTGGTCATGCGGTCAGGTTCCAGCAATGGACGGCGACGTCTGGAAGAAGTGTATCGTTCTTTGTCGACCCGCGCCACGGGCTGGCGCCGTGATTTGCCGAGCATTGAGCACTTTTCCCGCACCGGCCCGACCGCTAAAAGCATGACGGGGGGACGCCCATTCGGGGCAGCGGAGGACCCATGTCTGCATCAAGCCGAAAAATGACTCTGGCCCGGTGGACGGCGCTTGCCGTGCTCGCCATTGCCGTCATCCTGTTGGTGGCCCCCGCGCCTGAGGGCTGGGAGCCCAAGGTTTTGCGGGGCGCCGCGCTCATCCTGTTTGCCATGGGGTTTTTCGCCACCGGCGTCATCCCGGAATTCGTGACGGGGCTTGCCTTCTTCGCCGTGGCCTCGCTGATCGCCGTCGCCCCCGCCGACGTCATCTTCGCCGGCTGGTCCTCGACCGCCCTGTGGCTGACCTTCGGCGGCCTGATCGTCGGCATCGCCGTCACCCGCACGGGCCTGGGCGGCCGCCTGGCGGCGCGACTGACGGGCCTGTTCGGCGAAACCTACAAGGCCCAGGTCGCAGCCATGATCCTGGTCGGCGTGGCGCTGTCGTTCGTCATGCCGTCGACCATGGGGCGGGTGATCCTGCTGGTGCCGATCGCCCTGGCTCTGGCCGATCGCCTGGGCTTTACCGAAGGCCGCAACGGGCGCCTCGGTCTGGTCATGGCCGTCGCCTGCGGCACCTGGATGCCCGCCGTCGCCATCCTGCCCGCCAACGTGCCCAACATGGTCCTGGCCGGCACGGCGGAAACGCTCTACGACCTGCATTTCACCTATGGCGCCTATCTGCTGCTGCACTTTCCCATCATCGGGGTGTTCAAGGCGATCGCCATCTATTTCGCCGTGCTGATGCTGTTTCCCGACCGCGCGGATGGATCCACCGCCCAAACCGCCGATGCGCTGCCCATGACCCGGGACGAAAAGGTTTTGTCCTATGTGTTGGTCGTCACCCTGGCTCTTTGGGCGCTTGATTTCTGGCACGGCATTTCGCCGGCCTGGGTCGCCCTGTCGGCGGGGGTCGTGTGCCTGCTGCCCGGCATCGACCTGGTCAGCAAGGACGATTTCATGACCCGCTTCAACACGGCCTCGGTCATCTATATCGCGGCCGTGCTGTCCGTGGCCGCGATCATCGTCGATTCCGGCGTCGGCCGCGAACTGGCGGCCCGCATCCTGCCGCTGCTGCCGCTCGACCCCGCGACCCCCGCGACCAACTTCGCGACCTTGATCGGGTTGGGCTCGGTCACCGGCATTCTGGCCACGGCGCCCAGCGTGCCCGCCGTGCTGCCGCCGTTCGCCCAGGATTTGGCCACGGCGACGGGTTTTCCGCTGGTCACCGTGCTGATGACCTTCGTGTTGGGCTATTCGACCATGTTTCTGCCCTACCAGGTCCCGCCCCTGGTGGTGGCGATACAGCTGGGCGGCGTCAGCCTACGCCAGGCCGGCCGATTCACCCTGCTGCTGGCTGCCCTGACCATCGTGTTTCTGCTGCCGCTGAGCTACCTGTGGTGGCGCTTCCTGGGCTATCTGCCGTAGGATCACGGGCATGAGCATCGATGGCCCCATATCCCAGATCACGACCCTGACCTGCCCCATGTGCGAGCATACGGCGACCGAGGTCATGCCGACGGACCAGTGCATCTATTATTACCAATGCATGGAATGCGGCAGCCTGTTGACGCCGGAACCGGGTGACTGCTGCGTGTTTTGTTCCTATGCCACCGTGCCTTGCCCGCCGGCGCAGGCCCGCTCCGGCCGGCCCTAGACCCCGCCCGGGCGGGTCTCTTCCTCGGTCGATCTGTATTTGTACTGCAGGCCCACGGCCATACCCTTCAGGGGTATCATGATGCCGAGCGTCAGCAGCGTGCCGAGGGGAATCCATAACAGCAGATGGACCCAGACGGGCGGTTCGTAGACGATCTCCAGGCCGAGCGCCAAGCCGACGATGATACCGCCGATGATCAGCAAAATCGGCACCACGGGCCCGTCGCCCGTGTCATGGCCATGAAAGCTCATGCCGCAGACGTCGCAGGTATCCGCGACCTTGAGGTAGCCCTTGAACAGATGCCCTTCGCCGCAGCGCGGGCAGCGGCCCTTCATCGCGCGGAAGACCGGCGTCATGCCTTCATCGCCCGCGTCGGGGGTCGGGGTGCTCGCAAGTTCGTTCATGGCCAACTCCTGAAATTGTACATCCCCCAGACGTGGAATGAAGATAAGCGGAGGTTGCCCCGATTACTAGCGGCGGGTGGGGGAAAGCGGACAAAAAGAAAACGCTCCCCCGAAGGGGAGCGTTTCCGAAACCAAAGGATCTGCGTGATCTTTAGAGAAGCTGGGTCGCGGTCCCCTTGCCCCACCAGTAGATGGAGACGAACAGGAACAGCCAGACCACGTCAACGAAGTGCCAGTACCAGGCGGCCGCTTCGAAGCCGATGTGCTTTTCCGCCGTGAAATGACCCTTCGATGCCCGGATCAGGCAGATCAGCAGGAAGGTCGTTCCGACGATCACGTGGAAGCCGTGGAAGCCGGTGGCCAGATAGAAGGTCGAGGGATAGATCCCGTCCTTCAGGCCGAAGGCGGCATGGTGATATTCGTAGGCCTGGAAGCCCGTGAAGATCATGCCCAGGACGACAGTGTAAACCAGCCAGCGCGCGCACATCTTGTTGTCGCCATGACGGATCGCATGGTGCGCGACCGTCACCGTCGCACCCGAGGTCAACAGGATCAGGGTGTTCAGGAACGGAATGTTCCACGGGTTGAAGGGCATGATGTCCTGGGGCGGCCACGGCACGGTGGCGACGTTCGACAGGAACGGCACCGAGGCGTGGAAGAAGGCCCAGAAGAAGGCGAAGAAGAACATCACTTCCGAAGCGATGAACAGCAGCATGCCGACACGCAGGCCATGGGAGACCACATCCGTGTGGTACTTGCGGGTCAGGCTTTCGGCAACCACGTCCTTCCACCATCCGTAGAAGGTGTAGAACATGATGACGAAACCGGCCGCCATCAGATACCACGGGCCGCCGTGCATGAACCAGATACCCCCGCAGGCCGTCGTCAGGGCCGCGACCGATCCCACGAAGGGCCACTTTGAGGGCTCCACCATGTGGAAGGGATGATTACCGCCACTCGCCATTATTTTTACTCCCTTTGGTCGTTCGTAGAAGGAACCGAGGTTCCCTTAAACCTGTCTGATGAAACCGCTCAACCACCCGTGCGCGCGTCGCCCTTGGCGACGGCACTGGTTTTCTGAACGGCAGGGGCCGCGTCAGCCGCCCGGTGAAACGTGTAGGACAGCACGATCTCGCTTACGTCCTTGGTATTGGGGTCCGTGAAGAATTCCGGATCGACATAGAACTGAACTGGCATGTCGACCTGTTGACCGGCCTGCAGCGTCTGCTCGGTAAAGCAGAAGCACTCGATCTTGGTGAAATAGATACCGGCCTTGTAAGGCGTCACATTGAAACTGGCCGTGCCGGTCACCGGCGCGCTCTCGTCGTTCCTGGCGGAATAGAAAGCCAGCGCCTGTTCCCCGGGATGAAGGGTTAGCCGGCGCTGTTCCGGACGGAAGGTCCAGTTGAGGTCACGCGACACATTGGCATCGAACGCAATGGTGATCGTCTTGCCCTGGAGCCCAGCC
Organism: Rhodospirillaceae bacterium; assembly: GCA_002706405.1. Taxonomy (GTDB): domain Bacteria; phylum Pseudomonadota; class Alphaproteobacteria; order Rhodospirillales; family Casp-alpha2; genus UBA1479. Next base: position 8,064 of record PALN01000043.1, on the reverse strand, counting down.
GGAACGGCGGCGGCATCGGTGGTCGATACCTGGGTCGTGCCGCCATAGCCGGTGACCTGACAGAACAACTGGTACAACGGGACCGACGCATAGGACAGGCCGACCATGCCGCCGACAACGGCGAACAGCGCAAGCGCCGTCCGCCGATTGTTGGATTTACGTGGTTGCCGTGACACGGGCGGGATCCTCGTTGCCAGTTCCAGAGCCGGGCCTTAGTGGGCCTCGACCTTACCGGTCATGTCGGGCACGTCCTCGAAGGTATGGAACGGCGCCGGGCTGGCGACGGTCCACTCGAGGGTCGTGGCCCCTTCGCCCCACGGATTGGCGGCCGCGGCCTTGCCGGCGGCAAAGGTCCGCCACACCCCGACGAAGAAGATCAGGGTCCCGAGGATGGTGATCAGAGCGCCGACCGACGACACCATGTTCCAGCCCGAATAGACGTCGGGATAATCCTGGATACGACGCGGCATACCGGCCATGCCCAGGAAATGCTGCGGGAAGAACAGGACGTTGACGCCGACGAAGGTCACCCAGAAGTGCAGGCGGCCCAGGCCTTCCGGATACTGGTAACCGGACATTTTGCCGATCCAGTAGTACCAGCCGGCGAAGATGGCGAACACGGCGCCGAGCGACAGCACGTAATGGAAGTGGGCGACCACGTAGTAGGTGTCGTGGAACGCCAGGTCGACGCCCGAGTTGGCGAGCACCACACCGGTCACACCGCCGACCACGAACAGGAAGATGAAGCCGATCGACCACAGCATGGGTGTGTCGAAGCGGATCGATCCGCCCCACATGGTCGCGATCCACGAGAAGATCTTAACCCCCGTGGGCACGGCGATGACCATGGTGGCGGCCACGAAGTAGGCCCGCGTTTCCACGTTCAGACCGACCGTATACATGTGGTGGGCCCACACGATGAAACCGATGACGCCGATCGAGACCATGGCATAGGCCATGCCGAGATAGCCGAACACGGGCTTCTTGGAAAAGGTCGACACGATCTGCGAGATGATGCCGAAGGCCGGCACGATCATGATGTAGACCTCGGGATGACCGAAGAACCAGAACAGGTGCTGCCACAGGATCGGATCGCCGCCGCCGGACGGCACGAAGAACGTGGTGCCGAAGTTACGGTCGGTCAGCAGCATGGTCAGACCACCGGCCAGAACCGGCAGGGACAGCAGCAGCAGGAAGGCGGTGATCAGCATCGCCCAGACGAACAGCGGCATGCGGTGGATCGTCATGCCCGGCGCGCGCATGTTCAGAATGGTGACGATGAAGTTGATGGCGCCCAGGATCGACGACGCACCCGCGACGTGCAGGGACAGGATCGCGAAATCCACGGCCATGCTGGGGCTGAAATCGATACTGGAAAGCGGCGGATAGACCGTCCAGCCGGTCGCCGCACCGCCGCCGATCAAACCGGAGAAGATCAGCAGGACCGTGGCGGCCACGAGCAGCCAGAACGAAACGTTGTTCATCCGCGGGAAAGCCATGTCCGGCGCGCCGATCATCATCGGCACGAACCAGTTGCCGAAACCGCCGATCAGCGCCGGCATGACAAAGAAGAAGATCATCAGGAAGCCGTGCGCCGTGACCAGCACGTTGTAGAAATGCGCGTCGGCGATGAATTGAATGCCCGGCTCGGCCAGTTCCAAGCGGATCAGCCAGGATGCGGTCCCACCCAGGATGGCGCAGATCATCGCGAGGACCATGTACATGGTCCCGATGTCCTTGTGGTTGGTGGAATAGAGCCACCGCCCGATGCCTTTGGGAGCGTGGTTGTGATCGTCGTGCCCGGCGTGTCCGTCGTGGGCGCTCACTTCACTGGCCATGGGTCAACCTCTTCTCGTTCCGTTGTATTGCGGCCGCCGCAGCGTGCCGTGAATCCTTGAATGCGCTATCAAACCGCCTGGTCAGTTTTTGGCCTGGGCGACCTTAACCTGAGCCTCTTCGGCCGCCGGGGCAGGCATCGAGTCGGCATACTTCGCCTTGGCCGTCGCCACCCAGGCCGCGAATTCTTCCTTCGTGACCGCCTTCACATGGATCGGCATGTAGGCATGGCCGACACCGCAAAGCTCCGAACACTGACCGTAGTAATCGCCGGTCTTGGTGATGCGCACCCAGTTTTCGTTGGTCCGGCCGGGAACGGCGTCCAACTTCATGCCGAAGGCCGGCATGGCCCAGTTATGGATCACGTCATCGGCCGTCTGCAGCACGCGGATGTTGGTATCGATCGGCAGAACCACCGAGTTGTCCACGGTCAGAAGGCGCGGCTGACCCGGCTTCAGATCCTCTTCCTGGACAATCTGGCTGTCGAACCCGAAACCGCCCTGATCCGGATAGCTGTAGGACCAGTACCACTGATGGCCGACGACCTTGAGGGTCATGTCCGGGTTTTCGTATTTGTCCTGATAGAACAGCAACTTGAACGACGGCACGGCGATCACCACCAGAATGATGATCGGCACCACGGTCCACACCACCTCGATAAAGGTATTGTGCGTCGTCTTCGACGGGACCGGGTTGGCCTTTTCGTTGAATTTGACGATCACGTAGATCAGCAGAACCAACACGAACAGCGTAATGGCCGTGATGATCCAAAACAGCAGATTATGAAAATCCTCGATTCGCTCCATGACCGGGGATGCGGCTTCCTGGAAGTTCATCTGCCAGGGCGTCGCGATGCCGTCTGCCAGGGCGCTGCCGCCGAAGGAAAGAAGGAAAAGAGCGGCTCCTGTGATCAGGGCGTGCAGTCTCAAGGTCATGGTCCTCATCCGAAATTACCGGGCATTGGGATTTACACTCAAACGTCGTTAATCCGTTAGGCCCTTGTTTCTTAACCCATATTGCCTACACCCGGCCGCGCCTGACGGCGCCTCGCCACCGGGGAGACGAGGGGTCTTAGCTAGCACTCCCCGGCGGCGTTGCAAAGGCTTTTTTGCCCTGGACAAACGGCCTATTAGCCTTGATTTTCCGCCCTCATGGTCCAACCTGGAGCAGGCGGCCTCTTGAGTTCAGGCCTGTGGCAGCGCCCGGTCCCAATCGGCCGGCGGCGCAAATTGAGTAAGGAATGTAAGATGATGAAGAACTGGCAATTGGGCGCCATCCTGGGCGTCGTGGCGGTGGTTTTGTACTGCCTGTTCTGGCTGAACATGACGACCCGCTAGATCGTCCCCCGCGATGACCGTTCAAGACCTGCCCCATCTGATTGCCGGTTTCAACGCGCTGTCCGTGGTGTTCATGACCATCGGCTACGTGTTCATCAAGCAAGGGGCGAAAACCAAGCACCGTGCCATGATGCTTTGTGCCGCCGGCGCCTCGATCGCGTTCCTGGTGGTCTATGTGATCTACAAGCTGAATTCCGGCTTCGCCAAATTCGGCGGCGAAGGCATGATCCGGCCCGTCTACTTCACGATCCTGATCGTCCATGTGATCGGCGCCATCGCCATCACGCCCCTGGTTCCCATGACCTTCTGGCGGGCCCTGACCGGACAGTTCGCGCGCCACAAGGCTCTCGCGCGCTGGGTCTGGCCGCTGTGGATGTATGTCGGCATTTCCGGCGTCGTCGTCTACGTTATGGCCGTTCACCTTTATCCCTATACAGGCCAATGACGATGACGACAGATACCCCGAACGGCACCCTGGGCACCGCCGTCGACAGCGAGGACGCCCGCTGGGAAATTCGCGCCTGGCTCCTTCTGGGGCTGGCGGCGCTCGCCATTGCCGGCGTCTTCGCCCTTCTGCTCGCCGCGTCCCGCGTGCCGGGCGCGGAAACGCTGATCCCCTGGCCCCTTCGGTTTTTCGAGAAAGGCCTGGTCATCCACGTCGTCTATTCCTTCGTCGTGTGGTTCCTGTGTCTGCTCGGCGCCCTGGCGGCGGCGACCACCTATCATCTGGACGGGGGCCGGTCACGCGGCCGGTCCACGGGCCGTTCCGCCGTATGGTTGGTCGCGGCCGGGGAAATCCTGCTGATGATCCCGGCGCTGAAACACGATACCGAGCCGTCCCTCAACAACTACGTGCCGACGGTGATCGACCCGCTCTACTATCTGGGGCTGGTGTTCCTGTTCATGGGCGTGCTGTTCGTCATCCTGCGTCTGGCCGCAGCATTCCTGCGCCGCGTCAACGAACCGGGGTCCGGCGGCCACGGTATCCTGATGACCGCGCTGATCTACGTCGCCGCCTTCGGCTGCTTCGCCGTGACCTTCCAGATGGCCGCCAGCGAACCGACATCGCCCGAGTTGAACGAACGCCTGTTCTGGGGCGGCGGACATGTTCTGCAGTTCGTCAACACCGGCCTGATGCTCTGCGCCTGGTGGGCGCTGGCGGGTGCCGCCGGCCGTCCCCTTCCGAGCGGCCTGTTCTTCTGGGCGATGGCGGCACTGGCCCTGTTCGCCCTGATCGGCCCGGCCCTCTATTGGATTTATCCCGCGTTCAGCCCGGAACAGACCCAGGCCTTCACCAACCTGCAGTATCTGCTGGGGCCGGCCCCCGTGGTCCTGGCCGCCGCGTTTCTGTTTACCGGCGGCGGCACGCCGCCGACGGACGATCGCGCCCGGCTGGCCCGTCAGGCGATCTATCTGTCGATGGCGGTGTTCTTCCTGGGCGGGGCCCTGGGCCTGTTCGTCGACGGCGCCGATACCCGCACCCCGGCCCATTACCACGGCGTCATCGGCGGCGTGAACCTGGCCCTGATGGGCTTGGTGTTCTGTGCCCTGCTGCCGTCCCTCGACCGAGCCCCCAAGCTGAGCCGCGCCGTATTCACCCTGTTCTGGCTCTATGGCCTGGGCCAGGCCCTGCATTCGGCGGGCCTGTTCCTGGCCGGCGGATACGGGGCGCCGCGCAAGGTGGCCGGCGACATCGCCGGGCTGGAAGCGCTCGGCGCCAAGGTCGGGTTGTATGGCATGGGGGTGGGTGCTGTGATCGCCGTGGCCGGCGGCGTCATGTTCATCTGGATCACCGCGCGCGCACTTTTGCGCCGACCTGGACCAACGGACACTGGCCCTCGGCGCGAACTTAAAATATAAAACGCCCAGGCAACGCACACCGACCAACACCAAGAGGACGCCCGTGAGCGACACCGTCGCCCCGAATATCAGCGCATCGAACAAGGCTGCGCCCCGCCCGGAACCTCAGTTCCGCCTGGCCGACTACGCCCTGCTTTTGAAGCCCCGGGTGATGTCCCTGGTGGTGTTCACGGCCATGGTCGGCCTGGTCATGGCGCCCGGCGCCATCGGCACTTGGGAAGCTTTCGTCGCGATCCTGTGCATTTCCATCGGCGCCGGTGCCTCCGGCGCCATCAACATGTGGTACGACCGCGACATCGACCTGCACATGCAGCGCACCATGAACCGGCCGATCCCGGCGGGCCGCATGGATCCCCGCAACGCGCTGATCTTCGGCTCGGTGCTGGCCCTCGCCTCGGTCATCGCCATGGGCGTCTGGGTCAACCTGATTTCGGCCGCGCTGCTGGCCTTCACGATCCTCTACTACGTGTTCATCTATACGGTCTGGCTGAAGCGCCGCACGCCGCAGAACATCGTCATCGGCGGCGCCTCGGGCGCTTTGCCGCCGGTCATCGGCTGGGCCGCGGTCACCGGGAACGCCGGTTTCCTGGCCGACCCCTGGGGTGCCATCGCGCTGTTCATGATCATCTTCTTGTGGACGCCGCCCCATACCTGGGCGCTCGCCCTGTTCCGCCGCCAGGATTACATGAACGTGGGCGTGCCCATGCTGCCCGTGGTCGTCGGCGAACACCGCACCAAAATTCAAATGGCCGTCTACACGGCGCTGCTGGTGCCCGCGACCTTCGCGCCCGTGGCGCTCGGCCTGTCCGGCTGGCTTTACGCCCTGGCCGTCGCCGGTCTGAATATCGGTCTGGTCATGCATATGGGCCGCGTGTGGCGGGCGGAAAACGTCGCCGACGCCAAGCAGGGCCCCTGCCGGCCCATGTTCTTTTATACGATCCTTTATCTGTTCGGGATTTTCCTGGCCCTTTTGGCCGACCGGACCCTGTTCGTCCCATTCTTTTGATCTTCGGCACGTTTAGCCCCATATAGGCATCATGCCCGACAGTGCTCCGATGAATGAAACGGCCTATGCCCGCCTGGAACAGCGTTTCCGGCGCCTGAACGCCCTGTCCGAAGCGCAGGCCGTCCTGCATTGGGACATGTCCACAGTCATGCCGCGCGGCGGCCACGAAGCCCGCTCGGAACAACTGGCCGAACTGTCCGCCGTCCATCACGGCATCCTGACCGCATCGGAAACCGGCGATCTGGTCGCCGCCGCCGAAGCCGAGGCCGACAGCCTGGACGACTGGCAACGCGCCAACCTGCGCGAGATCAAGCGCCGCGTCACCAAGGCGATGGCGCTGACCGAGGATCTGGTCACCCGCCTGTCCCGGGCCTCCACCACTTGCGAGGCCGTATGGCGTGAAGCCCGCGCCGACAATGACTTCAAGGCCGTGCAGCCCCTGGTCAGCACGCTTTTGAACCTGGTCCGCGAACAGGCGCAGATGAAATCCGAGGCCCTGGGTCTGGGCCTCTACGACGCGCTGTTGGACGATTACGAGCCCGGCGGCCGGTCCGCGGAAATCGACGTCGTATTCGGCGAACTGGAAAGCTTCCTGCCCGGGTTCCTGGGCGAAGTGCTGGACCATCAGGCGAAATCCCCCAAGGTGATCCTGCCCGACGGCCCCTTCCCCGAGGAAAAGCAGAAGGCGCTGGGCCAGCGGTTCATGGAAATGCTGGGCTTCGATTTCCATCACGGGCGGCTCGACGTCAGCCTGCATCCGTTCTGCGGCGGCACACCGGACGACGTGCGCATCACCACGCGCTATGACGACAACGATTTCACCTCGGCCCTCATGGGCGTGCTGCACGAAACCGGCCATGCCATGTACGAACGCGGCCTGCCCAAGGATTGGCGCGGCCAGCCCGTGGGCCATGCGCTCGGCATGTCGGTCCATGAATCGCAGTCCCTGCTGATCGAGATGCAGGTCTGCCGGTCCAAGACCTTCCTCAATTTCGCCGCCCCCATCATGGTCGAAACCTTCGGCGGCACGGGTCCCGCCTGGGACGCGGACAACCTGTTCCGGCTCTACACCCAAGTCGAACGCTCGTTCATTCGTGTCGACGCCGACGAAGTGACCTATCCGGCCCATGTGATCCTGCGCTACCGCCTGGAAAAGGCGCTGATCGAGGGCGACATGGAAATCGCCGACCTGCCGGGCGCCTGGAACGACGGCATGGAGCGGCTTTTGGGCATCCGCCCGCCGACGGATACCCTCGGCTGCCTGCAGGACATCCACTGGTACGACGGGGCCTGGGGCTATTTCCCGACCTATACGCTTGGCGCCATGACCGCCGCGCAGCTTTACGCCGCCGCCCGCGACCAGAACCCGGAAATCGAGCCCGCCATCGGCCGCGGCGACTTCGCGCCGCTGATGGCCTGGCTGCGCGAGAACGTCCATGGCAAGGGCTCGCTCGTCAGCGCCAAGGAGCTCCTGATCAGCGCCACGGGCAAGCCGCTCGACCCAAAGGTGTTTGAGAACCACCTCAGAACGCGCTATCTAGCCGGCTAAGATGACAAACCCCAGATACATCTCCACGCGGGGCGAAGCCCCCGCGCTTGGTTTCGAGGACGTCCTGCTGGCCGGCCTCGCCCGCGACGGTGGCCTGTACGTCCCCGAGACCTGGCCGCAGTTTTCCGCCGACGACATCCGCGCCATGAAGGACCTGTCCTATCCGGCCCTGGCGCAAAAGGTCATGGCGCCCTTCGTCGGCGACGCCATCCCGGCGGCGGACCTGAAGGCGCTGATCGAGGACGCCTATGCGACCTTCGACGCCCCCGACGTCCTGCCGCTCAAGAAAATCGGCGACGATGAATACCTGCTGGAGCTGTTCCACGGGCCAACCCTGGCCTTCAAGGACGTGGCCATGCAGGTGCTGGGCCGGTTCTTCGATTACGTTTTGAAGAAACGCGGCCAGCGCATCACCATCGTGGGCGCGACCTCGGGCGATACGGGATCGGCGGCCATCGAGGCCTGCCGCGACAAGG